>JBCBCG010000061.1:0-20534 GCA_038530925.1 Pseudomonadota bacterium
CCGAGAAAGGCGACCCCACGCACCGGCACGCTGCGCCGGCGCAGCGCCTCAAGCGAGAGCAGCGCGTGGTTGATCCCGCCAAGCGCCGTGCGCGCGCACAGCACCACCGGCAGACCCCAGCGCGCGAAGACGTCGATGTAGAGCACCGTTTCGGTCAGCGGGACCAAGAGCCCGCCAGCCCCTTCGATCACCAAGGGACCGTCGGTTTGCGGCGGATGCAGCGCCTCGGGATCGATGCGCACGCCGTCGAGGCGGGCGGAGAGATGCGGCGAGGCCGGCGTGCGCAGGCGCCAGGCCTCCGGAAGCACGCGGTCGCTCGAGAGCCGCGCCAGATGCGCGACCGTCTCGCTGTCGGTCGCCTCCTCAAGGCCCGATTGCACCGGCTTCCAATACCGCGCGCCAAGCGCGCCGGTCAGAGCGGCCGCAAAGACGGTTTTGCCCATCTCCGTGTCGGTGCCGGCGACGACGAAACGCGGGCTCACGCGCGCGCCTCCTCGCTCGATCCGATGGATGAGGCGCCTAGGCCGCGGCGCTCAGGCTCGTCGGCGCGCGCTTCCGACAGCGCCAACGCCAGCGCGTCCAGCATCGCCATCGCCTGATCCTCGGACGCGTTGAGCGTCAGCGCGATGCGCAGGCGCGATGCGCCCTCCGGCACAGTCGGCGGACGCACGCCGCGCACATCGAAACCGTCCGCTTGCAGCGCCGCCGCGACCGCCATGGTGCGCCGAGGATCGCCGATGATCACCGGCTGGATCTGCGTTCCCGTCGCCTCGCCGAGGCCGCGCGCCGCCATCGCCGCGCCGACGCGCCGCGCCATCGCCTGCAGCCGCTCGCGCCGTTCGGGCTCGGCGCTCAGGATCCGCAGGCTCTCGCGGCAGACCGCCGCAATCAGCGGCGAGGGCGCGGTGGCGTAGATGAAGGGCCGGCACCGGTTCACCAGGAAATCGGCGAGCACCCGCGGCAGGCAGAGGAGCGCGCCGCTGGCGCCCAGCGCTTTGCCGCAGGTATGGAGCGAGATGACCGTCTCGCGCCCCTCATAAGCGGCCCCGAGCCCGCGCCCCCCCGCGCCCCAGACGCCCGTGGCGTGCGCCTCGTCGATCACCAGCATCGCCTCGCGCCGCTCCGCCACCGCGGCGAGATCGTCCAGCGGCGCGACGTCGCCATCCATGCTGTAGAGGCTCTCCACCGCGATCCACGGCCGACCGGTTCCGCCCGAGGCGCGCCACGCCGTGATGGCGTCATCGAAAGCCTGCGCGTCGTTATGCGCCGCGGCGACGCGATCAGCCCGGCCGGCGCGCATGCCGTCATGGGCGCTGGCGTGGATGAGCGCGTCATAGACGACGAGATCGCCGCGCTGGGGCAGCGTGGAGAAGAGCGCGAAATTCGCCTGAAATCCGCCGCCGAAGAACAAAGCCGCCTCCGCGCCGAACGCGGCGGCGGCCTCCGCCTCAAGCGCCTCATGCTCAGGATCATTGCCGCGCAGCAGCCGCGAAGCGCCGGCGCCGATCGGCACGCCCCGCGCCATGGCCGCAGCCGCCGCGGCCGAAAGCTCCGGGCTCGCCGCAAGGCCGAGATAATCATTCGAGGCGAAATCGACGCCTTGGGCGGGGCTCAGCCGCCGCCGACGCCCCGCCTCCTCAAGCGCGCCGAGCTGCCGCGCGAAAGGCTCCAACGCCGCTTCCATCACTCCGCCCGCGTCGCGCCGAAATCCGCCGCCGCGCTCATCTCCGCCCCAACGCCGACTTCCGCCCCAGCGCCGACTTCCGCCCCAGAGCCGCTGTCAGCCGCGGCGGCGGGATCGCAAGGCAGATGCTCGCCGACCTCCATCGCCTCTATGCCGAGCTTGGCGAAGAGCGCGGCGTCAGCGTCCTCCTCGGGATTGCCGGCCGTAAGCAATTTGTCGCCCACAAAGATCGAATTCGCGCCCGCGAAGAAGCAGAGCGCCTGAGTGCTGTCGCCCATGCCGCTGCGCCCGGCGGAGAGGCGCACATGGCTCTCCGGCATCAGGATCCGCGCCGTGGCGATCGCGCGGACGAATTCGATCTCATCGAGCGGCTTAGCCGCGCCGAGCGGCGTCTCCTCCTGCGGCATCAACATGTTGATCGGCACGCTTTCGGGATGCGCCTCGAGCGTGGCCAACGTCAGGAGCATGTCGATCCGGTCCATCGCGGTCTCGCCCATGCCGAGAATGCCGCCGGCGCACACTTTCATCCCCGCCGCCCGCACGCGCTCCAGCGTGTCGAGCCGATCCTGAAAACTCCGCGTGGTGATGATCTCTCGGTAATAGCGCTCAGAGGTGTCGATGTTGTGGTTGTAGTAATCGAGGCCCGCCGCGCTCAGCCGGCTCGCCTGATCGTCATCCAGCATGCCGAGCGTCATGCAGGTCTCCATGCCGAGCGCCTTGACGCCTTGGACCATGGCGATCACCGCGTCCATGTCGCGATCCTTCGGGCTGCGCCAGGCCGCGCCCATGCAATAGCGCGTCGCGCCGCCCGCCTTGGCGCGCTTGGCCTCGGCGATGACGCGCTCGACCTCCATCAGCTTCGAGGCCGGCAGCGTCGAGCCGTTCACAGCCGATTGGCTGCAATAGGCGCAATCCTCCGGGCAGCCGCCGGTTTTGATGGAGAGAAGCCGGCTCATCTGCACGCGGTTGGGGTCGAACACGGCGCGGTGAACGGTTTGCGCGCGATAGAGGAGATCCATCAGCGGAGCGTCATGGATCGCCTCAACCTCCGCCCGCGTCCAATCATGGCGGATCTCCACCGCCGCCGCGCCCGCCTGATCCTGCGCCATTCGTCCCTTCGCTCCCTCTTGTGCGATCCCTCACGGCGCCGCCGACGTCTGAGCCCACCATGAAAGTTGCGCGACCTTAGCGGATCCGCCCCGCATGTGAAGCGCATCCAGACTGCTCTGCACCTCGCGCCTCAACATGTAAGCGCGTCACGTCTGCTGGTGCACAGCGTAGGTTTGATCGAAACGCCCCGCCGCCGCATCTTCGTTCCTGATCACGAAGTAGAGGTGGCCCTCGGCCCAAGAGTCGGACATCGCATGTGGCGATCCGACTGGAAGAAGAAGCATCCAACCCTTTAGGCGAGGATCGTTGTGCGCTAGAGAACCCCAACTTTTGGGCACATCGAATACGCCAGCTCTTTCGGCGGCCGCTTCGTTTTCAGGATCGGTTTGCTGCGGCGTTGGCCATCCAAGAATGCGATGCGCTGACCATTCCCAATCGCAAACACGAACAACAGGGTCTTCGTTCAGAAACCTTTCAAAAGCGCGTTTCGCTTTCCCAGCAAGTCTTGACGCCGCCCGGAACAAAAATGCATCCTTGCAACTGACGCTGGGAACAAGAACAGCGTGCTGCACAGGCAATAGGTCCGGCAGCTCGAAGATCGCGCGATGCGGAGTGAGAGGATGTCGCTGCTCCTCAGTTTCATCCGTCTCTTCGACGTGACGCACATAACAGTTTCGGCGCATCTGACCCATGGGGCCGACCACAGGGTCTCAGAAAAACAACAATCCTCCAGCCTTCGGCAAGAGCCATCGCTTCGCGTTTGGAGACGGCGACTAGGCGGCCTGCGCTGCGGCGAGATCGAACTCGGCAAGAAAGAGAAATGGGACATTCGACGCCCAGTTTTCCGTCTCATCAGATCGCTTCAACCACTTATCGAACTCTTCGGCATTAGGAAGTGGCGAACGATGCGGCCAGGAGGAACCCTTGGCAAGCTGCGGCGCACCGCCAATCCGAGCCGTGTGCTGACCTGATAAGGACGCTTCGTTAAATCCAATCGCTGGCGCCACAGAGGCTGATATGATGCGGCGATCGAGGCCGGTCGCAGCGTGAGCTCGGGCGATAAACGCGTCCGCCATCGCATCTTCGATCATCCTCGCCCCCAAGCTCTGAGTGTTCGAGTAAGTCGTTGTATTGCTGCGCACTACCGCGTCTCACCACGCCTCACCGAAAGGCCGGATCACAGAGTCAAAACTCCAGGTGGAGCGCGGCTGGTGGGCGATGCGCCAGACTTCCTCGGCGATATCGGCAGGCTTGGCGAAGAAGGCGTCCGGCTGATCGGGCGCCATCCGCCGCGCCCGCGGCGTGTCGATCACGGCGTCGATCGCGACGTAAGCCGCGTGAACGCCCTTCGGCCCAGCGCTGCGCGCGATGCTCTCAAGCAGGATCCGCTGAGCGGCCTTGGTCGGCGCGAAGCCGGCGAAGGCGGGTTTGCCGCGATAAGCGGCGGTGTTGCCCGTCGCCACGATCGCGCCGCCGCCCTGCTCGATCATCGCGGGCGCCGTCGCCTGCGCTAGGTGCAAAAGCGCCGTGACGTTCACCTCGAAGTTGCGCCGCAGGATCGAGGCGTTGGTCTCCATGAAGTCTCCGAAGGCGCCGCCGACGGCGTTGTGGACGATAACGCGCGGCGCGCCTAAGCGATCGCGGATCTCCGCCAAGCACGCCGCCAGGGCCGCTTCATCGGCGATGTCGCAAGGAAAGGCGACCGCGCCGCTGAGCGTCTCGGCAAGCGCCGCCAACCGCTCCTCGGACCGCGCCAACATGGCGACGCGATACCCTCCCGCGGCGAAGCGCGTCGCCAACGCCGCGCCGGTTCCGGGCCCAACGCCCGTCACCACGGCGACGCTTCCTTCGATTGGCCATGGCGCGCTCATTCTTTCAAACCCTCCTCCTTATCAGACTCTCCTCCTTTCGAACCTTCCTCGCGATTCGAGGCCAAAGCGCCGCCCCACCCCCCGATTGGACGCGATCGGATCACGCGCTGCCATAGCCTGGCCCGGATGCGATCTTCTCGAGCACCGCGTCGATCTCCGCGTCTGAGAGCAGCGGCGGCTCGCCGAGGGCGCAGGCGGCGAGATATTGCGCAGCGAGCGTCTCGACCTCGACGGCGACGGCGAGCGCTTGCTCAAGATCGCGGCCACAGGCGATCAGCCCGTGATGCGCCAAGAGACACGCCTTGCGCCCGTCAAGCGCCGCCAAAGCGAGATCGCTCAGCTCTTGACCGCCGAAAAGCGCATAAGGCGCGCAGCGCACATCTCGCCCGCCGGCGGTGGCGACCATGTAATGAAAGGGCTCGATCCCCCGACCATGGCAGGCGAGCGCCGTGGCGTGGATCGGATGCGCGTGGACGACCGCGCCGAACTCTGGCCGCGCCGCAAGGATGTCGCGGTGAAAGCGCCATTCGGAGGAGGGCCGCCGCCCCTCAGCCCCGCGCCAAGCGCCGTCCCAGCCCATCTCGATCACATCGCCCGGCGCCATCGCCTCGTAAGGCACGCTCGACGGCGTGACCAGGATCCCGCGCCCTTTGGGCAGCCGGACGGAGAGATTGCCCGAGGTTCCTTGATTGAGCCCGATCGCGTTCATGCGCCGACCGGCCTCGATCACGGCGCTCCTCAGCGCCTTGTCCTTCATCACGCGCCGCGCCGCCGGCTTAGCGACCGCAGCCGCGCCGGCGCGGGAAGCCCGCGCCCGTCCCCGCCCCTCTCGCGCCACGCCGCGTCACCCCGCTTCGGGAAAAAGCAGCGAGAGGCCCGCTTCGCTCGCCTCGGCCAGGCCGCGTTCGGTGATGAGACCGCTCACGAGCCGCGCCGGCGTTACATCGAAAGCGGGGTTGGCCGCGCCCGAGCCGGGCGAGACGATCCGGCTCGGACGCACCACGCCGTCCGGGCCCTGGCCTTGGATCTCCAAGACCTCCGCCGCGGCGCGCTCCTCGATGGGGATCTCCGCCAGCCCGTCAGACACCGTCCAATCAATTGTCGGCGAAGGGAGGCAGACATAAAACGGCACGCCATTGTCATGCGCGGCCAAGGCTTTGAGATACGTGCCGATCTTGTTGCAGACATCGCCGCGGCGCGTCACGCGGTCCGTGCCGACGAGACAAAGATCCACCGCGCCGCGCTGCATCAAATGCCCGCCGGCGTTATCCGCGATCACGCGATGCGGCACGCCGTGATTATGCAGCTCCCACGCCGTGAGAAAGGCGCCCTGATTGCGCGGGCGCGTCTCATCGACCCAAACATGGACGTCGATCCCTTCATCATGGGCGAGATAGATCGGCGCGGTCGCCGTGCCCCAATCACAAGTCGCGAGCCAACCGGCGTTGCAATGCGTCAGCACCGAGATGCGCCCATCGCCCCGCTCCGCCGCCTCGCGCAGCACGGCGAGGCCCACCTCGCCGATCGCGCGGTTGAGCGCCACATCCTCTTCGACGATCGCCGCCGCCTCAGCCCAGGCGAGATCGGCGCGCTCGCTCGCCGGCGCCTCGATCAGCGCCGCGCCCACCCGCTCGAGCGCCCAGGCCAGGTTGATCGCCGTCGGCCGCGTCGCGGCGAGGCGCGCTTTGGCGCCGGCGAGATTGTCGTCGGAGGCGTCCTCGCGCATGGCCAGCGCGAGCCCGTAAGCGGCGGTCGCGCCGATCAGCGGCGCGCCGCGCACGGCCATCTCCTTGATCGCCGTCGCCGCCTCCGCCTCGGCGCCGAGCGTCGCGATCTCGAGCGCGAAGGGCAGCCGGCGCTGATCGATGATCTTGACCGCGTCCTCCTCCACGAAAATCGGCCGCATGGGCTTGCCGTCGACGATCATTCGCGCCTCTCCTTCGACCATCCGCGCATTAGAAGCCGCCCGGTCGCCCCGGCTTACGGCGCGGCGCGGCGACCGGGCAAGGGGCTCGCAGCCCTCTCCCCGCCTGCAATGAGGAGAAAACCGCTTGGGCTTCGATTATCTAGGCTTTGAGGAGGCCAAAGCCCGCGGCGGGCTGCGCTTGGTGGTGGTCGGCGGCGTTCCGAGCCCTTGGAGCGAAGCGGCCAAGGGTCTCTTTCATATGAAGGGGCTGGATGTGACCGCGATCCGGCTTGATCATCAGAACGCGGCGCTGATCGCCTGGGCCGGCGCCGCGAGCGCGCCGGTGGCGCGTTACGAGGACGAGCCGCCGCGCAGCGGCTGGGCCGAAATCCTGCTCCTGGCGGAGCGGTTGGCGCCCGAGCCGGCGCTGCTGCCGCGCGACGCCGAAACGCGCGCCCTCGCCTTCGGCCTCTGCCATGAGCTTCTCGGCGAGCAAGGGCTCGCCTGGGCGCGCCGCGAGCAGCTCGTCCACGCCGGGCTGAAAGGCGCTGGCGGCTTCGCCGCTGGGGCGGCGCGCTATCTCGCGCAGAAATACCGCGCGGCGCAGGACGCCGGCGCGAGCGCCGCGTCCCGCGTCGCGGCGCTGCTGACCTTTTTCTCCGAGCGGCTGAAGGCGTCGGAAAGCGGCTATCTGCTCGGCGCGGCGCCCACCGCGCCGGATGTCTCTCTCGCCGCCGCCATGGCGCTCTTCGCGCCGCTTCCGCCTGAGCGCTGCGCCATGCGGGAAAGCCTGCGCGCCGCCTTCGAGAGCCGCGATGCGGCGACGGCCGCCGCGCTCGACCCGGCGCTGTTGGCTCATCGAGACCGGATGTATGAGCGCCATCTCGCCCCGGTTATCGCGCTCTAGCCTCCGGACCTCGCCAGCCGAAACACCCGAGAGAAAATGTAATATTTCCTGGCGATTGCGCGACAAGGACCCGGTTCACCACCCGCTCACCCTGCAACGCTTCATTGTCCACATCCTTTCGCGGTTCTTTAGCGCGCGGCGGAGACCCTAGCGCCGAGGCGCGGTTGTCGGCGAACGCCGCCGCCGCGCGCGATGTGGGAACGCCGCTCTCAGAGCGGCGCGATGGGGAGCGGCGTCTATGCTTTCGCGTTTCATTCTTCGGCCGATCGGCGCGCTGCTGCGCCTGATACGGCGGGTCTTCGTCATCGGCGTTCTGGCGGCGGCGGCCACCGCCATGGGCGCGGCGGCGGCGTATGTTCACGGCGTAACCGTTTGGGCGCCTGTTGGGTTGCACCAGATCGACGCGCTGGCGCTCGCCGGGCGAGAGCGCGATGACGCCGCCGCGCCGCCGCGGGCGCTGGTCTGGCTCGGCGCCTCGCGCGAGGGCGAGACCTCGATGTTCCATCTCGCGGCCCAAAGCTGGCCGGTCGGCGCGCTCGGCGGCGGCGAGGCGCGCCTCCATGACGAAATCGTCACCGCGCTGCGCCCCGAGGCCGGCTGCGAGGTCGTGCACACGCTCCGCGCCGCGGCCGTCGAGGATCTCTTGGAAGCCGCGCCGGAGATCATCACCGCCGACGCCGGCGCCGCGGCCGCGGCGATTTCGGTGCTCGGCGACGCCGCGCATCAGAGCTTGCCGCCGTCGCTAGCGTCGAAGCTGCCGCCGCAGCTGGCCCGCAAAACGCCGGCCGAACTCGCCGCCATGCCGCGAGCGGCGCTGATGGCGAGCCTGCCGCCGGCGATGGCGACGCGGCTGCGCGGCATGTCGGAAGCGGCGCTCGCGGAAATGGCCGCCGAGGCGATGGCGGAGGCGGGCGCCTCGCCAATCCCGGCCCCATCGGCCGCGCCCGCCGCGTCGGCGCAAAGCGCTGAGGCGCAGCGCGCCGCCGCCCCTGCGCCCTCGCCGGGCGCGATCGCCAAAGCCGCCGCCGCCGCGATCGGCGCCAAGCCGGTCGAGATCAGCTATTGCGGCGTCAACCGCATCGAGGCGGCGTCCTTCGCCGGCGAGAGCGGCTCAATCGCGATGGACGCCGCGTTCCATGAGAGCCTGACCGAGCGCACCATGACCGCGCCGACCGCGCTGCGCTTCGCCGTGCGGCAAGAGGGCGACCGCATCGCCGTTCAAGGCTCTGAAGCGCAGATGGACGGCCTGCCGGAAGCGCTGATCTCGCGTCTGGCGCGCTCGGCCGGTTACGAGACCACCCGCGCGTGCCTCGGCCATATCGATCTCGCCGGCTCGCGCCTGCGCTTCGCGCCTGAGGAGGCGACGGACCTCACCGCGACCATCGCGGTCGGCGGCGGCTTCGGCGGCGTCGAGGCGCTCGGCCGCTGCATCCTGAAGCATTACGCCAAGCTGGGCTGATCCTTAGAGTTCCGCCTCGACCTCGAAAGAGCCTCGCCGTCGCGAGGCTCTTTTTTGTTGGAGCGCTCTCTCACTCTCTCGGCGCCAGGGTGGTTACGATGCTCGAGGAGCGCTCAAGCGTCCGATGGACCGGGCATTTGTCAGCGATTTCGAGAAGCTTGGCGCGCTCCTCCTCGCTGAGCGCGCCATCGAGCCGCACCATGCGCTCGAACTGGTCGATCCGCCCCTCCCGCGTCTCGCACGCCTCGCAATCGGCGGCGTGAACCTTGTCGTGACGCACATCCACCGTGACATGGTCGAGCGCCATGCCCTTGCGCCGCGCCACCATCCGCACCGTCATCGCCGTGCAACTCGCCAGCCCCGCCGCCACGAGCTGATACGGCGTCGGGCCGAGATCCGTGCCGCCGACCGACGCAGGCTCGTCCGCCAAGAGATGATGACCACCCGCATGCACATCCTGCAAAAACCCGTTCGGGCTCGCCTCGGCCGAACGCACCGCGCCCTCGCCGGCGCCTGCGCCGGGATGCGCCTCGGGCGTCAGCTCGATATAGCGCTGCGCCCAGGCGGCGATGACATCCGCGGCGTAGACGGCGTCGGCGTCACGCGTGATCAAGTGATCCGCATCGTCGAGGCTGACGAAGCTCTTCGGGTGCTTGGCCGCAATGAAGATGTCGGTGGCGTTCTCGACGCCCACCGTCGCGTCCCGCGGCGCGTGCATCACAAGCAGCGCCTTTTTCATGGCGCCGAGCGCCGCGTCGATCTTGGTCCGCTCCACATCCTCGATGAAGCCGCGCTTGATACGGAACGGGCGCCCGGCCAGCGACACCTCGGCCTCGCCCTCGCGACGCACCGTCTCAAGATCCGAGCCGAAATTATGGAGCACATGCGCAGGGTCGTAGGGCGCCGCCAGGCTCGCAACCGCGCGCAGCTCCGGGATCTCCGCCGCCGCCGCCAGCGCCGCCGCTCCGCCGAGCGAATGGCCGACGAGGAGCTGCGGCGCTTCGCGTTCGGCGCGCAGCCACGCCGCCGCGGCCAAGAGATCCCGCACATTCGAGCTGAAGGTCGTATTGGCGAACTCGCCTTGGGAATGGCCGAGCCCGGTGAAATCAAACCGCAGCACGGCGACACCCGCCTCGGTCAGCCGGGCCGCGATGCGCCTTGCGGCGGCGATATCCTTGCCGCAGGTGAAGCAATGGGCGAACAGCGCGTAAGCGCGCGCGCCGCGCGCCGGCGCATCCAATCGCGCAGCCAACATCGCGCCGTCATGACCTGGAAATGAAATGCGTTCCGTCGGCATTGCGGCCCTCCCCTCCCGCGCCGACCCTGATGCGGCGCCTCTGCGTCGAGACCTAAAGGGCGGCGGGCGGAGCGGCCAGCCCTGCGGCGGCGCGATCGGCGCGCGGCCGTTCACATCTGCGCGCCCGGCGGCCCGAGCGCGCGAGGGCGAGCGACCGAGCGACGCGGCCGCAGCGGCATGATGGCGCTTGCTCCGCACTTGCGCGGCGCCTAACCAAAATATTGAGCCGACCGGCGGCTGAGAGGCCTGCCAATGCGCTCATGCTTTGCGTGGCACGCGACTGAATTGAAGTGAGTTTCTCGTGAACGGCTCCTGCGACGACGCCGCCGCGACCGCTCCGGTAAGCTTGGACCTGCGCCGCTGATTGGCGCGACCCGCGAAAAAGGGGACATCATGGACATCGCCAAGGTCGCCATCGGCGCCAATCCGCCTCATGAAGTGAACGTGATCATCGAAGTGCCGATGCGCTCAGATCCGATCAAATACGAGTTCGACAAGGACTCAGGCGCCATCACCGTCGACCGGTTCCTCTACACGACGATGTTCTACCCGTGTAACTACGGCTTTATTCCGCATACCCTGGCTGATGACGGCGATCCGATGGATGTGATGGTGGTCGGCCGCATGCCGGTGCAGCCTGGCGCGTTGATGTCGGTGCGCCCCATCGGCGTGCTCGAGCTTGAGGATGAAGCGGGCGGCGACGAGAAGATCCTGGCGGTGCCGGCGCCGCACATCACGAAGCTCTATGATCGTGTGAAGAGCTGGCAGGATGTGCCGGAGATCGATCTCGATCGGATCAAGCACTTCTTCGAGCACTATAAAGATCTAGAGCCCGAAAAATGGGTCCGCGTCGGCGCCTGGCGCGACGTGCCCATCGCGCATGATTTGATCATGCAGTCGATCGAGCGTGCGAAGACATCTTAAGAAGGAAGACATCTTAAGTCGTTTGGGCTCGGCGCGATGCCGTCGAGCCCAGAATACTCAGGCGACGCGGATGCTCAGGATCAAGCCGACGATCCACAACAGCAAAGCGAGCGCTCCGCCCACAGCTGCGATGGCCGCTACGATCACAAGAAGCGGCGGGACGACAAAGACCATCAACGCGCCCAGCAGTCCGCCGCCGATTGCGCCGCCGATGAACGCGGCGAGAATGGTCCCAACATAGACCTTATCAGCTACGTCGACATGCGCGAAAACAGCGACGCACCCGCCCAGAACCGCGCAAATCGCGACGCAGAGCAGGCCATACTCCTGCAAAAACCGTTCATAGGCGTCCATAGCGCCGTTCCTTGTCCTTCGACAGCGCGCCGCGCGGCGCGGGCGGCGCGGACGCTTAAACATGGCGATGCGGCGAAATTACAAACGAAAGAGCCCTTTAGCGCTGCGCCGTGCGCGTCAGCCCGAGCCCGGCGGCGGGCCGTAGGCGTTCCGGATCTCTTGGCTGAGTTTCATCATCCGCGCATTGACGCCGTCGAATTGGCCGAACACGCCGCGGAAGAAGTAGGTGTAGCGGATCATATAAGGCGCGTAGACGCGCGCTTTGCGCCGCTCGACGCCGTCGAGGATCGCTTTGGCGGCGCGGTCGGCTGTCGGCGTCGGCGTCACGCCTAAAAGGCGCGTCGGCAGCCGTTTCGACGTCGCGCTGACCACCGGATGGTTATGCACCCGGTCGCCCATATCCGTCCGCACTATCCCGAAATACGCGGCGCCGGCCGTCGCGCCCGTGCCGTCGAGCTCCATGCGGATGATCCGCATCATCATGTCGACGGCCGCCTTTGAGGTTCCATAGGCGCAGCCGAGCGGAAACGGGATCAGCGCCGCGATCGAGGCGATGGTGAGGAGATGCCCGCCGGACCGGATCACCGGCTCAAAAGCCGGCTTGAGCGTGCGGTAGGTGCCGAGAACATTGATCTCTATGACGTCTTCGAAAACGTCATTGGGCATCGACCACACCGGATCGATCCGCTCGATCCCCGCATTGGCGATGACGACGTCGAGGCGGCCGAAGCGCGCGGTGGTGTCCTCGACGATCCGAGCCATCGCCTCGGCGTCGCGCACGTCGGCCTGATGAACCGCGCCTGTCGCTCCAAACTCATCGCTCAGCGATGTCGCGAGCGCCTGGTCGACCTCAACGGCGATCGGATGACCGCCGCGCCGCGCAACCTCGCGCAGCAGTTCCAAGCCGATGCCTTTGCCGCCGCCGGTGACCAGCACGACGCTGTTTTGAATGCGGAGCGGCCGCGCCATCGCTAAAATTCCTCGCCCGGATCACGCGCCGTTCAGAGCGCACGCTAATCAGGCAAGCATGCGCGGCGGCGCTTCGTCAAACCGGCGCCGACCAAGAGCGCTTAAGGCGATGGCGCATCTCAAGCGCGTTGCTTGTCGCGGATGCTCTCAGAATAGAGGCGCACCTCGCGCGCCGCTTTGCGCAATTCCCGGCTCGCTGCGAGCAGACTCTCAAAGTAATCGGTATCGACGTTCGATCGCGTTCGCGCCCTCACTTCAAGCTGGCGCAATTTGCCATAAGCGTCTTCGCAGATAATCGCTATGGTGCTAGATGATTTAGGTTCGCCCGTCACTGCCGCCTCTTCGCTTATTGTTGAGCCTTTTCTGTTTCATGGACGGCGCAAAGGCCGCACCGTCGGCGAGTTTGGCGAAAGCGCGCGCATTACGTGCACTGCCGAACACACTCGAGTGGTGAGAAAATCGCCTCCTCGCCGCATCCGGTCAAGGTGACGGCCTGCGGAATTCTGTGGATGCGGCCAGGGGAAAACTGTTGAAAGTTTTGGTGTTTAACCAAAAAGCACGCGAAGCGTCGTCAAAAGCGGCCTAGGAGGCGGCGCGAGAGCGGGTGCGCGCCGCGCCGATTCCGACGCGCGCCGCTCGCACTGCGTGCAATCTAGGCTGATGGGAGCCGCGTCGGAGCGGTGAAAGCGCGGCCGCGCGCGCAGGTCGGTCCAGATCGGTCAAGGTGGGCTCAGTTCAAATGATAGACCGTCAAGCGCCCGAGCGTGCGCGCCAAATCGACGACGCGGCGCGGCTTTGGATCATGCCAGATCGCCGAGAGCGCGCAGCGCGTCGCCGGAACAGGCCTGAAATGATGCGTCGAGAACAGCTCTGAGAGCCGCTTATTGTGCTCAGCCTTGATCGCCGGCAGCTCCGCGGGATCGGCGCGCGTGTAAATGCTCTCGAACACGATCTGATGGCCTTCGAGCGCGCGCTGCAGATTTTTCGTGATGCGCGCGGCGCCGTCGAAGAAATACTCTGAGAGCCCGGCCTGGCAGCACACGGTCTCGCCCAGTCCCGCCAGACGGATCCAGAACTCCCAATCCTGGCAGCTCGGCATGCCGTCGCGAAAGCCGCCGACTTCGAAGAACGCGTCGCGGCGGATCATCGCCAGGGTGCAGCCGCCGGCCATATTGCGCCTGAAGAAATCGCGCTGCGTGATCACAGGCGGCGGGATCACGACATTCGCCTTGCGCTTTCGGAACCGCACCACCGTGCCGGTGAAGCAGATCGGCGCGCCGGGGTTCCGACGCAGCAGCGCCTCTTGCTGCTCCATTTTCTCCGGCATCCAGGCGTCGTCGGAATCCAGAAGCGCGATCATCTCGCCGCTGGCGGCGCGCGCGCCGATATTGCGCGCGCTGGCGGCGCCGACCGATTCTTTCAGCCGGATCACTTGTAGCGACGGGAACTCGCCGCTCCGACGCGCCGCTTGCTCCGGCGTATCGTCAGTGGAGCCGTCATCGACGATGATGACCTCATGCACCGGCAGCGTTTGCTTAGCGACGCTGTCGAGGGCGCGATGGATCACATCGGGCCTGTTCTTCACCGGGATGACGACGCTGATCGAGGAGGTCATGGGCGCGGATCGCTTTTCTTATGCAAGGGGTGAGCGGCGGACAGCGCCGGGCGAAGGCGGGGCGGCTCGCTTAAGGATCAAGACCATGCGCGAAGGCGTTGAGCGCTTGCAGCAGCGGCGCGCGCTCGGCGGGCGGCGCGTCGGACGCCGGCGCAAGCGGCCGCTCGCTGATCAAGCGCTCGAGATCCTCTTCCTCATAAGCGACATGCACGCCAATCTCTTCGGCGAAAGAGCGCGCCGTGGCGATTTGGTGATCGTTGCGATGTTCGCCCAAGGCGGCGCGGCGCGGAAAAATGATCAGCGGCTTGCCATGGCGCTTGGCCATCAAGATCGTGCCGATGCCCGCATGGGCGACGATCAACTCCGCCGAACGGAAACGCTCATCGAACTCGGTCGGCGCCATAACCGAATGCGTTTCGATATGCGCCGGCGCGAAGCTGAGCGCGCCGGTTTGCGCGATCACCGGCGCGCCGATGGCGGGCGCCATGCGATCCAGCGCGCGGATCAGCCGTTCAAACGGCAATTGAGTGCCTACAGTCGCGAAAATCACAACAACCTGCCAAAATAACGAAGCTTCGGGCTCTTCTCCAAATGCGGCCACTGGGTGACCCATAAATCGCAGATCCAGCCGGCTGTTTTGCCCGACATCGACAGTTTCTCCGAATTGGCGACGCTATCGATCCAGATCGTTCGCGCGCCATAGAGCTTGCCCACAGCCAGCGCCAGCAAGCCCGGCGCCGCGCCGGTGCTGACCACCACGCTCGGGCGCACGCGACGGCAGAGCGCCATCAATTGCCGCGCGGCTTTCAGCATCACCAGCGGATTGGAGCGATTGAAGTCGCGGATCAGCGTCACCTCCGCCGGCGAGCCGTCCGGCTCCGCCGCGGTGAGCCCCTCCATCGTCGTCGCGTAACGCACATCAAAGCCGTCGAAGGCTTGGGCGACCAACATCAGCTGTTGCCAATGACCGCCGCCCGAGGCCACCGCCAGGACGGTTTTTCGCTCCATCTCGCTCATGTCGTCGCCGCCCCCTCCTCAGTTGCCGACTGGATCATTCCGCGTCCGGCGCCTTGGCCCGCGGCGCCTTCAGCGCCTCCGCCGTGGTCGCCACCCAGGTCTTGAGCGAGTGCTCGCCCTTCAGCACGTAAAAGCCGCCCACGCCGATCTTTCGCGCGAGCTGAAAATAAAGCGACGCCTCGCGATTGGTGTTCCGCGAAATCGCCGCGAGCGACCCACGATAATAGCGGCTTCGATGCTCGTTCTGGCGATCGCGGTGGCCGACGAGGCATTGCTGCGCGCCCAGCACTTCGCGGCTCGCAGCACGGAGCCTCAGGGCGAAGTCCGTGTCCTCGCCGCCGCCGAGCGGCGCGCCGACGCCCAAATCCTCGTCGAAGCCGCCCACCGCGCGCACCGCGCCGCCGCGCGCGAAAATGGTGTTCGAGGACGCGAACCGGAGCACTTGGCCCACATCCGGCTCGACGGAACGGCTGCTCTGCGCCGCATCGGGCTCGGAGGCGTAATGACAGAAGTAAAAATCGAGCGTCGGCCGCTCTTCGAACAACGCGCGCAGATGCGCCACGAAGCCCGGGGGATACCACGCATCGTCATCGGGGAAGGCGACGATATCCTCGTCGTCGACCGCCGCCAGATGCTGCGCGAGCAAGCGGTTTCGCGCTTTGGAGAGGCTCATCTTCTCGGGCGCCGCATCGAGCGCGATGAACGGATCGGAAAGGTCGTGGCCAACCTCGCCCTTCGCGTTCTGCAGCAACAGATAAAGCGAAATCGGTCCGCCCTCGCCTCGGGCGTCCCGCAACGAGGCGACGAGCCGGTCGAGATTGGCGTTCCTGCCGGTCTCATCGAGCATCGCGGTGGTGAAACAGTGCAACGGCTTCATGGCTTCCCCACACTGAGCCTGGCTTTCCCCAGGACCGCCTTTTCCCCAGGACGGGCCAGTTCCAAGATCCGCCCTCTTCCAAAGACCGCCCTCTTCCAAGGAACGCCCTCTTCCAAGGAGCGCCCTGCGCCGCAAAACCGCTCTCGGAGGCCTTCCGACGCCGGCCGCGCGCAGATGCGCTGGGAGCGCCTTCTGGTTGTGCGCCGCCGCAGCGATTCCCCTCGCGCCGGACACTAACCGAGGCCGCCTTTCTGTCCAGAGCCAATTAACTTTTACGATTAAGCAAGGAACGGTCCAGAAAATCGCCTCGCAAGCCATGCCTTCCTTTTTATTTATCAGCGCTTTGACACAATTTTTCTGGGGATAACCGGCATGAAGGACGCTCGCGCCGGGTTTTTATTCGCAAGCAATGTCTCATTCTGGCGCAATCTGTGCGGTTTTGAGCGCGAAGTCGTTGACTTTACACGAAACGGCCAAAGACAGAGCGGATAAGCCGCCGCGCTCTGCTGCGCCGCAGCGCCGCGGCTTGACGCGGTCGCGGTTCTCGCGGAACACCGCCCTTAGCGCGAGAACCGCACGACCGCCGACGCAGGGGGACGAGACCATGGACCGCATTCTTTCCTTTCCAGCCTCGCTCGGCGAGCGCTCGAACCCGTATTTCGCAACCTTGGAGAGCGGGTTGGCGCGCTTCGGCTACGCGCTCGAAAACTACCGCCCGCTCAAGAGCAATCCGCCGGCCAGCGTGCTGCACATCCACTGGATCGAGCGCATGTATCAATCCGGTCCGGCGCGGCGCACCGGCGTGCTGAGCTACCTTGGGTATCGCCAATTGCTGGGCGCGTGCCGCCGGGTGAAGGAGCGCGGCGGCCGCGTGGTGTGGACCGCGCACAATCTGGCGCCGCATGATGGCGTGCCGCCGGCGCACCGCGCCGGCTTTCAAAAATACGCGCCGAAGATCATGAGCGAAGTCGATGCGGTGATCTGCATGAGCGCCAGCATCGAGGACGAGATCCGCGCCGGCGCGCCGGAAGTGGCGCACGCGCAGTTCGTCGTCGCGCCGCATCCGCATTACCGCGACGTTTACACGGAGTGGCGCCCGCGCGAGCGGATCCTCGCCGATCTCGGGCTCGACGCCGATGCGCGCCTTGCGACGATGCTCGGCTATGTCCGGCGCTACAAAGGCGTGATCGAGTTTCTGAAGAGCTTCCAAGCCGTGCGCCAGCCCGATGAATTCGCGCTAGTCGCCGGTCTCTGCCGCGATGAAGGCCTGAAGGCTCAGATCGAGGCCGCCGCCGCGGAGGCGGGCGTCCTCTTCGTCAATGAAGCGCTCTCGGACGAGGATCTCACCTCCTATTACAAGGCCTCGAACCTGTCAGTTTTCAATTTCTCGAACATTTTGAATTCGGGCAGCGTGGTGACGGCTCTGTCGCTCGACGCGCCCTGCCTCGCGCCGGCTAAAGGCGCGATCGGAGAGCTGGCCGCGCAAGTCGGCCCCGATTGGCTGCAGACCTTCGACGGACCGCTGACGCCGGAGCGTCTGCGCGCCGCGCTCGACCATTCGCGCGCCCATGCGCCGACCGGGCGCCCGGATCTGGCCCTGAACGAGCCGGTCGCCGTCGCCCGCGCGCATCTCGACGCGTATGGACTCGCGCCCAAAGAAGACGAAGCCGTCTAAAACGCGCCGAAGAGACCGCCGAGCGCCAGCGCCGCGGCGAGGGCCGCCAGCGGGATCGCCACCGCGACGGCGAAGATCGGGCCATAGGCTTGGCGATGGCCGAGCCCGCAGATCGCGAGCAGCGTCACCACCGCGCCGTTATGGGGCAGCGCGTCCAAGCCGCCGGTGGCGAGCGTGGTCACTCGGTGCAATAGCTCGGGCGCGACGCCGCTCGCCGTGGCCGCCGCCAGCGCGTCCGCCCCCAGCGCGTCGAGCGCGATGGTCATCCCGCCCGAGGCCGAGCCCGTGAGCCCGGCGAGCACGCTTGCGGAGATCGCCAGGCCGATCACAGGATCGGCGCTCAGGCCTTCGACGCCGGCGCGCACCAACGCGAAGGCCGGCAGGCTCGCCACCACGGCGCCGAACCCCACCAGGCTCGCCGTGTTGAAAAGCGGCGCGATCGAGGCGTCCGCGCCCGCCATCAGCGAGGCTTTGTGATCGATCGGCCGCGCGCCCGGCGCGTCCATCAAACTGATCGCGAGAAGCGAAAGGATCGCAGCGCACAGCGCGACGATGATCGCCCAGACGCCGCGCACCGCGTCGATCGTCACCGCGCCAAAAGCGGGCTCGGCGAGATAGCTCGTGTCGAGCGCCGGAAAGATATGCACGCTCAGAAGGAAGTTGAGGCCGATCACCAGCGCGATGGGCAGCGCCGCAAGCCAGAGCGCCGGACCGGGCGCAGGCTCCGACGCGGGCGTGAAGCCGGCGGCGCCGACAGGTTGGACCGCGCTGATCCCTTTGGCTTCGATCTCCTCCACGATCTCGGGCGGCAGCCCGGCGAGATAGGGCGGCGCCGCCGGATCCTCCGCAAGGCTCCGCGCGCGGCAGCGATCGAGCCAGGCGAGCCCGCCCAGCAGCATGATCGCGCCGGCGATGAGGCCGATCCCGGGCGCCGCGAAAGGCGTCGTGCCGAAGAACGGCATCGGGATCGCGTTCTGGATCGCCGGCGCGCCGGGCAGCGCCGACATGGTGAAGGTGAAAGCGCCAAGCGCGATCGCCGCGGGCAAAAGCCGCTTCGGCACGCCGCCGGCGCGGAAGAGCGCGTCCGCCACAGGATAGACGGCGAAGGCCACCACGAAGAGCGAGACCCCGCCATAGGTCAGCGCGGCGCAAGCGAGCACCGTCGCCAAGATCGCCCGCTCCGGCCCGAGCGCGCCGCTGACGCTGTCGGCGATCCGCCGCGCGGCGCCGGTGTCGTCCATCAATCGCCCGAAAAGCGCGCCGAGAAGGAACAGCGGAAAGAAGGCGATGATGAACCGCCCAAGCGCCGGCATGTAGATCTGCGTGTAGGAGGCCAGGAGCGGCGCCTCAAGCGCGAAGAGCGTCGCCACCGCGGCGGCGACCGGCGCCAGCAGCACGACGCTCCAACCGCGATAGGCGAGCGTGATCAGACCGCCCAGCGCGAGTAGAACGCCCAATAATCCAAGCATCTCCGGCCCTCCGCCGCCCCTCTGCGCCGCCCCTCTGCGCCGCCCGTCTGCGCCGAGGGGCGAAACCTATCAAAGCCCCCCCGCGCTGAGGCGCGCGCTGGACGCATAGCAGCGCGCGCGAAAACGCCGGCGCGCCGCCGCTGGAACCGCCGCAATCCGCGCAGTAGCGTTGCGAAGGCCTTGTTTTGGAGGAGCGCCATGGTCGATGCGTGCGATCTCTTATCCCTAGAGCGGCCTGTGCTGCAGGCCGCGATGGGCGGCGTCTCGCGGCGCGAGCTGGTCGTCGCCGTCTCCGAGGCGGGCGGCCTTGGGACGCTCGGCTATCTGCCGCCCGATGCGTTCGCAGCAGAGCTGCGCGCGATCGATGAGCGGCTCGCGGGCCGCGCTTACGCCGCGAATTTGCTCCTCCCGATCGTCACGCGCGCGCATATCAGCGCCTGCCTGGCGGCGCCGGTTCCGATCGTGACGCTTTTTTTTGGTTTCGACCAACCGCTCCTGACCGCGCTGAAGGAGGCGGGCAAGATCGTTCTCTTCCAGGTCGGAGACGAGACGGAGGCGGCCCGCGCGATCGCCGGCGGCGCCGATGGGCTCATCGCGCAAGGTTTTGAGGCGGGAGGTCATCTCCGCGGCGAGACGCCCTTAGCCACGCTGCTTCCTAAGCTGAGAGCGCGCTTTCCCGATCATCCGATCATCGGCGCCGGCGGCGTTCACGACGCAGCCAGCGCCGCGGCCTGCCGCGCGCTCGGCGCGGATGCGGTCTGCGCCGGCACGCGCTTTCTCGCCTCGCCGGAAGCCGCGGCGCATGACGCCTATAAGACGGCGCTTATCGAGGCGGACGGCACGGTCGTCACGCAGCTCTTCGGCGTCGGCTGGCGCGATCCGCATCGCGTGATCCCCAACGCCGCCACCAAACGCTGGTGCTCGGCGGAGGGGCGCGAGCCTCGTTACTTGAAGCCGCTCCACGCCGCGGCCCGCGCCGCCTCTCGGCTCGCCGCGAACGATGGCGGCGCCGCGATGGCGCGGCGCCAGTCGCTCCGCTTTCCCGTCTACACGCCGGTCACGCTCACGCCTGAGATGCCGGCGCATCTCAAGGAGGCCGTCGCGCTTTACGCCGGCGTCTGCGTGAAGGACGTCACCAGCGTGAAACCGGCGCCAGAGATCGTCTCCGACCTCGCGCCGTAAGGGCGCGCGCTGTTCTCTATCGAGCCTTGCGCCGCCGCTTGTCAGCGCTTAGCAAACGCTTCGTTTCGCCATGCGAAGACTTGCTCGCACCGCGCGGGAGGCGGCCATGACTGACGATAGCTCTCAACGGAAGGCGCGATATGAACGTGCCCCGGTCTGGTGGACACCCATGCTACGGCTTTCGAGCCAAGAGAGGAGTGTCCGATGGAGCGACGCAA
>JBCBCG010000062.1:0-20336 GCA_038530925.1 Pseudomonadota bacterium
CAGGGCCGGCGCCAAGCCCCGCGCCAAGTCCCGCACCCGGCGCCGCGCCTGATCGGCATGCTGCGGAGGCGGCCGGCCCGCTCCCCGCTGCGGCGCCTGCCGTGGCGAGACCCGGTCCGCTGGCGAATGCGCGGCGCAGCGCTCGCCAAAGCGGCGCCGGCGTCACCGCCCGGATCGTCTGCGCAAGCCCTCTCGCGATGGTGACCACGGCGCCCTGCATGTCGCGCATCCCCCGCGCGAACCACGCCACGGTCTCCACCACGCCGCCTCCGCAGGCCGCTATCGCGAGCGGCGGCGTGATCAGCGCCAAGAACCCCACCGCCGCGATGTACCTCAGCTGTTCATTATAGAACGGCGCGCCGCTATGCACGAATTTGAACAGGATATCGCCGAGCAGGCCGCCAAGCCCGCCGCCGGACACCGCGAGCTCAGGCTCGCTCGAGGCGAGCGCGGCGACCGCCAGCAGCGCGCAAGGCATCGCCAACACGCGCCAAAAGAGGCCCGCCGGCCAAGCGCCGCGGCGGACCCGCAGGCTCCAGGCGAGGGCGAGCGCCGCGACGCCATATCCCGCAACCCCGATCGAGCGATGGAGAAGATCCGCGATCAGCGCGCCCTGCGCCCCGAGCCAGTTTTCAGGGCGCCGCCAGGTCGCGCTGAACAGTCCTGGATCTTGAGGATGATAGCTGAGGAGCGACAGCAGGATGGTCGCCCCGAACAACGCCAACGCGGCGGCGGCGATCACCCGGGCGATGGCGCGGAGCCAATCTCGCTCATATTGTGAGAAAAATGGTTTGCTCATCGCCGCGCTCCCGCCTTCCGCCCCGCATTCGCGCCGGCTCTCCTTGCCGCGCCGCGGGGGCCGCGGCGGACCGACGAGCGGTCAGCGAGGAGGCGTCAGCCGCGCTCCGACGCGCTTGAGCGCCGCAAGAACGCGCTGACGCGCGTCAGCCCTTCCTCGACCCGCGCCTCGTCCGCTTCGACCAGCGCGACGCGCAAATACGCCGCGCCCGGATCGACGCCGGCGCCGTCGCGCCGCGAGAGATACGCGCCGGGCAGCGCCTTCACCCCTTCCTCGCGCCACAGCGCTTGCGCCGCCGCTTCCCCGTCTTCAACCCGCAGCCATAGGAAAAACCCAGCTGTCGGAGACTGATAAGACGGCCAATTGGTAAACAGACGGTCAGCGGTTTCGAATTTTTTCACGTATCGCGCGCGGTTCTCAGCGACATGGGTCTCATCGCGCCACGCTGCTTCGGCCGCGCGCAGCGCCGGGATGGGACAGGGCGCGCCAGCGTAGGCTTTCAGGCGCCGCACCGCATCCACCGCTTTACGCCCGCCCATCACGAAG
This sequence comes from Pseudomonadota bacterium, assembly GCA_038530925.1. Lineage (GTDB taxonomy): Bacteria > Pseudomonadota > Alphaproteobacteria > Rhodobacterales > Rhodobacteraceae > JALEGB01. The sequence continues at coordinate 1,346 of JBCBCG010000062.1, forward strand.
CCCGCGCGCAACCCAGCGAGATTCGAGCGCTTCGAGAGCGAGTGGAACGCCAACACGCGCTCGAGCCCCGAGCCGATGGCGCGCGCCTCGGCGAGCACGCCCGTCGGCGCGGCGCCGCGATAGATCTCAGAGTAGCACTCATCGGAATAGACCATGAAGTCATACCGTTCGGCTAAGCCAAGCAGGCGCCGCCAATAGGCGGGGGAGGCGACCGCGCCCTGCGGGTTGCTCGGCGAGCAGAGATACATCGCCTGCGCCCGGCGCCAGAGCGCCTCGGGTTGATCGAGCGAGGGCAGCCAATCCGTCTGCGCTGAAGCGGAGAGATACACCGGCTCGGCGCCGGCGCCGATCGCCGCGGCGGCGTAGCATTGGTAGAACGGGTTCGGCAGCAGCACCGCCGGGCGATCCACTGAGGCGCCCTGGCTCTCGATCCGCGCCGGGATCGTGGCCAGCGCAGCCATGAACAGGCCTTCTCGCGTGCCGCTCAGGGGCAGCGCCGCGGCCTCGGCGCTGAGGCGCGCCGCATCCCAGCCATACCGCCGCGCCGCCCAGCCGAACACCGCCTCGCGCCAAGGCTCGTCGCCATCCACGGGAGGATAGCGGCGGTAATCCCCGAAATGCGCGCTCAGCACCTCTTTCAGAAACGCCGGCGGCGCATGCTTCGGCTCTCCGATCGACATATCGATCGGCGCCGCGCCAGGCTCGGCGCCGTCCAAGAGAGCGCGCAGACGCGGAAAGGCGTATTCAGGAAGCGCGTCGAACCGGTCGAACCGCATGAGAACTCCTTATCGCAACCGAGGAGGGACGGCCTTAACAGGCGCCCGTTGCAGCGGTGCGGTCGCCGCGACCCTGCGTCTCACCGCGCCGGAAGCCGAATTCGGATGGACATCGCGCAGCGCGAGCGCAGATTTTCTCACAAAACCACGCGGCGCGCGGCGCCGTCCCGCGCACACGCGCGCTGGCAAGAGGATGACCAAGGCGGGATGACCGACATCACCATCACCGAGACGACGACCTCCGATCCGGCGCCAGCGCCTGACGCGCAAAGCGATCCCGCCGGCGCGCCCGACCGCCCGAGGGAGGCGGCGGCGGATGCGGTCATCATCGGCGGCGGCCTGGTCGGCGCATCCCTGGCGCTCGGCTTGGCGCGGCGCGGGCTCACTTCGGTGATTTGCGATGCGCTTCCCTTCTCCGTCAGCAAAGCGCCCGGCTTTGACGGCCGGGGCTACGCCGTCGCCCTCGCCTCGCGGCGCTACCTGCGCCATCTCGGCGTCTGGCCGGCGATCGAGCCTCACGCCCAAGAGATCCGCGATATCCTGGTGAGCGACGGCCGCGTGGGTGAGAAGGCTTCGCCGTACTTCCTGCATTTCGACCACGCCGAGCTCGGCGCAGAAGGCTTCGGCCATATGCTCGAGGATCACCATCTGCGCCTGGCGGTGCTCAGCGCGGCGGAGGCGGAGCCGCTGATCACTTATTGGGACGGCGCCGCGCTCGAGCGCCTTGAGCGCGGACCCTATGGCGCGACCGCGCATCTCGCCGATGGCCGGCGCGTCACGGCGCCGATCGCGGTGGCCTGCGATGGGCGCAGCTCCGGCGTGCGCGCGAACGCTGGGATCGGGCGGATCCACCGGCGGTACAACCAAGTCGGCCTCGTCTGCGCCGTGCGGCATGAGAAGCCGCATAACGGCGTCGCGCATGAGTTCTTCCTGCCGCCCGGACCTTTCGCCATCCTGCCGCTGAAGGGCGACCGGTCCACCCTGGTGTGGACCGAGCGCGCGGAGCTCGCCGAGGCGCTGCGCGCGGTGGACGATGCGGTCTACGTCTCGGAGCTGCGCCGCCGCTTTGGCGATTTCCTCGGCCGCGTCTCGCTAGAGGGAAAGCGCTGGGTCTACCCGCTCAGCCTGTCGCTCGCGCATGAATTCGTGAAGGACCGCCTGGCGCTGGTGGGCGACGCCGCCCGCGGCATGCATCCGATCGCGGGCCAAGGGCTCAATTACGGCATGCGCGATGCGGCGGCGTTGGCGGAAACGCTCGGCGACGCCGCGGAGCGCGGCGAAGATTTGGGCGAACTGTCTGTCCTCCGCCGGTATGAGCGGTGGCGCCGGCCGGACAGCGTGGCGATCGCGGCCGCGACCGACGGGCTGAACAATCTCTTCTCGAACGATCTCGGCCCCGTGCGCTGGGCGCGCCGACTTGGCCTTTACGGGTTCGGCCAGATCGGCCCTCTCCGCCGCGCCGCCATGCGCTTCGCCGCAGGCGACCGGTCGGACCTCCCTGCGGCGATGCGCGGGTAGGGCGGGCGCTCGGCGGGCGACAGTTTCCGCCCCGCGTTTGCTCTCAAGGCGCTCGGATCCGCGGCGGCCTGCGCCGCGGTCCTATTCGCCGTCCCGCAGCTCGCGCGCTTCGCTGCGCAGCATGATCGGCACGCCACGGCGGATTGGATAGGCGAGGCGCGCCTTTTTCGAGATCAACTCATGCCCGGCCCGGTCGTAGCTGAGCGATCCATGCGTCAGCGGGCAGACCAGGCTCTCCAGAAAGCGCGGATCCATAAAATCCTCGTCCTCGCTCTCCGCATCGCGCGCGCCATAGCTTTCGCTGATCGAGACATCCCCGCTGGTCATACCGCCTCCCTCGCCGCCCAGCCTTTCTACTGCAGATCGCCCGCGCCCTTCGGGCCCGCCACCACGAAACTCATCAACGCGCGAAGATTATGTTCGCGATCCTCCAGCGCCTCCGCTTCCAGAAGCGCTTGCTTCTCCTGCGGCGAAAAAGGGCAGAGCATGGCGATCGCGTTCACCAGCGTCTCATAATCCGCTTTCGTCAGCGCTTCCCAATCGGCGGAAAGATCCGCCGCGTCGAAATACTTCCGCAGGAGCGCGAGGAAGGGCTGAAGGTCCTCCTCGGTATGCGAAAGCGGCTCCGGATCGAGATCCGCGGCGAAGCGGCGCCAATCGGCGTTCACGCGGCGGAACGGCGTGAAGCCCTCAACTTCTTGGTTCACAATGAACCGCTGCACGCCAGTCAGCGCGATGAGATACCGCCCGTCATCGGTTTCCGACAAGCTGGTGATCCGGCCGGCGCAGCCGACCTCATAGATCGGCGGATTGGTTTCATCGTCGCGCTTGGTTCGCCTGGGCTGCACCATGCCAATCAGCCGGTGATCCGACTTCAGCGCATCATCGATCATCGCCAAATAGCGCGGCTCGAAAATGTTGAGCGGCAGACGCGCCCGCGGCAGCAAAAGCGCGCCTTCCAGCGGAAAAATCGCGATCAGCTCAGGCAATTCATGGGTTGAGAACCGTCTCGTCTTCGCTGTCATGTCGGTCCATCTCCCCAGAGCCCGCCAAACGATCTCATGCGAAAATCATCGATGAGAGCCGCCGCCGGCCCGACAAGGTGAGCGGATCCTTTGGGCCGAGCGCCTCGAACAGCTTCATCAACTGCGTCTTCGCCGCTTCCTCGTTCCACATGCGGTCCCGGCGGAAGATCTCAAGCAATTCGTCGATCGCGGCGCCCTGTTCGCCGACCGCGACCAGCGCCAAAGCGAGATCGAACCGCGCTTGGTGATCATCCGCATTGGCCGAGAGCGCCGCGCGGTGACGCGCCAAATCCTTTGCTGCGCCAGCGCTTTGCTCCGCAAGCTCGATCGCCGCGCGCGCAGTGGCCAGCGCCGGATCCTCGGCCTTCTCCGGCGGGGCGAGCGACAGCGTCTGGCGCGCGCGATCGAAATCGCCGCTGGCGGCGTAAACCCGCGCAAGTCCGCCGATCGCGCGCAGCTCGGTCGGCTCGGCCTTAAGGATCGCCGCGAAAGTTTGCGCCGCGGTGGCGAGGTCCTTCGCCGCCAGCGCCTGCTCCGCCGCCTCGAGATGCTCGGCGATCGCCTCATCCCGCGCATCCGGACCCGCGGCGCGGATCACCTGATCGATGAACTGTTTGATCTGACCCGCGGGCAGCGCGCCCATGAACCCGTCGAGCGGTTGGCCGCCGACGAACGCGAACACCGCCGGGATGGACTGAACCTGGAGCTGGCCGGCCACCATCGGGCTCTTGTCGACGTCGACTTTGGCGAGCTTCACCTTGCCGCCCGCCTCTCGCACCGCCTGCTCGAGGACCGGCCCCAGCTGTTTGCATGGCCCGCACCACGGCGCCCAGAAATCGACGATCACAGGCGTCTCGCGCGACGCTTCGATCACATCCGCCATAAAGGTCTGATCGGTGACGTCTTTGATCAGATCATCCGCCGGCGCTTCCGCGCCGCTCGACCCAAAACCGAGCATCTCGCTCTCCTTGTGCGCGCTGATGGGGGCCCGCGGCGGCTGGCGCAGCCCCGCTTCGTCTCACCAAGCTATTTCGTTGTTTGATAGGGTCGGGCGCCCACCATCTGCAACCGCCCGCGCGCTCAGCCTTGTTCTTTCTGCGCCTCGCGCGCCGCGTTCAGCGCCTCGAGCGCGTCGAAATCCAGAAGCCGCGGCGGATGGCCGGCATGCTGAAGCACGCGCAACAGATCTTTCGGCGTCAGCGCCAGCGTCGCCTCGTTATGGAGCGGATGACAGTTCACCAGCGGCGCCTCTAGGATCGCCTGATCGACCGCCACCGCCACGCGCCCCTTCGGCTGTTCAATCTCGGCCGGCCCTTGATCGGTCACCGCCGCGAGCGGCGTCACCGCGCCCGGCGTGACGCCGAGCGTCTCCTCCAGAAGCTCAGGCTTGCCGAAACTCATCTTTTGCGCGCCAAGCGCCTTCTCCAAATCCCGCACATGGATGCGCCGCTCCTCCAAGCAGGTGACGAGCCAGAGCGCGCCCTTTTTGCTCTTGAGAAACATGTTCTTCACATGCGCGCCCGGCAACTCCCCGCGCAGCGCCTTACTGTCCTCGACCGTAAAGAGAGGCGGATGACGATGCACCGTATGCGCGACGCCGATCCCCGTGAGCGCCGCCAGCAGCCGCGCTTCATCCCACGGCCCCGGCCCGTCATCCCACGCCGCATTGGCCTCCCCAGTCGCATCGCTCATCGCCGCCGCACCCGCTTTCGCTCTTTCGCCTGCAAATCGCGCTTGAAGCGCGCGCAGCGAACGCCTATTACACGTTTCTTGGTCGCGCTAGAGCGCTGACCACGGAGCGCGGGCGTAGCTCAGGGGTAGAGCATTACCTTGCCAAGGTAAGGGTCGTGAGTTCGAATCTCATCGCCCGCTCCAACTTTTCTTTCATGGTCATTTTCGTGACGGGTGCTGCGGTCACCACTCAAGGACGACCTTTCCGGCGTCGCCGGAGAGCATGGCGGCGAAGCCGTCTTCGAAGCGGTCGATTGGCAGGCGGTGGGTGATCAGCGGCGCCATGTCGAGCCCGCCTTGGACGAGCGCGATCATTTTGTACCAGGTCTCGTACATCTCGCGGCCGTAAATGCCTTTGATGTTCAACATCTTGAAAATGATCTTGTTCCAGTCAACCGCGAATTGAGCCGGTGAAATGCCGAGCAGCGCGACCTTGCCGCCATTGTTCATCTTGTCGATCATATCGCGCATCGCCGCGGCGGAGCCGGACATCTCGAGGCCGACATCAAAGCCCTCAGTCATGCCGAGCCGGCGCATCACCGCGTGAAGATCCTCCTCCGCGGCGTTGACCGCGTGCTTGACGCCAAGCCGCCGCGCCAGATCCAGACGGTAAGGATTGATATCCGTGATCACGGTTTTCCGTGCGCCGACTTTTTGCGCCACCAGCGCGCCCATGATCCCGATCGGGCCGGCGCCGGTCACGAGCACGTCCTCGCCCACGAGATCGAAGCTGAGCGCTGTGTGCACGGCGTTGCCGAACGGATCGAAGATCGCCGCGATCTCGTCGGAGATGTCGTCCGGGATCGGCACGACGTTGCTTTCGGGCAGAACCAGATACTCCGCGAAGGCGCCTGGCCGATGCACGCCGACGCCGAGCGTGTTGCGGCAGAGATGCCCGCGCCCCGCGCGACAATTACGGCAGACGCCGCAAACGAGATGGCCTTCGCCGGAGACGCGCTGACCCACCTGGTGCTTCACCGTCGCCGCGCCGGTCTCGACGATCTCGCCGCAGAACTCATGGCCGACGATCATCGGCGTCGGCACCGTGGCCGCCGACCATTCGTCCCATTTCCAGATATGCGCGTCCGTCCCGCAGATCGCCGATTTCCGCACTTTGATCAGCACGTCGCGCGGGCCGGGTTCCGGGATCGGCGCGCGCTCCATCCAGAGACCCGGCTCAGGCTTGGCCTTCACCAGCGCCTTCATCATCCCATCGCCCATCACGCCCTCCGCCGCATGGCGCGCACGCTCGCGCCTTATCTCGGGCGCCGTTTACCGGAACGCCGCATCCTTTGGCTAAGCTAGCCGAAAGCGCGTTGAGACCGAAGGGAAGCGGCCATGCGGTTTGGGGGGTCAGACGATCCGTTCGACGGGGACGACATGTCCGATCGGGAACAGTATTTCCATGCGGATGACGATGCGCGGGTTCTCGCGGCGTTGAAGGCGCATGGCGTGGATCTCAGCAGGCCGCGGGACATCACTTTCTTCTGCTTCGCGCCGTCGCGGCTGGTCGCCGTGGCCATCGCCCAGGTGCTGGCCGAGAACGCCTATGCGACCCAGGTGCTGGAGGATGAGGAGGAGGCGCCCAGCTCGCCGCATCGCCTTTCGGTCGCCGCCACCATCATGATGGCGCCGACGCTGGAGGGCGTGAAGGATCGCTCCGAAGAGATCTGCATGCTGATTGAACGCTTCGGGGTCGGCTGCGACGGGTGGGAGACCGCGGTCGAGCGGGTGATGCACTAACCCCGAGTCCGCCCAGGGACGACCGCCAGGGCGGACCACCGGTCATCCCGCGGCCTCCGCTCTTTCGAGCGCCAGCGCCGCGACGGCGAAATCGCCGATCGCGATCCCCCGAAAGACAAAAGCGGCGCGGCGGGCAGGATCAAAACGCGGCGCGGCCTTCGAGAGCGCCAGAGCGGCGAGATCCGCAGCGATCGCAGCGCCGGGGATCATCTTTTTCTCGGCCGCCGCCTCCTGCTGGAGATCATCCACGATGATCGTCTCGACGGCGCGCAGGCTCTCGGCCGCCCATGGCAGCGCCAGATCCGTGATCGCGGCGAAAGCGCCCGGCTTCAGCCATGCCGCATCGAGGAAGGGCGCGAGCGTGTAGTCGAGCGTCACCGAGGTGACGACCAGGTCCGCGCCGCGGATCGCGTCTTCGGCGGTCGCGGCGCGATGCGCGGTCATACCCTTCGCCGCCGCATGCTCGCAGAGACGATTAAGGTTCGCCGCGCCGCGGCCATAAGCTCGGATCTCGGTCAGCGCAAAGGCCTCGGCGAAAGCGTCGAGATGGCTGCGCGCCTGCACGCCGCAGCCGATGAAGGCGATGCTGCGCGCCGCGGGATCAGCGAGACGCCGCGCCGCAACGAGGCTAAGGGCGGCGGTGCGCAGGGCTGTGATCCATTTCGCGTCCATCACCGCGCGGACCGCGCCGGTTTCGCTGTCTTGCAGCAACACCGCGCCGTCGATCCCGGGCATGCCGCGCGCCGGATTGCGCGGGCTGACCATCACGGATTTCACGACCGTCAGGCCGGGGCTGTCCGCGGCGGAGAGCGTGGTCATCATATAGCGCCCGTCGCCTGGCAGAAGCGCCGCTTTCGGCGCGGTCCACAGCCGTCCCGCCGCCTTCTCCCGCAGCGCCGCCTCGATCGCATCGGCGGCTTGCGTCGCCGTCACCCCCAGCGCCGCGAGGTCTTCGTCCGCGTAATACCGCACCGGATGCGTCATACCATTCCTCTATGGGCGGACCGCTCAGCCGATCTCAGCCACGCGCGTCTCGCCCTTCTCTTTGACCAAGCGGACGCGCCGGGCGCCATGCTCGATCGACAACCGCTCCGCCAGCGCTTCGGCGTGCGTCACAACCAGGATCTGGCCGCGCGCCGCCGCAGCGCCGATTAGATCCGCGAGAACCGGCAAAAGGCGCGGATGAAGGCTCGCTTCGGGCTCGTTCAACGCCAGAAAGGGCGGCGGCGCCAGCGCCGTGAGCGCCGCGACCAGGACGAGAAAGCGCAGCGTGCCGTCCGAAAGCTCCGGCGCCGCGAACGGCCTGGGAAAGGCGTCCATATGCAGAAGGACCGCAACCGCGCCGCTCATGGGCTCTGCGATCTCAAGCGCGCCGCCCGGAAAGGCCTCGGCGACCGCCCGCGCGGCGGCGCTCTCGCCGAAGCCATCCTGCTCCACCGCGGCGAGCGAGGCGAGCGCCGCCGCCCAATCGAGGCCGTCGGACGCGACCGACGGCGTCATGATCGCCGGTTGCGGCTGGCGCAGCGGCGCGGCGGCGTCCGTGCGCACCTGATGGTGGAACCGCATCGCGGTCAGACCGCGCCTGACCTGGTCAAGCTCGGGATGACGCTGCGGCTCGGAGACGCTGGCGAGCGCCGTCTCGAACAGCCACAGATCGCGCCGCACTTCTTGCGGGCGTCCGGTCTCGTCGCGGGCGAAGAGGCTCGGCCCTTTGCGCTCGGCGATGACGGCGGGGCGTTTCGGTCCAAAGGCGCGAAGCCGCTCCAGCTTGACCACGGGATCGAGCGCGAGCGCCGCGTCGGTCGGGCCCGGTAGGCCCAGTTCGAGCGCATAATCGAGCCGATCGAAGCGAGCCGAGAGGGCGATCCGGCGCGGCCCTCGGCGGCTCGCCCGCGCCGCTGTTTCACGCGCCGCTTCGTCGGTCCAGGGCGCGCCCGCCCAGAACGCCGAAGGCATGCCGCCCTCCCGCGCCAACATGCGCGAGAGGTCTCCCGTGGCCGCGGCGTGGAGCAGCTCAAGGCTGCGATAGAGATTGCTTTTGCCGACGCCGTTCTCGCCCACCACAACGGTCAGCGGCGCAAGCTCCAGCGTAAGGTCGCGGATGGAGCGGTAGTTCCGCACCGACAGCTCGGGGACCGCCGTCGCCATACCAGGCCCTTCCGCCCGCGCCGCCCCGCCGACCAGAGCTCGCTTAGGCGTCCGCCGCCGTCTCGCCGTCGCCCGCTGGCGCCGAGGCGGCGGCGGACGCGGCGCTCGCCACGCCCACCATCGCCGGCCGCAGCAAACGGTCGGCGATCATGAAGCCTTCCTTCATCACCTGGATCACCGATCCCGGCTCCGCGCCGGGCGCTGGCGCCTCATACATCGCTTGGTGCTTATGCGGATCGAACTTCGCGCCCGGCTCGACGCCCATCGGCGTGATCTGATGCTTGGCGAGCGCGTCGAGCATCACCTTCCGCGTCAGCTCGACGCCGTTGAAGAAGCCCGCCTCATTCTCCTTCAACGTGTCGCTCGCGAGCTTCAGCGCGTCGTCGAGATTGTCGAACACGTCCATCAAATCGCGCGCGAGCTTCACGCCGCCGAATTGTTCCGCCTCACGCCGATCCCGCTCGGCGCGGCGGCGGATGTTCTGGATCTCGGCGACCGCGCGCAAATGCTGATCCTTCGCGGTGGCGACCTCCGCCTCGAGAGCGGCGATCCGCTCTTGCGGCGTGATCTCGGGCTCTGGCACGGCGGGCGGCGGCGTCGGCTTCGGCGTCACCGCCTCGGCGTCGAAGGAATCGAGCTTGGCGCTCGCGCCCGCCGCCTCCCCCGCGCTTTCCGCCGCCGGCGCCTCGGCCGCCTCGCTCACGCCCGCGGCCTCCGCCGCCGCGCTCGCCTCGCCGTCGCTCGCAGAAGCGGCCTCATGCGATTTGCTGTCGTCTGCCATCCTATCCTCCGCTGGCGTTGCGATCGGCCATAAGCCGCCCCATCAAGCGCGCCGTATAATCGACAATCGGAACGATCCGCCCGTAATTCATGCGCGTCGGACCGATCACTCCGATCGCGCCCACCGTTTGCTGATCCGCCCCGACATAAGGCGAAATGATCAACGAAGACCCCGCCATCGAGAAAAGCTTATTCTCGGCGCCGATATAGATCCGCACGCCGTCGGCGTGATCCGCCAGATCCACGAGCTGGGCCAGATCGTTCTGGCGTTCAAGGTCTTCGAACAAAAGACGCATGCGTTCGAGATCGGAGGCGAGCTCCGCATCCGACAAAAGATTGGCCCTGCCGCGCACGATCAGCCGCTCGGGCGCCGCCTCCGCAGCCCCGCCGACCGTCCAATCCGCCAGACCGGCGTCGACCAAGCGGTTGGCGATCTCGCCCAGCTCGCGCCGACGATCCTCGATCTGCTCTTGCAGCAGCCTTTGCGCCTCCGCCAGCGTTTTGCCGCGGAGCTGCGCGTTCAGGAAATTAGCCGCCTCGCGCAGCGCCGATGGCGTGAAGCCCGGCGGCGCGGAGATCAGGCGATTCTCGATATCGCCGCCCTCCTTCACCAGCACGACCAGGATTTGCGCCTCAGAAAGAGCAACAAAATCAATATGTTTGACCGCCGCATCCGTCTTCGGCGCGGTGACGAGGCTCGCCGCGCCCGCCAGGCCGGAGAGGAGCGAGCCCGCCGCGCCGAGCAGTTGATCGATCGAGCCCGCATCGGCGCCGAGACCGCTTTCGATCGTCCGCCGCTCATCCGGCGACAGGCCGCCGACCTCGAGCATGCCGTCCACGAACAGCCTCAGCCCGCCATGGGTCGGCCGGCGCCCAGCGCTGACATGAGGACTGTCGAGCAGACCCATTTGTTCGAGATCCTGCATCACATTGCGGATCGAGGCGGCGGAGAGCTGCGAGGCGAGCTGTTTGGACAGCGTGCGCGAGCCGACGGGCTCGCCGGTCTCAAGATAGGTCTCTACCAGCCGGCGAAAGATGTCGCGGCTGCGATCGTTCAGATCATCTAAGGTCGCGGGCGCGTCGGACATGTCTCTGATCCGTTGCGGTATGGCGGAGACCTACCTAGGTGGCCGAGGCGGCGCGCGTCAATCGGCCGCCCGCCGCGCGCGAAGCGCTGGGCGCCGCATCTCGCAGCGCAGCGAAGGAAGGCTGGACGCCGCCGCGCCCGCCCGATAGAGCGCGCCAAAGACCAGAGTTTTGAGCCATCACGCCGCTCATCCGACCGCCTTGCGCAGCCCAGCGCCCTTTTGAAAGAGCGAGATCCGCCATGCGCCCTTCCGGCCGCGCCGCCGACAGCCTCCGCCCCGTCAGCCTCGAGATCGGCGTCGCCAAACACGCCGAGGGCTCCTGCCTGGTGAAGTTCGGCGACACCCATGTGCTCTGCACCGCCACGATCGAGGATAAGCCGCCCTCCTTCCTGCGCGGCTCGGGCCTTGGATGGGCGACCGCCGAGTATGGCATGCTGCCGCGCGCGACCCATACCCGCTCGCGCCGCGAAGCCAAGAGCGGTCAGTCCGGCCGCAGCCAAGAGATCCAGCGTTTGATCGGTCGGGCCTTGCGGATGGCTTTGGATCGGACGGCGCTGGGAGAACGGCAGATCGTGATCGATTGCGATGTGCTCCAGGCCGATGGCGGAACGCGGACGGCGGCGGTCACCGGCGGGTATGTCGCCATGGCGCTCGCCGCGCGCAAACTGGTCGAGAGCGGCGTCCTGAAGCATCTACCGCTCGAAGGCTCGGTCGCGGCGATCTCCTGCGGCGTTTATAAAGGTAAGGCCGTGCTTGACCTCGATTACGCCGAGGACAGCGATTGCGAGACGGATGCGAATTTCGTGATCACCGGCGCGGGCGGCCTTGTGGAGATCCAAGGCACCGCGGAAGGCGCGCCCTTCACAGAAGCGCAATTCGCCGAGATGCTGACATTGGCCAAGCAGGGCTGCGCCGAGTTGACGGCGCTGCAGGAGAACGCCTTGGCGCGGTAGCGCCGGGTCGAGGACCGGGCGCCGCGCGCAGGAAGGAGCGGAGATATGGCCAGCGCAGGGGCGCGAAATCTGGCGCCGGGCCGCCTGGTGGTGGCGAGCCACAACGCGGGCAAGCTGCGAGAGATAGGCGAGCTCCTGGCGCCTTACGGCGTCGAGACCGTATCGGTCGGCGACTTCGATCTGCCGGTTCCGGAGGAGACGGAAACGACGTTCGAGGGCAACGCCGCGATCAAAGCGCTGGCGGCGGCGCGAGGCGCGGGCCTGCCGGCGCTCTCCGATGATAGCGGGCTCTGCGTCGATGCGCTCGACGGCGATCCGGGCGTGCGCACCGCCGACTGGGCGGAGACGCCGGGAGGGCGCGATTTCGGTCACGCCATGCGCGTGATGCGCCAGAAGCTGCTCGACCGCGCGGCGCCGGAGCCCTGGAGCGCGCACTTCGTCTGCGTGCTATGCCTGGCCTGGCCCGACGGGCATACCGAGACCTTCCGCGGCGAAGTGCATGGACGCGTGGTGTGGCCGCCGCGGGGCGATCGCGGCTTCGGCTATGATCCGGTGTTCATGCGAGACGGCGAGCCTCTGACCTTTGGCGAGATCGCGCCTGAGGCCAAACACGCCAACAGCCACCGCGCCAAAGCGTTCGAGCTGCTGACCAGCGCCTGCTTCGGCGCCTTCGCCGGCGACCCGCCGAACGCCGAACCCGGCGCGGGCGGACCCAATGGAGCCGGAGCATGAGCCGCCGCTTGATCTCGACCGGATCGCCCTTCGAGGCCCGCGCCGGGTATAGCCGCGCAGTTGTGCAGGACACGCCGATCGGCCGTTGGTGCTTCGTCTCCGGCACCACCGGCTATGATTACGCCTCGATGAGCATGCCGGACGACGCTTACGGCCAGGCGCGCAACGCGCTCGGCACGATCGAGACCGCGCTCAAGGATGCGGGTTTGGCGCTCTCCGATGTTCACCGCGTGCGGTGCTACGTGGTCAGCCCCGAAGTGTTCGAGGCGGTCGTCCCCGCGCTCGGCGCGGCCTTCCGCGAAATCCGCCCCGCGAACACCACGATCGTCTCCGCGCTCGTCGCGCCGGAAATGAAGGTTGAGATCGAAGTCGACGCCTTCCGGCCCGCCGAATAACGTTTCAAACAGCGACCGATCGCCTCCTGCGGCGTCAACGCGGCCGCTTCGACACATTCTCGCCTCGAAACCCCACCCAATTTTTGTCTTCAATCAGTGTTCGCAGCCGCGAACGCTCTAGCTTGTTTCTAGACGCCTTCGGCGACGCGCCGAGCGTCTCGATTTGCGGCGGCGCCGCCGCGGACCATGCGGAGATGTGCGACATGAGCGGCCCTACCTCTGACATGCGGGATCCGTTCGACGGAGCGGGACCGCGCGGCGCTCCGAGCGCGCGGGTTGGGGAGGCCGAACGCCATAGCGAGGCCGCTAGCGACATCGGAGAGACGAAGCTTCGCCGCGACGCGCCGCCGGACGGAGCGACCCGCTTGCGCGGCGGGTCTGCGCCGAGCCCGGTCGCCGCGCCGCCCGCCGCGCTCGACGAAGATTGGCGGTATGGCGGTTTCGGCGTGTATGTCCATTGGCCGTTCTGCCAGGCCAAATGCCCTTATTGCGACTTCAACAGCCATGTCTGGACCCATGTCGACCAGCTGCGCTGGCGCGAGGCCATGCTGCGCGAGCTCGACGCCGCGCATCGGCGCACGCCGAACCGCATGGTCGACACCGTCTTCTTCGGCGGCGGCACGCCCAGCTTGATGCCGGGCGACACCGTCGCCGCGGTGATCGACCGGATCAGGCAACTCTGGGGTCTCGCGCCAGACGCCGAAATCACGCTCGAAGCGAACCCGACCTCCGTCGAAGCCGGCCGGTTCCGGGACTACCGGGATGGCGGCGTCAACCGCATCTCTCTCGGCGTCCAAGCGCTGCGCGACCGCGCGCTCACGGCGCTCGGCCGGATGCACACCACGGTTGAAAGCCGCGCCGCGTTCGAGATCGCGCGCTCTATCTTCGACCGCGTCAGCTGCGATCTCATCTATGCGCGCATGGGCCAATCACCGGATGAGTGGCGCCAGGAGCTGATGACGGCCCTGCAATTCGATGTTGATCACGCCTCGCTTTATCAGCTCACCATCGAGCCGGGCACGCGGTTCTTCGAGCTGCAGGAGCGCGGGAGGCTATCCACGCCGGGCCAGGACGACGCGGCGGCGATGTATGAGATGACGCAAGAGATCTGCGCGCGCGCCGGATTGCCCGCTTACGAGATCTCCAATCACGCGCGGCCCGGCGCGGAGAGCCGGCATAACCTCATTTACTGGCGGTATGGCGATTACGCCGGCGTCGGCCCCGGGGCGCATGGCCGTCTGACCACGCCGCGCGGCCGGGTCGCGACCGAGACGCTCCGCGACCCGGCGGCCTGGCTCTCGGAGGTGGAGACGAAAGGTGAAGCGCTGCTGGAGCCCACGCCGCTCACCCGGCGCGAGCAGGCCGAAGAGATGATGATGATGGGCCTGCGCCTGACCGAAGGCGTCGATCTCGACCGCTACGCCGCCCTCTCAGGCGCGCCGCTGAGCGCGACCCGGATTGAGACGTTGCAGGCGGACGGGTATGTCGCGCAGGAGGGCCGCACGCTCCGCGCGACGCCAAAGGGCCGCCCGGTCCTCAACGCGTTGTTGCGGGATTTGCTCGCTTAACCACGCTCTCCGGCGTCGCCGCCGCCCATGCGCGCCGCCGCTCTGGACCCGCGCGCCGCCGCCGGGCATAGGCGTTGGCGGCTCGGACCACTTTCCGATACACGCAAGGCCATAGAACAGCCTTGGCCGCTCCCCAATCTGAGCCCGTCCAGCGTTCGATGCTGCGCGCGTTCGGACTGATATGACCGAGACCGACCATAGGACAGACCATGCGGAGTGAATGCATGCGGCGCCAGCAAAGTTCGTGTTTCCAGAGCGCGCTCTCGCGCCTCACCGCTGCGGCGGCCATTGCGCTGACCGCTGGCGTCATGCTGCTGGCGCCGTTCCGACCCGCGCTGGCGGCGACCGACGCTGAAGTGATCGATGAGCTGAGCGCCTATCTCAACCGCATGTCGACGCTCGCCGGCGATTTCATCCAAGTCGCGCCAAACGGAACGATCAGCGAAGGCTCATTCGCCATCCGGCGGCCCGGCCGGATGCGTTTCGAGTATAACCCGCCCGATCCCACCTTGATGATCGTCGACGGCTTCTGGGTGGCTGTGCTGGATGAAGAGAATGACCGGTCCGTCGATCGCTTTCCGCTGTCCGAGACGCCTCTGTTCTTGATTCTGCGCGAACGCGTGGACCTCGAGGCGGAAGGCGTGATCCAAGACGTCACCGTGGAGGCGGACCAATACCGGATACGGGCGTCGGATCCGTCGGGCGAAGCGCAAGGCGATTTGACGCTGATCTTCAACCGCAATCCCCTGGGGCTGAAGCAATGGATCGTGACGGACGCGCTCGGTCGCAGCACGACGATCGTGCTCAGGACGACCAAGGAGGGCGGACCGCTCGATAATGATTTGTTCGCCATCCCTGAGCCGGAGCGGCGCGGCCGCGATTGAGCCGCCTCGCGGCTCTCACGGTGGGCGTATGACCGGTAAGCGAGAGGCCGCCGCATGGCGCGAAGATCCCAAAATCCGCCTCAGAAGCCGCCGCGCGGCCGCATCGCTGGACGGAAAGCCCCGTCGCCGAGCGGCGCGAAGCGCCCGCCGCAGGGCCCGGGCGTGGCGACGGTGCCGACGCCTGGCGCGAAATCCCAAGCGGAGCTTCAAGCGGACGCCGCCATCCGCGACGCCTATCGGCTCTACGCCGTGCAGGAGTTTCGCCGCGCCAAGTCTCTCCTTGATCAGGTGATCGCTCATGTCCCGCGGCACGCCGACGCCTATCATTTGCGCGCCGACGTCCTCTCCCGCGGCATGCTGGACGCCAAGGCGGCGCAGGCGGATCTCGCGGCGGCTGAAGCCATACTCGGCCCGAACGCGGAGACCGACCGACGCCGCGCCGAGCTGCTGCTGCGCATGGGCGACGACGCCGGCGCGGAGGCGGCGGCCCGCGCGTGCCTGACCCGCGCTCCGGCGAAGGTCGAAGCCTATGAGACGCTCGCCAAGCTCTCCGGCGCGCCGCTGACCGAAGCGGACCAGGCAGCCATGCTGGCGCTTGCGAAAGACGACGGCGTCGCGCCCGGCCCACGCCGCGCTTTGTTCAACGCGCTGGGCCGTCTGGCCGAAAAGCGCCGCGCCTATGACGACGCTTTCGCCCATTTCGCCGCCAGCGCGGCGCTTAACACAGCGCCCTATGACGGGCCGCGCGCAGAACATATCGCAGGCTTCGCCGCTGGGTATGACGAGGCGTTCCGCGCCGCGCGGCGCAATTGGGGCGTCAAGGATGCGCGGAACGTCTTCTTCATCGGCATGCCGCGCTCGGGCTCTACGCTGATCGAGCACGCTCTCACGGCGCATCCGCGGGTTGAGAGCGGCGGCGAGACCAATGCGGTGCTCCAAATCGCGCGGATGCTCGCCGCGCGGCTGACCCTCGAGCCCAAACCTTCAAGCGCCAGTTTCGCGTTCCTCGACGCGCTCGGCAAAACCGACATCCGCCTTGGCGCCAATCGGTATGTCCCGCTGGTCGAGAGCCATTTCGCCAAGAAGAACCCGCTGAAAGTACTTGATAAATCCTTGGTTAATTTCCTGCGCCTGCCGCTGATCCTGACGATGTTTCCCAACGCGGTGATCCTGCACACCTTCCGCCATCCGCTGGATATGGCGATGTCGATCTTCCAGCAGAATTTCGGGAACACCGCCTTCGCCGCGCGGCTCGACTGGATCGGCCGGTTCTGGCGAGATTACTGCGCCTTCATGGACCTCTTTGAAGAGGTCATGCCCGGCCGGATCATCCATCTCGGCCATGAGGATTTCGTCCTGGATTTCGAGCCGCGCTGCCGACGGCTGACAGAGCTCTGCGGCCTGCCTTGGGATGACCGCGTCGCCCGCCCGCATGAGAACGATCGGATGATCTACACCGCGAGCGCCGGCCAGGCGCGCCGCCCGGTGAACACTTCGAGCTTCGGGCGCTGGCGGAATTATGAGCGCCATCTCGGCCCGCTGATCGATGCAATGGGCGGTATGGACGCGATCGAAGCGCGCCATGCGCGGTTCGGCGCGCTCGGCGAGCGCCATTTCGGCCCGCCGCCGGCGATCGCGAACTGACTGGGTGGGCCTTACTCCCTCGCGCCTTACTCCTTCTCGCCTTACTCTCTCGCGCCGATCGCCAGCGACGCGATCACCGGCGCATGGTCCGACGGCTTCTCCCATCCACGCGCGGCCTTGATCACCGCGGCGTCCGTCAGCGCCTCTCCCAGATCCGGCGACAGCCAGATATGGTCGAGCCTGCGCCCGCGATTCGAGGCCGCCCAATCCCGCGCGCGGTACGACCACCAAGAGTAGAGCTTCTCACTCTCGGGCGTGATGCGCCGCGCCGCGTCGATCCAGCCCCCAGCCGCCTGCGCGCGCGTGAATTTCTCGACCTCCACCGGCGTATGGCTGACGACTTTCAGAAGCTGCTTATGGCTCCACACATCTTGCTCGAGCGGCGCGATGTTGAGATCGCCGAGCACCACGCTGCGCGGTCCGGCCTCAGCAAAGCGCTCCGCCATCTCGTCGACGAAGTCGAGCTTGTGGCGAAACTTCGGGTTCGCCTCCACATCCGGCTCATCCCCGCCGGCGGGCGTGTAGACATTGTGCAGCGTGACCGGCTCAGCGCCCGGGAAACTAACCGACACCGCGATATGGCGCGCATCGCCCATCGCGCAAAAGTCGATCGCGCCGAGATCCTCAAGCGGCCAGCGCGACAGCACCGCGACGCCGTTATACCCAGGCTGCCCGCGCGCCGCCCAGTGGCCATACCCCGCCGCCTCGAACCGATCGACCGGAAGCTTCTCCACCGGCGATTTCGTTTCCTGCAGGCAAAGCACGTCCGGCACCTCTTCGGCCAAGAAACGCTCGATGAGATCGATCCGCAGCCGGGCGGAGTTGATGTTCCAGGTCGCGATGCGCCTCACGGCTTGCTCTGATCCTGCGCCCATCACCCGCCCTCGCATTCATGCGCCGCGCCGCGGCGTCAGCTGGCCAGACGATAGCCGCCGCTTTCGGTGACCAACAAGGAGGCGTTGCTGGGATCGGGCTCGATCTTCTGGCGCAGGCGATAGATATGCGTCTCAAGCGTGTGCGTGGTGACGCCGGCGTTGTAGCCCCATACCTCGTGCAACAGCACGTCGCGCCCGACCACCTGGCCGCCGGCGCGGTGCAGGTATTTCAGAATGTTCGTCTCTTTCTCGGTCAGGCGGACTTTCTTGCCGGCCTCATCCGTCAGCGTCTTCGCGCTCGGCTGGAACACATAGGGCCCGACATTGAACACCGCGTCTTCGCTTTGCTCATGCTGGCGCAGCTGAGCGCGGATCTTGGCGAGCAGCACATTAAATTTGAAAGGCTTCGTGACGTAGTCGTTGGCGCCGGCGTCCAAACCGAGAATCTGGTCCGCATCCGAGTCGTGGCCCGTGAGCATCATGATCGGGCATTTCACCGCGGCGCGGCGAAGCACCTTCGCCACCTCGCGGCCATCCATATCGGGCAGACCGACATCAAGGATGATTAAATCGAAGAATTCCGATTTCGCGCGATCGATGCCCGCGCCGCCCGTCTCCGCTTCGAACACGTCGAACTGCTCGGTCACAAGCAACTGTTCCGCAAGCGCCTCGCGCAGCTCACCATCATCATCCACCAACAGAATTTTCTTCACCGCCGTCATCCGACCTGCTCCTTCATCATTCGCCGCGCCCCAGCGCGTCCGCACCCGCCCGAGATCGGTTGAAACGCGGCGGACGGCAACCCAAGCTCGCAGCCGCCTCACACCGCCGTCAGCGCCAGCGCAGGATTGTTTCAGATTATGTCATCACTCTCCCGTGAGAAGGGCGACACGCTGCTGACGGAGGCGGATCGGCTGGCCCGGGCGCTCGGCGATTTGCGACGCGGCGCGCCGATCGCCTTGATCGGGGCGGATGATGGCGCTCTGGTGATCGCTGCTGAAGAGACCACCGACGCACGCCTCACGGCGCTCCGGGCCATCGCGCCGCGGCCTGTGCGTTTGGCGATCAGCGCCGCCCGCGCCGCGACGCTGAAAGCCCGCGCCTATGATGGCGATCTCGCGAGGATCACCA
>JBCBCG010000063.1:0-20208 GCA_038530925.1 Pseudomonadota bacterium
GCTGGTGCGGATGGTCGGCGCCGGGCTCGGCGTCACGCTGCTGCCGGAGATGGCGCTGGCGACGGAGCTTCGGGCGAAATGGCCATGCCGCGCCAACGCGTCGAAATAGCGGAATTGCCGAAGCGTGACGTTCGTCATGAAGGCGCAGAGCCATAAGCGGAAGCTATCGCGGAGATAATGAAAGGCGATTATCGCTGATGCCGCGACAATGCTAGCACGCGCCCAGGGTCGGGATCGCGGCGATGCGCCGCAGCGCCGCTCCCGACCGGGCATCGGCAGCTAGGGGACAGCAGAGATGATGGACGGCGATATCAAATGCCCGATCACGGGCCGCGCGCGCGTCACCAATCGGGATTGGTGGCCCAATCAGATCGATCTGCGGGTCCTGCATCAGCATTCGGCCAAATCAAATCCCATGGGCGAGGCGTTCGACTACGCCAAAGCGTTCAAGAGCCTCGATCTCGGCGCGGTGAAGCAGGATCTCCATGCGCTGATGACCGACAGCCAGGATTGGTGGCCGGCGGATTACGGGCATTACGGCGGGTTGATGATCCGCATGGCGTGGCACAGCGCCGGCACCTATCGCACCGCGGACGGCCGCGGCGGCGGCGGAACCGGTCAGCAACGCTTCGCGCCGCTCAACAGCTGGCCTGACAATGGCAATCTCGACAAAGCGCGCCTGCTCCTGTGGCCGATCAAGAAGAAATACGGCGCCAAGCTCTCCTGGGCCGATCTGATGATCCTCGCCGGCAATGTGGCGCTGGAGAGCATGGGCTTTAAGACCTTCGGCTTCGCCGGCGGCCGCTCTGACGTGTGGGAGCCTGAAGAGGACGTCTACTGGGGCTCGGAGACGCAATGGCTCGATGATCGCCGCTATAGCGGCGAGCGCGATCTCGCCATGCCGCTGGCGGCGGTGCAGATGGGCCTGATCTATGTGAACCCCGAGGGCCCGAACGGAAATCCTGATCCCGTCGCCTCGGGCCGCGACATCCGCGAGACCTTCGGCCGGATGGCGATGAATGACGAGGAGACCGTCGCGCTGGTGGCGGGCGGTCATACGTTCGGCAAGGCGCATGGCGCGGGCGATCCAGGCCTCGTGGGCCCTGAGCCGGAAGGCGCCGGCATGGCGGCGCAGAGCATGGGCTGGCTCAGCGCGCATGGCTCCGGCAAGGGCGTCGACGCCATCACCAGCGGCATCGAAGGGCCGTGGACGCCGAACCCGATCCAGTGGGACAACGGCTATTTCGACGTGCTGTTCGGCTATGAGTGGGAGCTGACCAAAAGCCCCGCCGGCGCGCATCAATGGGCGGCCAAGGATCTGGCGGAGAAGGACCACGCGCCGCAGGTCGACGGCTCCGGCGCCAAAGTGCCGCTCATGATGACGACCGCGGACATGGCGATGCGGATGGATCCGATCTACGAGCCGATCTCCCGCCGCTTCCACCAAAACCCCGACCAGTTCGCCGACGCCTTCGCCCGCGCCTGGTTCAAGCTGACCCACCGCGATATGGGCCCGCGCGTGCGCTATCTCGGCGCCGAGGTTCCGGCCGAAGAGCTGATCTGGCAGGATGTGGTCCCGGCGGTGGATCACGCGCTGATCGACGATGCGGATATCGCGGCGCTGAAAGGTCAGATCCTCGCCAGCGGCGTCACCATCGCGGATCTGGTGTTCGCGGCCTGGGCCTCGGCTTCATCCTACCGCGGTTCGGACATGCGAGGCGGCGCCAATGGCGCGCGCATTCGCCTTGCGCCGATGAAGGATTGGGCGGCGAACGAGCCGGCGCGCCTCTCCGGCGTGATCGCCGCGCTCGAGAGCGTGCGATCGGCCTTCAACGGCGCGGCCAGCGGCGGCAAGAGAGTCTCTCTGGCCGATCTGATCGTGCTCGGCGGCGTCGCCGCGGTGGAGGCGGCGGCGAAGGCGGGCGGCCATGAGGTCGCGGTGCGCTTCACGCCGGGCCGGACCGACGCCAGCCAGGAGCAGACCGATGTCGACAGCTTCGCGCCGCTCGAGCCCGAGGCGGACGGCTTCCGCAACTTCGCCAAGGCGCAATACACCGTCTCTCCCGAAGAGATGCTGGTCGACAAAGCGCAGCTGCTGACGCTCACCGCGCCGGAGATGACGGCTCTGATCGGCGGATTGCGCGTGCTCGGCGCCAATCATGGCGGCTCGAGCCACGGCGTCTTCACCGATCGGCCGGGCGTTCTCTCGAACGACTTCTTCGCCAATCTGCTCGATATGGGCGTGACGTGGAAGGAGACCTCCGAGGCGCAGGACGCGTTTGCGGGCTCGGATCGCCGGACCGGCGCTGCGAAATGGACCGGCTCGCGCGTCGATCTCATCTTCGGCTCGAACTCGCAGCTGCGGTCGCTGGCGGAGGTCTATGCTTGCGATGATGGCGAGGCGAAGTTCGTCGCCGATTTCGCCGCAGCCTTCGCGAAGGTGATGGAGCTCGACCGGTTCGATCTTCAATACTGATCCGGCGCGCGGGCGTCTGCGCCTATGCAGCGATCGATCACGGCGCGGTTCCGAGACGCCGCGCCGTTTTCCTTTTGGAGCGAAGAACGGCGCTTTGGGCCATCGAG
The DNA here is from genome assembly GCA_038530925.1 of Pseudomonadota bacterium. GTDB lineage: Bacteria > Pseudomonadota > Alphaproteobacteria > Rhodobacterales > Rhodobacteraceae > JALEGB01. Next base: position 2,584 of record JBCBCG010000063.1, read on the forward strand.
GCCCGCCGCGCCGTTCGCGAGCGGGCGACGCGCGCGGCGCTTCGCGCTTGAGGCGGCTCTCTCGTCCAGCTTAGGGCGCTAGCGCCCGCGCGAGATCATCGACTTGCGCGTTCGCGGCGAAGGCGTCGAAGCAGGGCTCGAACCATTTGCGGAGCGCGAGATCCACATCCGCCATGCTCGCCGTGACGCCGAGATCCATCAGGCTGGTCACCCCATGCTCGCGAATGCCGCAGGGCGCGACGCCGTCGAAATGCGACAGATCCGGCTCCACATTGATCGCGAGCCCGTGGAAGCTGACCCAGCGGCGCAGGCGCACGCCGATCGCGGCGACCTTATCCTCTCGCTGCGGCGCCCCGAGATCGGTCCGCCGCACCCAGACGCCGACGCGCCCCTGACGCCGTTCGCCGACGACGCCGAATTCCGAAAGCGCGCGGATCGTCCATTCCTCCAGCGTCCACACAAAGGCGCGCACATCCTTCCGCCGCGTGTTGAGATCGAGGAGCGCGTAAGCGACGCGTTGGCCTGGCCCATGATAGGTGTGCTTGCCGCCGCGGCGGGTGCGGTGAACAGGAAAGCGATCCGGATCAAGGAGATCCGCGTCATCAGCGCTCGCGCCCGCGGTGTAGAGCGGCGGATGCTCGAGCAGCCAGATCAGCTCCTCCGCCGCGCCCGCCGCGATCGCCTCGGCCCGCGCCTCCTGCGCCGCCTCCGCCTCGGCGTAATCCACCAGGCGATCCTCGATCCGCCACTCGACCATGGGTCCCTCGTTTCTCGCGTTCAGAGGACTATACAACGCGCCAGCGCTTTGCTAAACGCCCGCTCTCTGATGCGGTTGTGGCGGAATTGGTAGACGCGCAGCGTTGAGGTCGCTGTCCGGTAACACGGGTGGAAGTTCGAGTCTTCTCAACCGCACCACTTTATTTATCTGGCGGCGCGCGGCGCCTCCGACGGGGCGACCTGACCGGCCGTCTTGCTTGCTTTGCGCCTCGGTTCGAAGAAATTCCGCTCGCCCGCGCCATCTTTTCCCTATCTCGGCGCATGGCGCCTCTGGCCTTTGGGCCTGGCCGATCGTCGCTGCGCCTTGGTGGCGACGCTCCTCACGCCACTTGGCGCACTGCGCGGTTGCGGAGGGGGTCGGTGGATTGGAAAGCTTCGCGGACATAGCTCGCCAACTGATCGGTCAGCGCTTGTTCTTTCGCGATGTTGGCGCCGACATAGAGATTGACGTTGATCATCGGCAGGTCGGGCAAAGCGCCGCCATGGTCGATCTCCTCAAGGCCTGCGGGCGCCGTGCCTTTCAGCAGTGCGCAGATGCCGAGATCCGCGGCGATCGTGGCGATGATCGCGTCCGAGCTGCCCGTCGAGATCGCCCATTCCCAGCCGACGCCGGCGCGGTCGAGCGCTTCAAAGCTCGGCTTGCGGAAGGCGCAGCGCGGATCGGTCGCCACGGGCGCGGGCCTTTTGCGCCAGGCGCGCCCGCTCGGCGCGCCGACCCACACCAGGCAGCGGCGCGTCAGCGTCTCAGCGCCGGGATGCGCGCCTTCCTCCGTGGTCAGGATCACATCGATCTCGCCATTCTGATGCGCGCGGATCAGCTCGCTCGACGGCGGCGAGACGAGGTTGACGCGAACGCCAGGAAAATCCGCGTTGAAGCGGCGCAGCACACGCGGCGCGAGCGGATAGACGATGTCATGCGGCATGCCGAGCGTCAGCTCGCCTTCGAGCGGCGCGCGGCGCATCCTCTCGACGATCTCATCATTGAGCGCGATCATTTTGCGCGCGTTCGAGAGCAGCTCCTCGCCGAGCTTGGTGAGCGTCACGCCGCGGCCGTCGCGGCTCAGCAATTCCGCATCGAGGCTTCCTTCGAGCCGCTTCAGCTGCATGGAGACGCCCGATTGCGTCAAATGGAGCCGCTGCGCCGCGCGGGTGACGCCGCCCGTCTCCGCCACGGCGATGAAGCTGCGCAGCGCCGCGAGATCGAGATTTCGCGCCATTCCACTCTCCCATCACAATCCATGATCCCATCTGTCAAAAACATTCGTTTTCATTATGCCTGACGTCAAGGCATATCTCATCGCAATCGCTGATGCGCATAGTGCGAGACATCAGCGTTTGTGATGGAGATGATCATGTCCTCGAAAATCGGGTTCGCATATCACGTCGGCTCCGCGCCGGCTTCCGGCGCCGGCGCCCGGGATCAGGCGCCGTGGTCGCTGGTTCCATCGGTGCGCGGTGGCGCCGCGCGTCGGGCCACGCCGTCTTGGCGCGCGGATCTTCGGCTTGCTTGGGCGGTGGCCGCCGAGCGCCGGGCCTTGGCGCGCATGGACGCGGCGCAGCTGAAGGATCTCGGGCTGACGTCTGAAGCCGCAGCGCGCGAAGCGAGCCGGCCGTTTTGGGACCTGCCGAAGGCGCGGCGCTGAACGGCGCGCCGCCGGCGTCCTGAAGCGCGGTTAAAGGCCGCGCTTCCCGCCGGGTCCGGCCGGCAGATCCCAGCCGGTGGCGCGCGCCGCGGCGATCCAAGCCTCGATGCGCGCCTTCATGCTCTCGGGCGTCTCGCCGATCGGCAGCGCTTCGGTCGGGATCGGCAGATATTCGACAGGGCTGGTGAGGATCAGCAGGCCGCGCGGCGCGAGGATCGCCGCCTCGACATGGCTCCAGCGCACGAAATACTCCGCGCCCGGATGGATCAGCCGCACGCCTTCCGGATCCAGCGTCATCTCGCTTTCGCCCTGGCGACCGGGCGCATCCTCCAACGCGGCGCGGAACCGGCGCCCGCGCACGATCATGCGATAAATGGCGAGGCCGAGCGAGAGCGCGAGCAGGAGGATTTGCGCGCCGCCGCCTTCGAAGCCGAAGCGCGGCGCGATCGTCGGCATCGCCGCGCAGCCGATGAAGCTGCAGATTATGAGCGCGTTCCACCACCGCTCATGCGGCATGAGATAAGCGCGGACCGCGCGGGCGTTCCGAGGGGTGATCCCTTCGACGAGGACGAAGCGCAGCGTCAGCGGCGTGTTCGGCGGCGCTTGCTTCGGGGCGTCGCTCACGCCGGCCTCAGCGCGTACTCGGCGAGCGGCGTGTGCGCCGCGCCGGAGCGTCCGAGATCCGAGCGGTAGAGCGTGAAAGAGGTCACGTCGAAGACTGCGCTGCGAAAGAGGTTATGCGCCGAGAGATAGGCGAGCAGCGGTTCGGCGGGCACAGCGCCGCGGCTCCAACGCGCCAGGGTGACATGCGGCGTGAACCGCCGCGTCTCGAGGCTGAGGCCGGCCTCTCGAGCGGCGCCCATCACTTTGGACTGCAGACGCCGCAACAGCGGCGCGTCGGCGACGCCGGCGTAGACCAGCCGGGCCTCCCGCGGATCGCCGAAAATCCCGACGCCTTCCAGCGCCAGCGAAAAGGACGGCGCGTCGAGCCCGAGAAGATGGCTGTCCAAATCTTCAAGGCTTCGCCGGTCCTGCTCGCCGAGAAAGGCGAGCGTCAGATGCATCGTCTCCGCATCGGTCCAATTCGCGCCGCGCAGACCTTCCTGCAGATCCTCGGCCGCGTCGGCGATGTCTTCGGGGAGCGGAATCGCGATAAAACTTCGCATGGGCGCCGTCCTACCGCGATTTCACGCGCAGTGAAATCGCATCGAGCGCATCCGCGCGTCTGAAGGCGGTTCGGTCTCTCCTATGGGTCCAGATAGTCCGACAGCCCCTCTTTCGTCTCCGGCAAGCCGTAGGCGCCGATCAGCTGCGTGAAGTTCAAAAACGCGCCGCCGGCGACGGACCAAAACCCGCGATCGCGGATCGCTTCGAGCCCGCGCCGTTGCAGCGGCGTGAGAGCGGAGGCCGGCGTGTCCGCGAAGCGTTTGGTTCGGGACGGCGACAGCAGGTTCAGGATCATCGAAGTTGATTTCAGCGCGCGATCGGTGTCCGGCGCGTCGAGATTCGCCGCGAAGGCGTCGAGCCACAGCGCCGTCCGAGCCTCGGGCGCGTCGGCGAGCGCGTCTTCCACCAGCCCCAGGGCGAGCGCTTCGAGGCTTGTCCACACCTGATGCACCGGCGTGCGGGCGCCGCGGACCGTGGGGGTCGTGAGCCCGTCGATGAGAGGCGCGCGGAAACGGTCGATCCGGTCAGGCTCCGCAAGAGCGATCGCCGCCGCGAAGCGCAGCCGCGGCGCGGCCGCCTCGAGCCAAGGCCCGAGCAGCGCCTCCGGCGCGGCGATGCGGGCGGCGCGGGCCATGGTCGCGGCGCCGATGATGAGAGACACCGCCGGCTCGATCTCCGCCGGCGCGCCGGTCGAGGCGAGATCGGCCGTCTCTCGGCCAAGCAGCGCTTCAAACCGCGCGCGGAACGCCGGATCGTCCGCCGCCAGCAGCGACAGCGCGATGCGCGCCGCTGCGGCGACAGACGCGTTCTCATGTTCGATCAACGGATAAAGCGCGGCGCGGCGCGCGATGATCGCACGATAGAGATCGCGCGCCACCCATCGATCGCAATACCGTTCGATCTGGCGCGCGGCCTCGCTCATCTCCCGCCATTTGCCCGTCTTGGCTTCGTCGAGAAGCGCGAGATGATCGGGCGGGAACACGCCGCGATACGGCAGCTCTTCGGCGAAACCATAGGCCAGGGAGACGATGTACTCGCAGAGGAAGCGCCGGGCGTCAGGGGGCAGCGCCGGGTGCAGAGCGATCTCGATCACCAGAGGCGCGGCCTTGATGGTCGCTTCGAAGCGGCCGCCTTGGTGGAAGAGCGCGGCGTAAAGCCAGGAGATCGCGTTCTTGCGCGTCTTCTCATCGGGTGAGAACAGCCGCTTCAAGGTCCGCGGCGTGCTGGTCGAAGGCCCATAACAATCATGGACCGCGGCCCACTCCGCCTCCGTTCCGAAGGCGATATCATCTGGCGCTCCCTCCGCCTCAGCCATGGCTTGCTCCGTCTGTTTCCTTTGCGCCTGGTCGCATAAGGCTCGATAGCTGGCGCTTGAGCGTTCGCAAAGACGGCGCTGCGATCGCTCGTGATCGCTCAAAAAACAAGAGTAGAGAGAGGGAGGGGCCGATGATCCGCGTGCGAACCACGCTCGGCGGGGCTGTCAGCGCGCCGCATCACTTGGCGGCCGAGAGCGGCGCGGCGATCTTGCGCGAAGGCGGCAACGCGGTTGAGGCGATGATCGCCGCCGCGGCGACCATCGCGGTCGCGTATCCGCATATGAACGGGATCGGCGGCGACGGGTTCTGGCTGATCGCCGCGCCAGGGCGCGCGCCCCTGGCGGTGCAGGCTTGCGGCCCGGCGGCGCAGCTGGCGACGCAGGCCTTCTATAAAGGCGAAGGCGTCTCGGCGATCCCGGCGCGCGGGCCGCTCGCCGCCTTGACGGTTCCCGGCGCCGTCGCCGGCTGGGGCGAGGCCGCCGCCATCGCCGCGGAGCTGGGCGGAGCGACGCCTTTCCCGCGGCTGCTTGAAGACGCCATCGCCTATGCGCGCGAGGGCGTCCCGACGACGGAGAGCTTCGCCGCGCTCTCCGCCTCGAAATGGGATGGGCTCGCCGCGTCGCCCGGCTGGGCGGCGCAGTTCGCGCCCGGCGGCGCGCCAATGAAGACGGGCGAGGTGCTGCGCCAGCCCGCCCTCGCCGCCACGCTCAGCCGGATCGCCGACGCGGGCGTCGACGATTTCTATCGTGGCGAAGCGGCGCGAGCGGTGGCGGCGGGGCTCGAAGCGGCGGGCTCGCCGCTGCGGCTCGGCGATTTCGAGCGCTTCGCCGCGGCGCGGGTCGCGCCCTTGTCGATCTCGCTGCAGGCTGGCGAGGTGTTCAACATGCCGCCGCCGACGCAAGGGATCTCCTCGCTGATGATCCTCGGTCTTTTCGAGCGCCTCGGCGTCGCGCAGGCGGACGGCTTCGATCATGTGCATGGGCTGGTGGAGGCGACAAAGCGCGCCTTTCTGCTGCGCAACGCGCATCTCGGCGATCCGACGACCATGCCGCCCGATTATCCAAGCTGGCTGGAGGACGCGGCGCTGTCGCGCGAGGCGGCGGCCATCGATCCCGCGCGCGCCGCGCCCTGGCCGCAGGAGCCGCGGGAGGGCGACACGGTGTGGATGGGCGCCGCGGATCGGAACGGCGTCGTCGTCAGCTACATCCAAAGCGTCTTTTGGGAGTTCGGCTCCGGCGTCGTCGCGGGCGAGACGGGCGTGACGCTGCAGAACCGCGGCGCGAGCTTCACCTTGACTGCGGAGGGCGCGGCGCCCGGCCCGAACGCGCTTGCGCCCGGCCGGCTGCCCTTCCACACGCTGAACCCGGCGCTGGCGCGGCTGAAGGACGGACGCACAGTCGCTTACGGCAATATGGGCGGCGAAGGTCAGCCGCAGAGCCAAGCCGCCGTCTTCAGCCGCGCCGCCCTCTTTGCGCAGGACGCGCAAGCGGCGATCACCGCGCCGCGCTGGCTGCTCGGCCGGACCTGGGGCGACGTCACCACCAGCCTCAAGCTCGAGAGCCGCTTCGATCCCGCCTTGGTCGAGGCGCTCCGGCGCGCCGGGCATGATGTGGAGATCGTCGGCGCCTATGACGACGCCATGGGCCACGCCGGCTGGATCGCCAGCCGCGGCCCAGGCGCCGTCATCGAAGGCGCCACCGACCCGCGCGCGGATGGAAGCGTCGCGACCTGTTGAGCCCGAGAAACCGCGCGGCGCTTGCACCTCACAGCGCCGCCGCGCGCATCGCAGCCGGAGCAGCGATTAGGATTGCGGATCCGCTTCACCGATGTCTTTCGCCACGGGCGCCGCGTCTTCTAGCAGTTCGAGATCAGGCTGGCTCCACGCTTCGGTCTGCGCGGTCGCGCCGAAGCTGTCGACTTGCTCCGGCGTCAGCACGATCGTGATTTCGCCTGGGTAGTCGTTTATCGCCCCGGATCCAGCGTCGATCGCCACGCCGATCACGCCGCCCACGAGCAGGTTTCCAAGCGTCATGCCCTCAAAACCGGATTCGACTTGCTTCGAGGTGCGCTCAAAGCCGGCTTTGTCGCAAAGAACCGTGATGTCGTCCTTCGATTTTGAAACATTCGCCGAGCCAGGCGTCTGGTTCACTGTCGAGAGAGAATCGCCGTCGCGCGAGAGCTGACACGTCGCGCCCTGCGGCGCGGTGTTGATCAGGATCGACTGGTCGCTGCCTTCCATGATCGTCGCGCAGCCGCTGGCGCCGCTGGCGAGCATCACTGATAAAGTAGCAGTAAGAAATGGTCCTCGCATTACAGCCTCTCCTTGTTTCGCTGATGCGGACGGTTGGCTGCAAATGCTCGGATAGGTTGAGGTGGCGGCTTGTCGCAAGGCTCGTTCTCGCGGAGAACGTGTTCTAAAGAGCGCAGGTCGCAAAGAGCGCGTGTCGCGTTGCGCGCGTCAGCGCTCGGCCGTGAGCACCACTTTGCCCTTCGCCTTGCGCTCCGCCAGGAGCCGGAGGGCTTCGTTGGCCTCCCTTAGCGGCAGGATGTCGGAGATGAGGGGCTCAAGCCGGCCTTCGCGGCGCCAGTCGAAGCAGGCCCGCAGCGTGAAGCCGAAATCCGCCGGATGCGCGTTCACATGAGCGCCCCAGTAAAGCCCGATGATGGTGAGGTTCTTCACCATCACGATGTTGCTCGGATAAACCGGCGGGCCGCCCGCGGCGAAGCCGATCGGCAGCACGCGCCCGCCTTGGTTCGTGGCGCGAAACGCCGCTTCGCCGAGCGCGCCGCCGACTGGATCATAGACCACATCCGCCCCGCCCAGCGCTTTGACCGCCGCTTTGAGATCCTCAGTCGCGTCGGTGTCGATGAGGTGCTTGGCGCCATGGGCGCGCGCGATCGCAAGGCGCTCCTGACCGCGCGCGCCGGCGATCACCTCCGCGCCCATCAGCGCGCCGATCTCCACGGCTGTCAGCCCGACGCCGCCCGCGGCGCCGAGCACCAACAGCCGCTCGCCCGGCTTGAGATCCGCGCGCCGCGCCAGCGCGATGTGGCTCGTGCCATATGCGATCGGCATCGCCGCCGCCTCCGCCATCGAAACGCCGTCCGGAATTTTCGCGCAAAGGCCGATCTTGGCGATCATCTCCTCCGCCATCGCGCCTCGGCCGAGCGCCACGACCCGATCACCCACCGCGAGGCCGCCGCCCGCCTCCGCGCGGCCGGTCGCGCCTTCGCCAAGCGCGACGATCCGGCCCGCCGCCTCCATCCCCGGCGCGAAGGGCGGATCGCGCCGCTCTTGATACTTGCCGTCGCGCATCAGCAGATCGGCGAAATTAACGCCGCAGGCCTCCACTTCGATCAGCGCCTCGCCCGGCCCGGGCGTCAGCGCCGGCGCCTCGCCCGGCTGCAGCGGCTTTCCGATCTCAGTCACCAGCATCGCGAACATGGCCCGGCCTCCGTTCCTGCGCCTTAACGCCCTCTTTACGGCTCTTGGCGCTTCGTAAACACGCGCCGAGGACGCGGCCAGAGAAAGCCGCGGCGCCCGATGCGCCCAGCGCGACGCGCGAGGGGCTCGAGAGCGCGCGGCGACGATATGAGAAACAGAAAGTGAGCAAGGCCATGGCGGAGACAGCGACTAAGATCGAGGAGCGTTCGGCGGATGCGCCTCGCCCTCTTCCCCCATCAGCTTCGAGCGATGCTTCGAGCGCCGAGCGCCGCAAGCGCGAGCAGGATTTCACGCTGTTCCGCTCGGTTGCGCGCAAAGTGTTCGGCGAGACGCCAGCGGAGGCTGGGCATCAGCGCATGACCGCGCGGTCGAGCTATACGGTCGCGATCGGCGGCGACGAGGCGTTGGCGCTGCCGGAGGCCGGCGGCGCGGCGCGCGCGCGCCCGACGCTGGCGTGGAGCGACGCGACGGCGCCGAACGCGCGCACTGTGGAGGTGTTCTATGGCGAGCGCGCCATCGCCTCGCGCGCGAAGCTCGCCGATGAGCGCCTGCGCGCCGCCTGGTCGAACGTGACTGAACGCGGCGCGGCGCTGCTGTACGCGCAAGGCGAGGACGGCGTCGTCTCCGTTTATCTTTATCCCGCTGAAGCTTCGTCGATGAAGGCGGAGGAGGACGCGCTTTTGCTGGCGCGGCGCCGCAATCTCGAGGCGATGACCGGGCGCGGCGCGCTCGAGAGCCATTGGCGCGCCTTTCGCGCCTACGCCGAGGTGACCAGCCTCGCGGGCGAGCCGAGCCTCTGGCAGCGCGCGCTCGTCCTCTGGCTGCGCGCGACGCGTCCCGCTCTGGTGGATGGCCGCCGCCGCGCCGCGCCCGCGCGCAGCCCTGCGGCGGCGCTCCTCGCCGCCGCCGCCTTCGGCGCCGCGCTCGTCGCCTCCTTGTGACGGCGGCCGGGATCACGGTCGCTTTTCCGGCGCGGCGCCATGCGCCGCCGCGCAGTCATGAGGCGCGACGTCGATCCAGAGCCTTCGGTCGGACGCGGATCTCACCGCGATGATGGTCGCGCCGCGTTCGGTTGAGAACACCGCCTCGCCGAGGCGACGCGCCTTGGGCGCGTTTCGCGCTGGCGGATCTGGCCTTTCGTTCGGCTCGAACGCAGGCGCGATCGCGCGAGCGGGCTCCAACCTTACGCGAATGCACGGCGCCTGCGCCGCGATGGCGAAGCGGCGCACTTGGCCTTGCGTAAAGTGGAGGCGCGCGCGCTTGGGCGGATCGGCGATGAGGAGCGGAAGAACCGGATCGACGAGCGGATCTCCGGGGAATTCAGGCCCGTCGGCGGTGCGGTCGATCAGCTTTAAGATGGCGAGATCCGCGTCGAGCGCTTCGGCGCTGGCGACGAATCTGGCGTTCGGCTCTGGCGCGCTCAGCCCCCCGGCGCGGTGATCCCGTTCCTTCGCCCGATCGGCGCTGACGCCGTGACCGGCGTATGTGACCAGCGTGACCGGGCTGTCGCCGATGGCGACCGAGTTCGCCGGTTGCTGGATGCGGGGCCGCGGCCCGGGCGGAGGTTCGGGCGCCGATAGCGTGAGATATGCGCTCGATACGACGAACAACGCCGCCGCCGATGCGGCGATCGGCTTAAGGACGGCGCGCGCCGTAGGTGTTTCGGGCGGGCGCTCATCGCATTTCTGGAGCGCGCCGGCGATCATGTCGGCGAAGGAGAGCGAGAGCAGCGCTCGATAGGCTTCCACGCCCTTCGGCGTCAGCCAGATCATCCGGCTTCTCCGATCAGCGTGGCCTGGCGCCGCGATCTCGGGATGCGAGCGCCTGAGGATCAGGCCGCAGCGCTCCAATTCGGCGAAATCCGAAGCGAGCTGCCGCCCGCTTCGCGTCAGCGCGCGGCCCGCGACGCGTTTGAATTCGTCGATGCCGACCCAGCAGGTTCGCCCGCTGCGCTGCTCAACGTCGTAATGGGCGCCGGCGAGCGCGATGATGAAGAGTTCATGCGCGCGGCGTCCGAAGCCTTCGCGCTCCAGGCCCGCCGCGTTCCGAAGTTGGCCGTTCGCGCCGTCCAACATCGCCTCTCCTTCCCAATACTTCTGATACACTCTCGCCGCTTCATTGATGAGCGGTCTCGCACGATTAGCCAAGGCGGGCGCGGCGCTCTATTCCCAAAACTACCCGCAAAATCTGCATGCAATTCTTTCAGTTTTCACCGTGTCGGCGCGTCTGTACGCAGATCGGCAGAGGCGCTTGTCGCTGTGAGGGCGCCGGTCCGCAGAGCGGCGAAGCCGCAGAGCGGCGCCGGCGCGCCGAACGCGTCGTGAGCTTTGGAGAAGACTGTGACAACAAGGATCGGGAGACGAGGAGCGGCGGCCCTAAGCTGCGTTTTGCTGCTTTGGGCGGGCGCAGCGCAAGCGGAGCCGTCGCGCGAGGCGCTCGAAGCCGCAGTCGTGCGCGGCGCTATCGTCAATGGCGGCGTCATTGGCGTCAATCGAATGTCGGTCTACAAGCAATTCTGTTCGCGGGACGCGCGCGGCGGTTTCTGCTGTTCTTACAAATATAATATTGAGGCCGATTGCCGCGTGAACCCAGTCCTGTGCGCGCAGCTTCCCTTGGTCAATAACAGACGCGTCGCCTATGCGCGTTTCGTCGAGCACGCATTGGGCTGGCGATCTTTAGGATCCGGCTCTTGCAGTTGATCGAAAAGCTTCTGAGGAAACGAACCTCAGCAGGAAAGGTGGAGGGCTTGATGGATCTCAAACTCGTTACAAGCGCCGTTGTAAGCGTGCTCGTACTTGTGAATACAGCGGCCGCGGCCAGCGCCTCGATCGCGCAATTGACGCCGAACGGCGCGATCGATGACCGTTTCCCGCAGGAGCGCTCGGCGATCGAACATCTCCTCACGGTGGCGGAGACGCTGAAAATCGCACCGCAGGACATTTCGCTCGCGATGCATGAAGGCCGATTAGCGCCGCGTTTGAGCGACATCGAACGGTTGCAGACGGAGAATAACTTCGCCGCCCTCGAAGAGTTGTCGATCCCGGTCGATCGCCGCAAAAAATGGTGGAATCAAGCGAATGACGACACGCTGAAACGCGTATTTCCAGATGTTCCTGAGTATGAAGGCGCTTTCCAAGTCGGGCCGGGATTCCGAAATCTCGCGCTCTTGAATTATATGTCGAAGCGCTGGAGCGACCGTTTTGGCGCGCTGCCAATGACAGGGCGTCAAAATATTCTTGATCACATTCTGAAAGGACGGCCTGATCCTGCGCGCGGCGTCGAACTGAATGGATACGCCATAGAGTATGTCGAGCGTCGGAACTCGGTTTACTTGCCAATGATCGCGCGACTGCTCGGAGCGCCTGAAAGCGCCCTCGCCCAAACAGTCGCTTCCGAGCAAGAGCCGCCCTCAAGCCGCTTCCTAGCGGGCTGCGAAGAGTTTCATACGCCGGCGCAATGCGGTTGTTTGGCGCTTGTCGTCGCGCCGGTGTATCCGACGGTCCACGATCTCGTTTTCGACTGGCGGTTCATCCCTGATTTCATCCAGCAGCACCCGGTGCAGGGGCTCGAAGTGTCGCGAAGCTGCGGGATTATTGAATATGGAAACCTTCGCTAAGCGCCAAAACGGCGCGGCGGGCTGATTTGCGACTCGCGCCGGGCGGTTAGGCGCGGAAGGCGCGCGCCGGGGCCGTGCAATTGGCGTTGCGCACGCTATCCGGCGCCGCGCGCGCCGCGCCGCAGAGGCCGTAGCTGCGCACGCCGCCGGGCATTTGGTCCATCGGCGCGAGATCTTCGCTCCAGAGAAAACCGCGGCGGGCGGGCGCGCGGCGCGAGCTTCCGCCTTCCTGCGTCTCCACCTCGGCCCAGCCGTCGCCCGCCGCCAAGAGCTTCACATTCGCGAGCGCGCGCAGCCTCGCTTGCGGGGGCGCGCCGGCGTCCGGCGCGCTCAGAAGATCGGAGGCCCGGCGCACGAACCGCCGCGCGCCGAACACCGCCGCGCCTGCGGCCGGATCATGCGTCGCCGCCCGCGCGCCCGCGGCGGAGAATTGCCCGAAATACCCGTTCGCCGCCGGGTTCAGCAGGTTGGTGTCGATGCCGACGCGGGGCGAGGGCCGCGTGATGTCGAGATGGTTCTGGAACAGCGTCCAGCGCCCGGAATTATAAAAGGCCTGCGTGCCGGTGAAGCCGGTCGAGCCGGACAGCCAGAAATAAGAAGCGAGCCCGCGTTTGCGCAGCTCTTCCAGGATGCAGCCGCCGCCATAGGCCCCGATGGCCAGTCCGCTGCCCTCAAACCGCTCGGCGACCGCTTCGAAATAAGCGAGCGCTGGTCCAAGCAGGCTCTCATAAGGCCAGTCGCCGTCGACCCCGAAATAAATCGCGCTGCCCGCCGGTTGGCTGTTCGTCTCCGCCAAACGGAGCGCTTGGGCCGCGTCGCGCCCGCCCCAGCCATTCGCAAACGCGTCGAAGCAATTGTTGTAATGCTGAAAAACGACGCCGATGGAGAGGCCCGCCGCCTGGAGCGCGCGGGTTTCATCCGGCTGAAGATCCTTGCCGCGAATGTTCGACGGCACGTAAGAGTAGTAGCGGAACACCGTCTCGACGCCGCTCGCCGCCAGCGCTTCGGCCTCGGCGGGCCCAAGCTTGGTCGCGGTGTCGATGATCATCGGCGCCGGCGCGGCGCGCGGCGTCAGCTGGCGAACCGGCGCTGGCGCTGGCGCCGGCGCGGGCTGCGGCTGAGCTGGCGCGCTCGGCTCGATCGCCGGCGCCGTCGCGCAGCCCGTCAGTCCGGCGAGCGCCGCGCCGCCCAGCCCCGCGCCGAGCGTCAGCACCCGGCGCCGCCCCAGCGCCGCCGCCCCCGCCGCTCTTTGCGCCGCCTCGTGGTCTGATCTCGCCATTCTCGCCCCTCATCCGCTTTGCTATGACGCTCGAATTCGGTTTGAGGCGGAGCCTGCGGCGGCAATGGGGCGAAGACGGCGCATGGACGCGAAGAGGCGGCGCGCCTGGGCGGTTTGGGCGCGGCGCGCGGCGTTGCTGCTCGCGGCGGCGCTCGTCTACGCCATGATCCCGGCCGCGCCGGAGCGCGCCCTCGCGCCGGAGCCCGGCCGCGAGATCTGGCTGGTCGATCACGGGTTCCATGTCGGCCTGTTGCTGCCGCGCGCCGCTTTGGAGGACACGCCGATGGCCGGCGCCGCTCCCGGCGCCGCTTGGTTCGAGATCGGCTGGGGCGATGAGGCGTTCTATCTCCGCGCGCTCGAGACCGCCGAGACGCCGCTGGATCTCGCGCCGCAGGCGCTGCTCTGGCCGACGCCCTCCGTGCTGCATGTCGGAGCGTTCGCCGCGCCGCCGCCGCGCGTCTTCGCCGCGGAGCGCCTTCTCCGCCTGCCCGCGGACGCCGGCGCCTTGGCGGCGCTGCGGCGGGCGACGCTCGCCGCGCTGACCGACCCGCCCGAGCGGATCGCCGGCGGCCTCTATGGCGGCGCCAGCGCCTTTTACCGGGGCCGCGGCGCCTATAGCGTGATTTATGTCTGCAATCATTGGTTGTCGGATGCGCTGCGCGCGGCGGGATATCCCACCACCTGGTTCTGGAGTACTGCGCCCGCTGGCCTTTTCGCCGAATTGCGATGGCGCGGCGCCGCTGATCCGCCCTGAGTTGCGGCTGCAACGCGTTGATCTCACTGCGTGTCGTTAAAGGTTTCGCAATCTCGATCGGCTCTGTTCCAAAACGAGAAAGAGGCGCTGCGGTTCCGCCGCGCCCCAGCCGAGCGAGGAATGCATGCCGCAACAGGTCCTGATCGTTGACGACGAACCGGCCCAGCGCCGTCTGCTCCAGTCCGTCGTCTCCTCGCATGGCTACCGCACCGTGCTCGCGGCCAATGGCGATGAGGCGCTCGCGGCGCTGCGCGGCGATCGCGGGCGCGAGGTGGATGCGGTTCTGCTCGATCTGATGATGCCGGGCGTCACCGGCCTCGAGGTGCTGGAGACGCTGCGGCCGGAGCGTCCAGCGCTGCCGGTGATCGTGCTCACCAGCAACGGCACTGTGCAGACCGTGGTGCAGGCGATGCAATCAGGCGCCAATGATTTCATCGTCAAGCCGGCGAGCCCGGAGCGGCTGCAGGTCTCGCTCCGCAACGCGCTGAAGCTCGGCACGCTCAGCAAGGAGGTCTCGCGCCTCAGCCGCAAGGCCAGCGGCGCGCTTCTCTTCAAGGATCTGATCGCCAAGAGCCTGGTGATGCGCCAAGCGATCATGCTCGCCGAGCGCGCGGCGCAATCGGGCATCCCCATTCTGATCGAAGGCGAAAGCGGCGTCGGAAAAGAGGTGATGGCGCAAGCGATCCAGGGCGGCTCCGAGCGGTCGGGCCAGCCTTTCGTCGCGGTCAATTGCGGCGCGATCCCGGAGAATCTGGTCGAATCGATCTTGTTCGGGCATGAGAAGGGAGCCTTCACCGGCGCGACGGACAAACGGCTCGGCAAGTTCCAAGAGGCTGATGGCGGCACGCTGTTCCTGGACGAAGTGGGCGAGTTGCCGCTCGATATTCAGGTGAAGCTGCTGCGCGCGATCCAAGAAGGCGAGGTTGATCCGGTCGGCGGTAAGAAGCCGGTGAAGGTCGACATCCGTCTGATCTCAGCGACGAACAAAGATCTGCAGGAGCTGGTGAACGCCGGCAAATTCCGCGAGGATCTCTATTATCGTTTGAACGTCTTCCCGCTGTCGCTGCCGGCGCTGCGCGAGAGAAAAGAAGATATTCCCGAGCTGATCGACTTTTTTATCCAGAAATTCGCCGCTGAAGAAGCGCGCGATGTGCGCGGCGTCGAGCCGGCTGCGCTTGAAGTCTTGATGGAATACGATTGGCCCGGCAATGTGCGCGAGCTTGAGAACACCATCTATCGCGGCGTGGTCTTGTCGGATCGTGAGATCCTAACGCTGCATGACTTCCCGCAGATCGTCTCGCGCCTCAGCCCGCGCGAAGAGATCGCCGAGGAGGCGGCGGCGCCAGGCGTCGACGGCGAAGGGCTGCATCCGGCGCTTGGCGATGATTTCTCACCGCTCGATGGCGAAGGCGAGATTAGGACGCTCGCTGCGGTCGAAGCGGAGATGATCGGCCTCGCCATCACTAAATACCAAGGCCGCATGTCCGAAGTCGCGCGCCGCCTCGGCATCGGCCGCTCAACGCTCTACCGCAAGGTTCGCGAGTTGGGGCTCGAGGAGAAGGCGAGCGCTTGAGGTTTAGGGCGCCGCGATCGCCGGGACCGCGCTTCCGAGATCGCCGCGTATGAACGAGGGGCGCGCCGTCTTGGTCAGCTTGGCAGCATCCCAAGGGCGCTCATATAGAGGTCGAGCATCGCCTCTTCTTCGGAGCGTTCTTCGGGTTTCTTTTTACGAAGGCTGACGATCTTGCGGAGGGTCTTCACATCGAAGCCATTGCCTTTGGCTTCGGCGAAGACCTCTTTGATCTGATCCGCGACTTCCTTCTTCTCAATCTCCAGCCGTTCGATCCGATCGATGATCGAGCGGAGCTGGTCGGCTGAGACGGAGGTGCTGGAGGGCGCGTCAGCGCCAGGCGCGCCGCTTTCCAGACTGGTCGCGGTGAAGCCCGCGCCCTCGCCATTCGAAAAAGCGCCTTTGTCGAACGCTGCGCCGTCATCCATTATGGACCTCACCACTAAATGCTGTGTCTGGTGGTGAGGAGAACCCTAGATTTCGGTCCGCGTCAAGCGTGACGGCGCCTCAAGAGGCGCCGCGCCCGGCGCTGTCAGTGCTTATGCTTGCTTTCGAACGCGGCGCGCTGCTCTGGCGTCGCTTCGGTCTGATGCTTCGCTTTCCACTCGTCATAGGGCATGCCGTAGACGAAGTGGCGCGCTTCCTCTTTGCCGATCTCCAACCCGCGCTCCGCGCCGGCGTCGGAGATCCAGCCGGACAGGCAGTTGCGGCAGAAATCCGCTAGATTCATCAGATCGATGTTCTGAACGTCCGGACGGTCGCGCAGATGGTTCATCAGCCGGCGGAACGCCGCCGCCTCCAACTCCGTGCGCGTCGCCTCGTCCAGCCTCTCAAGCTCCGTCGTCATCAGGCCTCGTCTCCGTTCCCATCATCCGAGCGCCGCCGCGTCACGACGTCGGCGCGAGCTTTTCAGTTAGCTCTTGAAACTCTCTGCGCAATTGCTCGTTGCGGAACAAGCGCTCGAAGCCCGGGCTCTCCATCTGCTGCAGCGCCTCAAAGCTCGCCGCCGCGCTCTCCATCACTTGGCGGAGCTGAAAGCTCGCATCCACCGTGCGCAGCGTGTTGTCGGCGACGCGCAGCTCTTGCACCGTGCTTTCTCGCGCGCGCTCCACCTGGCGGCGCTGGCGGCTGAGATAATCGCGATAGAGCTTCAGCGCCTCCATGGCGATCTTCTGGCTACGCCGGTTGGCCATCAGCGCTTCGCGCTGATCCTGGGTCGGGCTGTCTTTCAGCAGGCGATTGGTTTCATTCGCTGCGGCGCGGATGTCTTTTTCGATCGCTTTGAGTTTAGGACTGTATTCGGTGTCGATCTGCTCCAGGAATTGCGTCTGCGCCTCCACCAGCAAAGCGATCAGCGCCGTGTGCATGCCGTAATAGCGCTTGGCGTAGGCCAGATCCTCGCCGTTCTCGTCCATCAGCGTGCGCAGCTGTTCGCTGACGCCGCGCACCGCCTCATACGCCGCGGCGAGCGCCACGAGATCCGCGCCGGTGACGCTGTCGAGCAAGAGATCCACTTGGTCGGGCGGCAGCGGCGCGCCGGCGGCGTCCATCGCCTCGGCGAACTCCTGTTTGGTGTCTTCGATCGCGCGCTCTTGGCCTTCGATCCGCTTTTCCAGATCAGCGATCGCGTCCGACAGCGTGTCGTAATCATCGGAGAGGCCGAGAAAACTGCTCCAGCCGTCATCCTTCGGCGCGGCGATCCGCTGTTCGCGCAGCTGCGCGATCTGATCGCGCAGCGTTTCGATCTCGCCGCGGGCGCCGGCGATCCGTTCGCGCATCTCCACCACCGGCGCGTCGGTCATCAGCTCGAAGGCCGACCCCAGCAAAGCGCGCACGCGGCCGCGGCGGTCCATGCCGAGCTGGCGCCACATCATCTCCGCCAGCGGGCTTTCCGGATCGACTTGCTGCTGCAAACGCTCCTGCGCCGCTTCATCAAGAATGTCTTTGAGCGCGCTGAAGAGCTTTTTCGAGCGCTCATAAGCCGGACCCGCGCGACGGCGACCCGGCTTATGAGCGCTCGAAAAAGCTCTTCAGCGCGCTCAAAGACATTCTTGATGA
>JBCBCG010000064.1:0-20163 GCA_038530925.1 Pseudomonadota bacterium
CCATTGCGCCCAGGCGCCCTGCTCCAGCGCCGCGGCGCCCGCGCGGCCCGCGCTCAAGACACTCCGTTCCCCCGCGCCTCGCTTCATCGCCTTCGCCCCGCCTCTCGCAGCCTCGCCTGGCGCGCGCCGCGCCCGCATGAAACACCCGCGCGCAAGAGACGCTTACCCACTCGCGCCGCCGCGCGCAGTCCTGCGCCATCGCCCGCTCCCGCGCAAGACGCCCCCTGCGCCGCCCCGCGGCGCGTCGTTCCGACCGATTGACAGAATCACGCTGCATCTCGCTGGTGAACCGGTCCGACACAGCGAGATTTAGTATTCATACACAACTCTCCGCCGTCGAACGAGACCGGTGAAGAGACCAGCGCCCGCCTCGGCCCGGCGCCGCCCCGCGCGGCGCTCCTCCAGGCGGACAAGAGCTGGCGGCCGGCGGCGTGAGCGCGACCCGCAGGCGACCGACCTGCGCAGCGGAGGCGAGGGTGATGTCGAGTGCGAGAGGCGGAAGCGCGGCGGCGCGGCCGGAGGACGGCGCAGGCCCGAAAACGGTGCGCCTGGCGGATTACGAGCCGCCCGCCTGGCTGGTGGACACCGTCCATCTCACCTTCACACTGCATGAAAGCGCGACCCGCGTGCGGGCGCGCATCGCCTTTCGGCGCAATCCGGACGGCCCGCGCGCAAGCGGCCCGCGCCCCGATTTGCGCCTTGATGGCCGCCGTCTCACCTTCGTGTCCGCGGCGATCGACGGCGCGCCGCTGACCGAGGAGATGCGCAGCATCGACGAGGCCGGCCTCACCATCCCGAGCGCGCATCTGCCGGGCGATCATTTCCATTGGGCCTGCGAGACGGAGATCGATCCAGGCTCGAACACCGCGCTCGAGGGGCTTTATCTATCGCGCAAAGTGTTTTGCACGCAGTGCGAGGCGCAGGGCTTTCGCAAGATCACCTTTTATCCGGATCGCCCGGACGTGCTGGCGGTGTTCACGACGCGGACACGAAGGTGAGACGGCGGCGCAGCCGGTGCTGCTCTCCAACGGCAATCCCGTGGCGCAAGGGCCGCTCGAAGACGGGCGCCATTTCGCCGAATGGACCGATCCGCATCCCAAACCCTGCTATCTCTTCGCGCTCGTCGCCGGCGATCTCTCGCCCACCTCGGAAGTGTTCGACACGCGCTCCGGCCGGCGGGTCGATCTGACGCTCTTCACCCGCCGCGGCGATGAGAGCAAAGCCGGCTACGCGCTCGACGCGCTGAAGCGCTCGATGCGCTGGGATGAGGAGGTCTATGGGCTCGAATACGATCTTGATCTCTTCATGATCGTCGCCGTGGATGACTTCAACATGGGCGCGATGGAGAATAAAGGGCTCAACATCTTCAATTCACGCTATGTGCTGGCGAGCCCGGAGACGGCGACGGATCGCGATTACGAGCTGATCGAAAGCGTGGTCGCGCATGAGTATTTCCATAACTGGACCGGCAATCGCATCACCTGCCGCGACTGGTTCCAGCTCTGCCTGAAAGAGGGGCTGACCGTCTTTCGCGACCAGCAATTCACCGAAGACCAGCGCTCGGCCGCGGTGGCGCGGATCGACACGGTCAAATCGCTCCGCGCGCGCCAGTTCCGCGAAGACGCCGGCCCGCTCGCCCATCCGGTGCGGCCCGACAGCTATTACGAGATCAACAACTTCTATACGGCGACCGTCTATGAGAAGGGCGCGGAGATCGTGCGGATGCTGCGCACTATTCTCGGCGCGGCGCTCTATCGTCAGGCGATCGATCTTTACGTCGAGCGCCATGACGGCGAGGCCGCGACGCTGGAGCAGTTCCTCGCCTGTTTCGAAGCCGCCTCAGGGCGCGATCTCAGCCAATTCATGCTTTGGTGGACCCAAGCCGGCACGCCGACCGTCACCGTGGAGGAGGTGTTCCACGCCGAGGACGGCGCCCTTGAGGTGACGCTGTCCCAAGCGACCGCGCCCACCCCGAACCAGGAGCGCAAAGAGCCGCTGGTCACGCCGGTGCGCATCGGCATCATCGAGCGGAGCGGCGCGGAGATCCCGCTGCCGAACGCCGATGGAAGCCGCGCCGAAGGCGGGCGGCTCTTCATGCTCGAAGGCCCACGGAAGACCTGGCGCTTCGAAGGGCTGAAGCGAGGGCCTGAGAACCGGCCCGCGCTGTCGGTCAATCGCGGCTTCACCGCGCCCGTCGCCATCAAACGCGCCGCGCCGCAAGATCAGCTCGAGGCCGATCGCGCGCTGCTGATCGCTCACGACGCCGACCCTTACGCGCGCTGGGAGGCCGGCCGCAGCCTTGCGCTCGACACGCTCCTCAGCATCATCGAGGACAAAGACGCCGCGCCGACGCGCACGCTCGGCGCCGTCGCCCCGCGCACGCAGCGGTTGATCGAGGCGCTGGGCGCGGCGCTCGGCGATGATCGGCTCGACCCGGCGTTCAAAGCGCTGCTGTTCGAGCTGCCGGGCGAGGACGAGCTTGCGGGAGAGATCGCCGCCAAAGGCGAACATCCGGCCGATCCGGACGCGATCCACGCCGCGCGCATCCATGTGCGCTTGGCTCTGGCCGAGACCCTCAAGCCGGCGCTGCTGTCGACTTATGAGGCGATGCTCACGCCGGGCCCGTACACGCCCAGCGCCGAGGATGCGGGAAAGCGGGCGCTCAAGAACACCGCCATGGCGCTGCTCGCGCTCCTGCGCACGCCGGAGATGCTCGCCATCGCCGAGCGGCAATTCGACAGCGCGGACAATATGACCGACCAGCTGCCGGCGCTCACCGCGCTCACCCATACCGGCGCGCCGGCGCGGGACGCCGCTCTGAAACGGTTCTACGACGCATGGTCGACGGATGCGCTGGTGCTCGGCAAATGGTTTGGCGTCCAAGCGCTTAGCCCGCTTGAAGACGCGCTCGACCGAGTTGTCGCCTTGACGGAGCATCCCGCGTTCGAATGGCGCAACCCCAATAAATTCCGCGCCTTGATCGGCGCCTTCGCCATGGCCAATCCGGTGAACTTCCACCGCAAGGACGGCGCAGGCTATCGCTTCTTCGCCGATTGGCTGATCAAACTCGATCCGGTGAACCCGCAAACCGCGGCGAAACTCGCCGGCGCCTTCGAGACCTGGCGAAGGTATGATGAGATCCGCCGCGGCTTGATCAAGGCCGAGCTCGAGCGGATCGCCGGCGTCGATGGTCTCTCACGCGATGTGACGGAAATCGTCGGACGCATCCTCGGCCGCTGAGCCGCTCTTTTCATAAGAACAGCCGGGCGTATTGTCGCGCCCCGGCTGTTTTCGCGCCTTTGGTCACTAAACCCTGAGCGCTCCAGACGCGCTTGCCGAAATTATTCACAACACTGAACAATACGATCCCGATGTTTTCTCCGTCGAATTCGTTGTTTGCTTAATTTGAACGCGCTCCCATAAACCTCTTTCTAAAAAGAGAGTTCACAAGCCCTTCAGGACATCTTCACACCTTTTCGAAACGGGCGAGCCGTAATGTTGCGTCAACACATAAGGCGCGCTTCCAGAAGAGAGGCCGCTCCCCTCAGTGAAGACGTCGGAGAGAAGAGGCCCCCATGAAAGCCGCCGCCACCACCTTGTTTCCAGAGCCAAGCCGCGCCTTCCGCCCGCCGGTCGCGGCGCGCCGCACCCTGCGCCAATGGCTCTTCGCCAGCGCCGCCGCCCTCGCAATGGCGACCTACGCGCCCGCCGCCTTCGCCTTCGGCGGCCCTGCGCCGCAGACGCAGCGGCTCATCGAAAGCCATTCCGTGTTCGCGCCGCGCGCCTTCACCCAACTTTGCGCGCGCAGTCCGGAGATCTGCGCCGCCGAACAAGTCGCCGACGCCACCAGTGGAATGGCCGACGCGATGGCGCGCATGTTCGGCAGCGACGCGCTGCGCTTCGCGCCCCCGGTGCTGACGCCGGAACGGATGGAGATGCTGAAGCAGGTGAACACCGCCGTGAACACCACTATTCATCCGCGTGAGGATCGCGGCGCCGATCATTGGGAGTTGAATTGGCGCTCCGGCGATTGCGAAGAATACGTGCTGATGAAGCGCGAGATGCTGGCGCGCATGGGCTGGCCGCGCACCGCGCTGCGGATCACCGTCGTCCGCGATTTCCAAGGCTATCACGCGGTGCTGGTGGTCGAGACCGACCAGGGCGGCTTCGTCCTCGACAATATGGTCGAGCACATCACCACCGTTTCCGGCAGCCCGTATGAATTCGTCGTGGCGCAGTCGGTGGAGCGGCCGGGCGAATGGGTGCGCGTCAGCAAGGGCTGACGACGCGGTCTCAGCGGCGCTCGAAAACGGGTCGGAAGCGGCGCGCTCGCCTGAGCGCGCCGCTTTCGCCGTTCAGCCGATCGCCCTTAGTCCAAACGGACGTTCGAGGTGCTGAAGGTCTCGGCGGATGACCAATCAAGCTGCGTCAGCGCGTAATTCGCGCCAATGCTGATGACGACGATCGCCAGGATCGAGGCGAGAAACGGCTTCATGCTGTTGTCTCCTTCGGGGTCGCGTTCACGGGTCTTGCGGCGCGGCGCCGGTCGCGGCGCGCAAATAGCTGATCAAATCCGCCCGGTCGCTCGGATCCACAATTCGCTGCATCGGCATTTTCGAGCCAGGCGTGTAGTGATCCGGCCCGATATCGAACAGCTTGTCCAGGGTTTCCGGCGACCAGACGATGTCCGACGCCAACAGAGCGGGCGAATAGGCGTAGCCGCTGAGCGCGCCGGCGCGGCGGCCGAACACGCCGAACAGCGTTGGACCGGCGCGACGGCGGCTATCGGGCGTCAGCGTGTGGCAGACAGAGCATTTTCGCGCGAATTGCCGCTCGCCATTCGATACTTCGTCCGCCGCCACTTGGAACCGGCGCGGCGCGTCTTTCGGAAAGAGCGGCGCTTCGGCCGCGCCGATCGGCCAAACCGCGGCGAAATCATCGAGCCCGCCGGCGAGCAGCGTCTCGTCGTCCTTAAAGGCCAACGCCCAGATCGGCCCGCGCGTCACAGCGCGGAACTCGCGCTCCAACGACCAATCGGCGGTGCGCACCACGGAGATATAGCCCTCGCCGTCGCCATAAGCGAGGCGCTGGCCATCCGGGCTTTCAGCCATGGCCAGGATCGGCCGCCGCTCGCCGTCAAGGAGCGCAATCTCGGCGCCCGAAGCAAGGTCTTGAACGCGCACGATCCCGTCAGCGCCGCCATAGGCCAGCCAACCGCCGCCCTCCGCCGTCTCGTTCAGCGTCAGAAGATTGACGCCGAAGCCATGCCGCGCCTCGATCCGCTTCAGGCTTCGCGTCTCAAGATCCCAGCGGCGCACCGTCCCATCCGTCGATGCCGAGAAAAGCGCCGCGCCATCCGCGCTGAAAGCGACGTCGTTCACGCCGGACTGGTGCCCGTCGAGCATCGCCTCAAGCGCGGCGTCGCCCTCGGACGACAGGCGCCACAGACCGATATCGCCGTCCCAACTCGCCGAAGCGATGAGATCGCCCATAGGCGAAAGCGCGAGATTCTGGATCTTGTTTTGATGCCCTTCGAGCCGCAAGGGCGCGCTGTCGCCGCTCAGATCCCAGAGCATCAGCGCGAAATCATCGCCGCCTGAGACCAGCCGACCATCGGGCAAAAACAAGGCCGCGTTCGCCGCCGCCTCATGCCCGTCGAGCCAGGTCAGCCGCGCGCCCGAGGCGAGATCCCAGAGACCAAGCGCGTAATCGAAGCTCGCCGTCGCGGCGAGGCGCCCGTCGGATGAGACGGCGACGCCTTTGATGGGCCCGCCATGACCTTCGAGCCGATCAAGGCTTGGCGCCGCCGCATTGGTCTTCGGCGCGGCGAGATCGTCCACCGCGCCGCCCGGCGCCGTCTGCGCCACTGACGGATCAGCGCCTGCAAGCCCAGCGCAGAGCGCAAACAACGCCGCGACAGGCGCGCCGCGCCGCGGCGCGCGCCAAAGCCGCACCGATCTACTCCGCGGGCGTCGCGGCGGCGCCGCTTGGGGCGTCTTTGGTCTTGGCGGCCTCCTCCTCGACCCAGAGATTATGGTGCTCTTTGGCCCAGTTGAGATCCACTTGGCCCGAGCCCATCGCGGCGAACGCGCCCTCCATGCCGACCGAGCCGATATAGATATGAGCGACGATGATCGCGATCATCGCCAGGCTGACGATCCCATGCCAGATCGTCTGATATTGCTGCTCCTCCATCGGCGTCACATTCGCGTCCAGCCGCCAGCCGAACACTTCGGTGATCCCGGCCGAATTCAGCGCGGCGAAGGTCTTGCCCATCATCGCGGTCTCGTAAGGGAAGAGCAGCGCGATGCCGGAGGCGCTGACGGAGGCGCCGAGCAGGATGGTCGACCAGAAAATCAGCTTTTGCCCAGCGTTGAACTTATAGCTGTCCGGATGCACGCCTTTGACGAACAGGCCGCCGCCTTTTGCCATCCATTTAATGTCCGTCCAGCCAGGAATATTATGCCGCAGCCACATGAAGAACACCAACACCAGGCCCAACATGAAGGCCCAAGCGATGTTGTTATGCGCCCATTTGCCGTAGATGCTGATCGTCGAGAACGCTTCCGCGCCGATCAGATCGGGCAAGAAATAGCGGCCATACATGATGTTGAGGCCGGTGATCGCGAGCACGATAAAGCTCACGGCCAAAAGCCAATGGCCAAAGCGCTCGAGACCATTGAAGCGTTCGATCGTCACGCCCGCGACGCCATGTTCGATGCGGATGCGCCCGCGCAGCAAGAAGAACAGCGCCAGTAAGACGGTAATGCCGGCAAGCGCATAAAGGCCATAAGTCTTCAAAGGACCGTTCCGGAGCGCACGCCAATTATCGCCTTCGGATTGGACCAGAACCGCGGCGTTCTTATCCGGGATCGACACCGTCGCGTCGAACTCGGGCGTCTCGCCGCTGCGCACGAAGCGCCACAGATCGGCGTCCGAGCGGATGCCAAGAGAGCCGCCAGGCACCGCGCCGTCGACCGCGTCCGGCGGTCCTTGATCCGCCGCATTCGCCGGCGGGCGCACATTCTGCTGGGCCGCGGCGCCGCCGAAAAGGCCGAAGCTGGTGATCACCAAAGCGAGCACGCTGAAGCTGAGCGCGATCGAGGCGAGCGTCTTGGCGATGCGCCGCCGCCGTTCAAAGCGACCGGGATCGAACGGCTTCTTCGGCGCATTGCGCGCCCGCTGCGACGCGCCGGCGGCGGCTCCTTTAGTTGGATCGGTCATGACGGCTCCCCAACAAGCGGGCGTCCAGGCGTCGCCCAGCGCCTCATTCTCTTTGAAACGATCGCGCTGAAAACGCGGTCAGTTAAAGCTCTGCAGCTTGACGCGCTCGCGCAGCTCGCGCCGCGTGGCCTCGTCGATCTCCTCATCCTCCGGGCCGCCATAGACGCCCTTCTCATAGCGGAGCGGCCGGTCCTGCTCGGCTTCGCGGCAGGCCTGCAGCGTGAATGCGAGGAGAAGAGCCAGGCTCCAGGCACCGGCGCCGCGGAGCCAAGATCGGCTCTGCAAGGCGCCGAGCGAGCCGCGCCTGCGCTGAGGCGCGGCTCGCTCGAAAGTCGTCGTCGGATCAGTCACGCGGATCGCCTCCCAGTGGCGTGATGGGCGCGACGATTCGCCGCCGCCGCGCCTATTGTCTCCACTGTGACGATTTCCGCCGCCGCGTCAAAGCGTGGCGACTCAGCTTCCCGTTTTCTGGCCGTAAGCCGTGCCCCAGCCCCACGCGCCCGAGCCGAAGCCGCGGGCCACGACGCGCTCGCGATAGATCGCGGACACATCGTCGCCATCGCCGGCGAGCAACGCTTTGGTGGAGCACATCTCGGCGCAGATCGGCAGCTTGCCTTCCGCGATCCGGTTGCGACCATACTTCTGGAACTCTTCTGTGGAGTTCGCCGCCTCCGGACCGCCGGCGCAGAAGGTGCACTTGTCCATCTTGCCGCGGCTGCCAAAATTGCCCGCTTGCGGGAATTGCGGCGCGCCGAACGGACAGGCGTAGAAGCAGTAGCCGCAGCCGATGCAGAGATCCTTCGAATGCAGCACAACGCCGTCATCGGTCTCGTAGAAGCAATCGACCGGGCAGACCGCCATGCACGGCGCGTCCGAGCAATGCATGCAAGCGACCGAGATCGAGCGCTCGCCGGGTTTGCCGTCATTGATCGTCACGACGCGGCGGCGATTGATGCCCCACGGCACCTCATGCTCATTCTTACAGGCGGTGACGCAAGCGTTGCATTCAATGCATCGCTCAGCGTCGCAGAGAAACTTGGCGCGAGCAGCCATATTGTTCGTCCCTTTCTTCTGAGCCCGTTACGCGGCCGCCGCGCCGAAGCGAGGCGGCCGCGGGTCGGGCCCGCCTCCCTTAGGCGCGTTCGATCTTGCAGAGCGTGGCCTTGGTCTCCTGCATCTGCGTGACGGAGTCGTAGCCATAGGTCTGAGCGGTGTTGGTGCTCTCGCCGAGCACGTATGGATCAGCGCCTTCAGGATATTTCGAGCGCAGATCTTGGCCTTGGTAATGGCCGCCGAAGTGGAACGGCATGAAGGCGACGCCGGCGCCGACGCGCTCCGTCACCATCGCCATCACTTTGACCTTGCCGCCTTCCGGCCCCTCGACCCAGACCATCTCCCCATTGCGGATGCCGCGATCATTGGCGTCGCGCGGGTTGATCTCAACGAACATGTCCTGCTGCAGCTCGGCGAGCCACGGGTTGGACCGGGTCTCGTCGCCGCCGCCCTCATATTCGACCAGGCGGCCGGAAGTGAGGATGATCGGATAGTCTTTCGAGAAGTCGTTCTTCTGGATCGACGCGTAGAGCGTCGGCAGACGATAGGCTTGGCGATCCTCATAGGTCGGATAGTCGGCCACGAGATCACGCCGGTTGGTGTAGAGCGGCTCGCGGTGCAGCGGCACCGGATCCGGGAAGTTCCACACCACGCAGCGCGCTTTCGCGTTGCCGAACGGCGCCATCTCATTAGCGATCGCGACGCGCTGGATGCCGCCGGAAAGGTCGGTCTTCCAGTTGGTCTTGTCGCCGGCGACGCCGTCGATCACCGCCCGCTCCTCAGCCGTCAACTGACTGTCGAAGCCGAGCTCCTTCAGCATCGCCATGGTGAATTCCGGATAGCCGTCCTCCACCGCGGAACCCGCCGAGAATGAGCCTTCCGCCAGCAGATTGTCGCCATCGCGGTCGACGCCGAAGCGCGCCCGGAAGGTGAGGCCGCCTTCGGAGACCGGCTTGCTCGGATCATAAAGGATCGGCGTGCCCGGATGCCCCATCTCCGCCGTGCCCCAGCAGGGCCATGGCAGACCGTAATACTCGCCGTCGTTTGGTCCGCCGACCGCTTTGAGCGTGGTGCGGTCGAAGGTGTGCTGGTTCGCCATGTGGCTCTTCAGCCGCTCCGGCGAATGGCCGGTGTAGCCGATGGTCCACATGCCGGCGTTGAACTCGCGCGTGGTGTCTTCGATCGACGGCACGCCGTTCTCGTCGCGGGAGATGTTCTGGAAGAACCGCTCGCCGAAGCCGAATTTATCAGCGAAGAGCGCGATGATCTCGTGATCGGTTTTGCTCTCGAACAGCGGATCGATGACTTTGTCGCGCCACTGCATGGAGCGGTTCGACGCCGTGACCGAGCCGTAGGTCTCGAACTGCGTCGCCGCCGGCAGAAGATAGACGCCGTCTTTGCGGTCATGCAGCACCGCCGAGACGGTCGGGAACGGATCGATCACAACCAGCTGATCGAGCTGCTCCATCGCCTTCTTCATCTCGACCATGCGGGTCTGAGAGTTCGGCGCATGACCCCAGAGCACCATGGAGCGAACCTTGTTCGGCTGATCCATGTTCTCCGCGTCTTCCAGCACGCCGTCGATCCAGCGCGAGACCGGGATGCCCTTGCCTTCCATCAGCTCTTTCGAACCGAACTGGCTGAGCAGGAACTCGTACTCGTCATTGGCTTTGTCGGAGGCGGTCTTCTCGCCCGCCCAAACGCGCGCCCAGTGCTTCCAAGAGCCGGTCTTCAGGCCGTAATATCCGGGCAGCGTGTGGCTCAGAACGCCAAGATCGGTCGCGCCTTGCACGTTGTCGTGGCCGCGGAAGATGTTGGTGCCGCCGCCCTCTTTGCCCATGTTGCCGAGCGCGAGCTGCAGCACGCAATAGGCGCGGGTGTTGTTGTTGCCGTTGGTGTGCTGAGTGCCGCCCATGCACCAAATCACAGTGCCCGGACGGTTGTTCGCCAACGTGCGCGCGACGCGCTGCAGCTGAGAGCCCGGCGCGCCGGTGACGCGCTCGACCTCTTCAGGCGTCCATTTCGCGACTTCGGCGCGGATCTGATCCATGCCCCAGACGCGCTGGCGAATGAACTCTTTGTCTTCCCAGTCATTCTCAAAGATGTGCCAGAGAATGCCCCAGACCAGCGCGACGTCGCTGCCCGGGCGGAAGCGCACATACTCATCCGCATGCGCCGCGGTGCGCGTGAAGCGAGGATCGCAGACGATCACCGGCGCGTTGTTCTGCTCCTTGGCCTTCAGGACGTGCAGCAGCGAGACCGGATGCGCCTCGGCCGGGTTGCCGCCGATGATGAAGATCGCTTTGGAGTTATGGATGTCGTTGTAGGAGTTGGTCATCGCGCCGTAGCCCCAGGTGTTCGCGACACCTGCGACTGTGGTCGAGTGACAAATCCGCGCCTGATGGTCCACGTTGTTCGTGCCCCAATAGGCGGCGAACTTGCGGAACAGATAGGCCTGTTCGTTGTTATGCTTGGCCGAGCCGAGCCAATAGACGCTGTCAGGCCCGCTCTCTTCGCGGATCTTCAGCATGCCGTCGCCGATCTCTTGGATCGCGTCGGCCCAGCTCATTTTCTTCCACTGCCCGCCTTCGAGCTTCATCGGGTATTTCAGCCGGCGCTCGCCATGGGCGTGCTCGCGCACCGCCGCGCCTTTGGCGCAATGGGCGCCGAGGTTGAACGGGCTGTCCCAACCCGGCTCCTGGCCGACCCAAACGCCGTTGTTCACTTCCGCGATGACCGTGCAGCCAACCGAACAGTGGGTGCAGACCGTCTTCACATTGGTGATCGCGCCGTCCACCGCCTCAGCCGCAGAGGCCTGGCGCACCGTGCCGCCGCCCGCCGCGAGCGCGGCCACGCCGCCGACCGCGAGGCCCGAGCGGCGCAGGAACGCGCGGCGATCCATCGTCTCGCCCGCTCCTTCCGAACCGATCGACGTCATCCGAGGGCGTCCCGCAACCCCGTTCGTCCGTCTCTTGAGCATTGTCTCACTCCCATGATCGCGCGGATCGTCTCCGCGCCGTCTCGAACGCCGCCATGCCGCCGGGCGTCACGCAACCGGCGGACGCGCGAGGCGCCCGTTGGACCCGAGTTCTGAAGGCGCGCGCCTTAGAACCGAGCCGATTTCAGGTATTTCTCAACATGTTCGGTCTTGCGCATGCCGAGCGCGCTCGGCGCTTCGACCGGCGCCGCCGTAGCGCCGCCCGCGGCCGCCGCGACCGCCGCCGCCGGCGCGCCCGCCGCTGCGAGCTTCAGAAAGTCGCGCCGCGACGCGCTCCGATCCGACGGCTTTTTCCCGCTATCCATTAGCATCCTCCCAATTCGCCGCGCCCGTCATCCAGGCCCGGCCTCAGCGAAACGCCGCCTCTAAGAGGCGGCGCCCTCCATTCGAAACGCTTCGCGCTCGATCTCGATGAACGCTTTGCCGACCGCGCCGACCGGCGCGTAGAGCACCGAGCGTTTGGCGCCCTCGAGATCGGCGAAGAAATGGGCCATCCACGAGCCCATATGCGCGGCGAAGAACGCCTGCTGCTCGGCGAGCGGCGCCGGCTGACCTGTGAAACGGCCGCGGATCAGGCCCGCCATCATGTCGAAGAGCGAAGCGGCATTGTCTTCAGGCTCGAAAACGTCGTCGGCGCGGCTGATGCGCAGGCGGCTCATGTCGTCGCGCAGCTTGGCGAGCGGCTTCTCGTTCAAGAAACCAGTCATGTAGACGCTTGCGTAAGGCAGAAGCTCGCCGCGCCCGAGCCCGATGAAGAGGTCGTGGAACTCCCGCTCCGCCGCCTCGGGCGTCACCCGCGACGCGACCCGCGCCAGAGTTTTAACCGCCTTGCCGAGATCGGTCTCGTCACCCTCAAGCGTCGTCAGGCCGCGCAGCGTCTCGGGCGAGGGCGGCCGCGCCAGCAGCGACGCGAGGAACTCGTAAAACTCGGCACGGAGACGCTCTTCAGCGCCGATCTCCGCCCCGACTTCACGCCCTGCGCCAACGGGATCGGACCCGCGCGGCGCGCCATGATCAGCATCCGTGATCACTGCGACTCCCTAAACATGGTTTTATTGCCCTTGGTCATGAACTTTGCGGCCTCCACGCGCTTAAGTCTCTGTTGTTCTCACCGTCTGCGACGTCCCGTCGCCCTTTAATTCTGAGCAAAAAACTCAGAATTAGGCTCCGCTGTCGCCGAATTCGAACCGGATCCGCCGCGGCGGCGACATCGTTTCAGCATCGAGCGGCAATTGGCGCTCTCGCCCTGGGAGCGCTGAAGAATCGGCGGCCGCGCGCGCCGTCGCTTTCGAATCGAAACCATCGACTGGATCAGCGGCGGGCGCCTCGGCGAGAGACGCCGTCTCCGCCTCCGATGGAGTCGGCGCGTCGCTCGGCTCCGCCAGGGCTTCAGCGTGATCGTCGGCGTCGGCCGGCGGCGGCGCAGCCTCAGCCGCCGCCGGCGGCGTCTCCTCGTCAGGATCGCGGAAGCCGCGGCCGACTTGATAAGCTGTGGTCAGGTTCTCGATCACCGTCGCGGCGTCGGTGAAATCCTCGCCGTAATCCACCAGCTCATCGAGATTGGCGAGCACAGGGTTCGAGACCCACAATTTGCGGAGCGCGCGGTTGCGCAAGCGGCTCGGCACGCTGCGCGCCATAAAGCCCGACACATCGTCGCCCGGCTTCAATGCGTCGGGATCGGGCAGGCCGAGGCGCTCAAGCGCCGCCTCGTCGGTTTCCTCCTCGGGCGGCGCGGCCTCAAGCTCAGGAGGAGGCGCCGCCGGCTCATTCTGATCGTCAACGGCGCGCTTGCGCCGCGACCAGCGCTGCAGAAAGCCGTCCTCGGCGCCCTCAGCGCGCCTCAGCTCCGCTCCGGCGCCGCGCCGCTCTTGGGCGCTCATTGCAGCGTCCGCTTCGGCTTCAGCGCCGCCGGCGCGCGATAGACGTCCGCCGCCTGGCGCACCCGCGGATCGCCCACGCCGTCCTCGACGCGCTCCACATCAAGCCGATCGCGGCGGCGCTTCTTGAACGGCTCGTCTACATGATGGCGGTCGACGAAATCACGCAGCCAGGCGACGAGGCCCGGCGGCGCCGGGATCGCCTCGACGATCTCCTCGCCGCTGTCGAGGTAATCCTGGGCGTCATAGGGAGAGGCCGTGACGCTATGAACGACGAGCCCTGGGCGCTCGTCCGCGCCGCCCGGCGCAGCGGCGGCGTGATCGTCTTCATCCTCATCGGGACGCAGGATCGCCCAAACGCAAGGCGGCTCGCTCGCGAGCGCGGCGCGATACGCTTCGGTCTCGGCCCGATGCACCAAGAGCGTCACCGTCGCGGCGTGATACTCCACCGCCTCGCCTTCCCGCCGCAACACCCGCCACGAGGCGGGCGCCGCGCCGGGCATGACCGCCACCGCGCGCCAAACCCACTTCGCCCATCGGGTCGATCCAGGAGACCGCCGCACCACGACGCCGACCGGGATTTCCGCGGTCTTCTCCATCGATCCTCCCCTCAACGCCGTGTCCCGACGCTTTTTCGCGGACGCAGCCTGCGCGCCGCCTCATGAATTGTTGCAGGACGCGCCGCGCCCCGATTTAGTCCTCATACAAAACCGTCATTCGCGCATTGCGGCCAGACCGCGCGTCGCAGGGATGACAGAATGTCGCAGGCGCCGGCGCGGCTCGCCGGCCGAAGCGGCGAAGAACGCTCCGTCGAAAGAGCGGGCTTTGTGGGAGAGAACGCCGAATGACCGAGACACCCGCGGGACGCGCCGCGCCGAAATCGGCGCTTCTTCTCTGCGATTGCGAGGGCACCGCGCGCATCGACGGCGAGGCGATCGCGCCGGGCTGCGCGGTCCACACCAATCTCTGCGGCCGTCAGGCGAGCATCGTCGAAGCCGCGCTCCGCGCCGACGCGCCGGTCACGATCGCCTGCGCGCAGGAGGCGACGCGGTTCGAAGAGCAGTCTCAGGATCTCGCCGAAGCGTTGGCGGCGGAGGGGGCGGCGCCCGCGCCGCTGGCCTTCGTCGATCTGCGCGACCGCGCCGGCTGGTCGGACGAGGCGGCGAACGCCGCGCCGAAGATGGCGGCGCTGCTCGCCGAAGCGGCGCTCAGCGCGCCGCCGACCCCGCAGACGCTCGTGCGCTCCGAGGGGCTGTGCCTAATCTACGGCGACGGCGAGACCGCGCTGCAAGCCGCCCAGCGCCTCAGCGAGACGCTCTCCGTCACCTGCTTGCTGCGGAGCTCGGGCGACGCCGCGGCGCCGCCGCGCGCCGCGTTTCCCATCGTCTCGGGCAGGATCCGAAACGCCTCCGGCGCGCTTGGCGGCTTCGAGCTCGCCATCGACGCCTTCGCCGAGCGAGAGCCCGGCGGGCGCGGCGGCTTGCGTTTCGCCGCGCCGCGCGACGGCGCGCGCACGCGATGCGACATCATCCTCGATCTCTCCGGCGATTCCACTCTCTTCCCGGCGCCGGACAAACGCGCCGGCTATGTGCGCGCCGATCCGCGCGATCCGATCGCGGTGGAGCGCGCGCTCTTCGACGCCTCGCAGTTGATCGGCGAGTTCGACAAGCCGCTCTACATCCGCTTCGAGGAGAGCCTCTGCGCCCATAGCCGCGCGCGCCAGCCTGGCTGCGACCGCTGCCTGTCGCTCTGCCCCACCGTCGCGATCACGCCGAACGGCGATCATGTCTCCATCGATCCGATGATCTGCGCCGGCTGCGGCGCATGCGCGTCGGTGTGCCCAACCGGCGCCGCGACATACGCCGATCCGCCCTTTGAGCATCTCTTGCGCCGGCTGCGCACGCTGAGCGAGGCCTATCGCGGCCATCCCGCCGCCGCCGGCGCCCCGCCGCCGGTGCTGCTCGCGCATGACGCCGAGCATGGCGCGGAGATGATCGCGCTCGCGGCGCGGTGCGGCCGAGGTCTGCCGGCGCATGTGCTGCCGCTGGAGCTTGAGGAGCTCGGCCAATTCGGCCATGCGGCGATGCTTTCGGCGCTGTCGATGGGCTTTGCGGGCGCGGTGCTCCTGCTTGGTCCGAAAGCGGAGCGCGAGGCGGCGCAGGGCGAGATCGCCTTGGCCGACGCGCTCGCCTCTGGCGCGGGCGCGGCGACGGCGGAGGGCGCCGCGCGGCTGAGGCTGCTCGAGAGCCGCGATCCCGATGAGATGACCGCCGCGCTCTACGGCTTCCGGCCTGAGCCACATGACGCGGCGCCCGCCCTGCCGCTTGGCGCCCCGCGCGAGGCGACGCGCGTCGCGCTCAAAGGGTTGGCGGCCGCCGCGCCGCCGGCCGAGCCGATCTCGCTCGCGGGGCTGGCGACGCCGACGCCCGCACCTTACGGCGCGGTGACGCTCGATCAGGAAGCCTGCACGCTCTGCCTCGCCTGCGTCAGCCTCTGCCCGACCGGCGCGCTTTCCGACGATCCGGACCGCCCGGCGCTTCGTTTCCAGGAAGACGCCTGCGTTCAATGCGGGATCTGCGCCTCCGCCTGCCCGGAGACGGCGCTGACCTTGACGCCGCGCTACGATCTTTCCGACGCGGCGCTCTCGGTCGCGACGCTGAAGAGCGAGGAGCCTTTCGCCTGCATCGAATGCGGCAAAGAGTTCGGCGTCAAAAGCGCGATCGAGCGGATTTCGGAGAAGCTGGCCGGCTCGAATTGGATGTACACGGATTCCGACAACGTCCGTCTGATCCAGATGTGCGATGATTGCCGCGTGGGCGCGCAATATCACAGCGAAAGCTCGCCCTTTCAAATGGGAACGCCGCGCCGCACGCGCACGACGGAGGATTACTTGCGCGAACGCGAGGAGAGCGGCGGCGAGGGCGAGGCGTGAGCCGAGACCCGCGCGCCGCGCCAACGCGGCTCGTCGCTCAGCGCTCCTGACGGAGCGCCGCCTCCTCGCCTGACGCGGCCTCCTCGCTTGCGGCGGCGCCGGAGCCGCCGCTCCCGCGCGTCGGCGCCGCTCCGCTGATAAGAAATCACTCCTCCCGGAACGTGTGCTCCCAATTCTGCACAAGGGGTTCGATGATGTATTGCAGGATCGTGCGCGCGCGGAGCGGGATCGTGACCTCCGCCGGCATGCCTGGCTTAATGGCGATCTCTTGGCTCTCGAGCGCGTCGCCCGGCACCTCGATGACGCCGACATAATAAAGCTCACGCGTCGCTTCATCGGTCAGCGCATCCGCGGAGACCCGGGTCAGCCGTCCATCCACGGGCTCGGTGCTGCGGAAGCTGAAGGCGGTGAAGCGCACCCGGGCGTCCATGCCCGCGGAAATGACGTCGCGATCGATCGGGCTGATGCGCGCCTCCACCACCAGGGCGGAGCTGTCCGGCACGATGTCGAGGATCGGCTCGCCGGGGCGGATCACGCCGCCGGTGGTGAATTTCTGCAGATCGAACACCACGCCAGACGACGGCGCCCGCAGCTTGGTCCGCGCCAGCCGCGTCTCCAGCGCCTCGAACCGAGGCTCAAGCTCGAGAAGTTCGGCCAAGGTGGTGCGCAGCGTCTCCGAGGTCTCTGCGAGCCGGTTGCGCCGCAGCTGGATGATCGAGAGACGCGTCTCGCCGATCCGCGTCTCGGTCTGCGCGATCTCCGCCACCAGCGAGCCGGTCGAGCCCTCGAGCTTGGCCTTCTCGCGGCGCAACTCCAGCACTGGGCGCTGCGGGGTCAGACCTTTCCGCAGCAACTCCTCAAGATCGTCGCTCTCTTCTTTGATGATGACGAGCTGGTTTTCGATCGAGGCGAGTTCGGCGCGCAGACCGTCGATCCGCTCCTTCAGCTGAGTGATGCGCTGCTCGCCGACGGCGATCTCGCCCTCGAATGCTTCGCTGGAGGCGGCGAAAAGCGTGTTCTGGCCGTTCACCATCGCCGCGAGCTGATCATCGGTCTTGGCGCGGGCCAGAATGTCTTCAGGATATTCGATCGCGCTCAGCTCGTCTCGTTCGGCTTCAAGCCTCGCATTCAAGGTGCGCAGCGAGTCGCGCCGGCGCGAGAGCACTGCGAGCTCCGAGGTGATCTCCGTCGGGTCGAGACGGATCAGCGTCTGGCCTTCCCGCACCGAGTCGCCTTCCTGCACGAAGAGCGCCGAGATCACGCCGCCATCGGGATGATCGATCGTGTAGCGATTGCTC
Source organism: Pseudomonadota bacterium (assembly GCA_038530925.1). Classification (GTDB taxonomy): domain Bacteria; phylum Pseudomonadota; class Alphaproteobacteria; order Rhodobacterales; family Rhodobacteraceae; genus JALEGB01. The sequence continues at coordinate 17,383 of JBCBCG010000064.1, forward strand.
TCGACGCGCACTTTGGCCTGCGCCACTGCGGCGCTCTCCAGCGGCGCGAGGGAGCTCCAGGCGATCAGGCCACCGAAGAAGACCACCGCGACCGCAGAGCCATAGAGGATCGGCTGGCGGCCGCGGTCGGTGATACGGCGGCGCGGCGCGCCCGCGGCCAATTCAGCGTCGTAGACGGCTGGCGCTTTGTCCTGCGGCTTGGCCTTGCCGCCCTCGGCGCCGAGCAACAGCGAGAGATGCCAAGCGAGGAACGCGCTGGCCGCGAGCACGAAGCCGACGAGATACCGCTCAAAGGAGGTCAGCCGCAGCGCGGCGATCCCGTCGAGGGCGGCGCCGATCACCGGCGCTTCGGCCATGCCGATCGCCTCGAGCAGCGCCTGCAAAGCGTCCGAGACCAGCGCGACCGCCGCTGCGATCACAAAGAGGACCGCCAGAATTCTGAGGATCATCGCGTTTTCTCCTAACGCTCCGTCGCTTCCTTGAGGCCGCCCACGACGCGGCGCGTCTCACCGCGCCCCGTTTCGCGGCGGCCGGCGCAACTCAGTTCGGCGGGCCGCTCCGATCCTTCGGCGCGTCTTTCGGCGCGCCGGCGACGGAGGGCTGGCGCGGGCCTTCGACGGCTTTCGGCGCTTCGCCCGGGCGATCGGGACGGCGCGCCAAGCGGTTCATCACGGCGTCTTTCGGGCCATAGAGCACGCTGCGATCTTGCGACATCACGATCAACCGGTCGCAAGGCTGCAGCAGCGAGGCCTTATGCGAGACGATTAACACGGTCGCGCCGCGCCCAGACACCGTCTCGATCGCGCGGCGCAGCGCCGCTTCGCCTTGGTCGTCGAGATTGGCGTTGGGCTCGTCCAGCACCAAAAGCTTCGGCCCGCCGAAGATCGCCCGGGCGAGGCCGACGCGCTGGCGCTGGCCGGTGGAGAGGCCCGCGCCGCCGGCGCCGATCTGCGTGGCGTAGCCTTTGGGCAAGCGCTGGATCATCTCATGCACGCCAGCGATCTTCGCCGCCTCGTACATCTCCTCCTCGCGGCCGACTTGAAAGCGCGCGATGTTCTCGGCGATCGTCCCGCTGAGCAGCCCGCTATCCTGAGGCAGGTAACCGACCTGAGCGCCGAGAAGATCCGGATCGTAATTGCGGATGTCCGCGCCATCGATCCGAACGAGGCCGCTCTCAGGCTTCAAAACGCCGATGATCAGCTTGGCCAGCGTCGTCTTGCCGGCGCCGCTCGGCCCGACGACGCCGACCGCCGCGCCCACCGGGATCTTCATCGTCAAATCGGAGATCACCGGCTCATCGGCGCCGCGCGGGGTGAAGGTCAGCTTCTCGAGGGCCACCTCGCCATAGATGCTGGGCGCGGCGGCGCTTTGATCGGCGGAGCCTTCGGCTTCGGAAGCCGCCAGCGCCTTGTCGATCGCCACCTTCGCCATACGCGAGGCGTTGTACTGGCTCCACGCCGCCAGGCTTTGCTCGATCGGCGCGAGAGCGCGGCCGAGAATGATGCTGGCCGCGATCATGCCGCCGGCGCTCAGCTCTTGCACCAAAACGAGATAGGCGCCGAGACCGAGGATCAGGGACTGCACCGCGAAGCGCGTCGCCTTCGTCGCGGATTTGAATGCGGCGGCGCGATCCGTGGCGATCGCCTGCTTGGTCACCGCATCGTCGCGCTGATCGCGCCAGAGCATCGAAAGCGTGCCGTTCATGCCCATCGAGCGCACCGACTCAGAGGCGAGCGCCACATTATGCATAAAGCGCGAATTGGTCGCCGACGCTTCGCGCGCCTCTTCCTGCTTGCGCCGGGTGAAGATTTGCGCCGCGGCGGCGATGCAGGTCAGCGCCAGGATCGAGATCGTCGCGAAGACGCCAAGCCATGGATGCAGCAGGAAAATCACAGCGATAAAGAGCGGCGCGAAGGGCAGATCCGTCAGGATGATGACGCCCTGGCCGCCGACGAAGTTCCGATACGTCTCGACGTCCCTCAGGATTTCGGTGCTGCGCGAGGGCCCGTCTTCAGCCGAACTCGCCCACACCTCGCCCACCAAGCGCTCGGCGAGCAAGCGCTCGAGCCGGAGACCGGCTTTCGAGGCGATGGTGGCGCGCGCGGCGTCGATCAACCCGAGCGCCAGATAGGCTGCGACCACCAACAGGCTGAGCGCCATCAGAGTTTGGAACGAACTGCTGGTCAGAACTCGGTCGTAGACCTGCAACATATAGAGCGGGCCGGTCAGCAGCAGCAGATTGACCGCGACGCCGAAGACGAGCACGAAACCGAACAACAGCCGGCATTCGCGCAGCGCGTCCCGCACCGAGCGGATCGGCGCCCCGCTATCCCCAAATCGCCGCGCCCGCCGCGCTCTCACCGCTGTTGGCTGCGCCATTCGCCCCGCCTCACCTGTTTTCACCGCGTCTATGGACCCGAAGACCGGAACCGAACAAGCTCACTGTCTCCGCGGCTCAGACAAACCGCGCGACCCGCTTTCTCGACGCCCCTGACGCGAACCACGTCAAGCGATTTCCATACCAAAGCGAGTTGACGGCGAGCTTGTGGCTTTTTCTAAAGGTGCAGCGACACGAAAGATTTAATAAGAGGCATTTAGATTGAACGGCGTGACGCGCTTTGGGCGGCGCGGCTCCGCGGCGCGCGGTCGGACGAGCGCTGCGCGAAGGTCCCGCGCCGCGCGCCGCCCTTGGCGTGGCGCGCCGCACAGATGTGGAGCGTCGCCGCACGGCCTGATCGGGCCCTGAGGCGCCGCGTCTTTGTCAATGATGGAGGTCGTTAT
>JBCBCG010000065.1:0-20059 GCA_038530925.1 Pseudomonadota bacterium
CAGCATCTCGGCGGTCCGCATGGCGCGCCTTTCTTCTCGCATCGGCGCCGCGCGCGGCTGTGCGAGATGTTGATCGCGCTCGGGCTGATGGCCCTCTCGATCTTTTTCATGAGCTACGCCGCCGAACTGCCGATCGGCTGGGAGCCGGAGACAGGCCCAGGCGGCGGCGCGTTTCCATTTTGGCTCGGCGCGGCGATGCTGGTCGCCTCCACCGTCATATTCTTGCGAGAGTTCCTCTCCGCGCGGCATGTCTGGCGCCGCGCCGCCACAGCGGATGAGGCGGGCGGCGCGGAGCCCGAGGGCCACGCGCCAGGTTCAGCGACGGACGAGCCCTTCATCGAGAAGGGCGCCCTTTTCGACGTCGGCGTCGTCACCGGCGCGCTGCTGCTCACCATCGCGTCGATCGGCGTCGTCGGCGTCTACGTCGCGATCCCGGTTTTCATGCTCTTTTATCTGCGCGTCATGGGCGGCCATGGCTGGGTGCTGACCGGCCTGATGGCCGGGCTGACGCCGGTTTTTCTATTCTTCTTCTTCGAGGTGACGCTGAAAATCGTCCTGCCGAAGGGCGTCACCGAGCCGCTCTTCACGCCGCTCAATCAACTCTTCCTGCAGATCTGAGGAGCGCGGCGAATGGATGTTCTCAGTTCTCTCGCGCTCGGCTTTTCGGAGTCGCTGACGCTTCTCAATCTGACTGTGGTCATCGTCGGCGTGACCGTCGGGCTCTTCGTCGGCGCGATGCCCGGCCTCGGTTCGGTGAACGGCGTCGCGATCCTCTTGCCGATGACGTTTCTGGTGCCCCCCGCCTCGGCGATCATCTTCCTCGGCGCGATCTATTACGGCGCGATGTATGGCGGCGCGATCAGTTCAATTCTGCTCGGCATTCCCGGCGCCTCAACCGCCGTCGCCACCACCTTCGACGGGCGGCCGATGGCGAAGAAGGGCGAGGCCGGCTTCGCGCTGATCGCGGCCGCTTTCGCCTCCTTCGTCGGCGGCACGATCTCCGTCCTTCTCTTCACCGCCTTCGCCGCGCCGCTCGCGGATGTGGCGCTGAAATTCGGCCCGGCCGAAGAGTTCGCTCTCGTGCTCCTGGCCTTCACCACCTTCATCGGCCTTGGCGGCGATGATGTGTGGAAGACGATCGTGGTGATCGCGCTCGGCCTGATCCTGAGCACCGTCGGCTTCGACATCCTCACCGGTCAGCCGCGCCTGGTGTTCTTCGATGAGCCGGGCTTCTACTCAGGCATCAACTTCCTCGTGCTCGCCATCGGCGCTTACGGCGTGGGCGAGATCCTCTGGACGCTGGAGCAGAACCGCAAGGGCAAGGCGCAAGTCACGACGCCGAAAATCACCTTCGGCGAGATCTGGGCCGGGCTTGGCAAGCTGATGGCCACAATGAAGACCATGACCTTCGGCTCGGTGCTCGGCTTTTTCGTCGGCACGCTGCCCGCCGCCGGCGCGACGCCCGCCTCGCTGATGGCGTATGGTCTTGCGAAACAAGGCTCAAAGGATCCGGACAGCTTCGGCAAAGGCAATGTGGAGGGCGTCGTCGCCCCGGAAGCGGCGAACAACGCCGCCTCGACCGGCTCGCTCTTGCCGATGCTCACCTTGGGCATTCCCGGCTCGCCGACGACGGCGCTGCTGCTCGGCGGCATGGTGATTTGGGGACTGACGCCCGGCCCGATGCTGTTCATCGAGGAGCCCGAGTTCGTCTGGGGCCTAATCTCGAGCCTCTACACCGCAAACCTTTTCGCGCTCCTGGTGAATTTGGCGCTGATCCCAGCTTTTGTGTGGGCGCTGCGCATGCCGTTCCCGGTGCTCTGCTCGGTGGTGCTGACGCTCTGCGTCGTCGGCGGGTTCGCGCCGGCGCAGCGCATGTTCGACGTGTGGCTGATCGCCGGCTTCGGCGTCGCGGGCTATCTCTTGCGCAAGGCCGATTATCCACTCGCGCCGCTGGTTTTGGCGCTGGTGCTCGGCTCGCTGATGGAGAAATCCTTCCGCCAGGCGCTGATCGCCGAGCAAGGAGATGTGATGGTGTTCTTCGAGCGGCCGATCTCGGCGACCTTCCTGGCGCTGGCGGCGGCGCTGTTCCTGGCGCCGTTGATCCGCAGCGCGCTAAAGCGGCGGCGAAGGGCCGCCGCAACGACGCCGGCGGCCTAGGCCGCAAGAGACGAAAACGAAAAGAAACAAGGCGAGGGAAAGAAATGGGCGAGACGATCAGCGCGCTTCTCAGCGCGCAGCCCGCGGACGCGCCGGCGATCGGCGGCGAGGGACGGCCGTGGATGAGCTACGGCGCGCTGCGCGCGTTGGCGCCGGAGGTTAAGACGGCGTTGAACGAGAACGGCGTCGGCGCCCAGGACCGCGTGGCCATCGTGCTGGCGAACGGGCCGGAGATGGCGGCGGCGTTCGTGGCGGCGGCCACGGCCTGCGCCACCGCGCCGCTCAATCCGGCTTACAAACGAGAAGAATTCGACTTTTATCTCTCTGATCTTAAAGCCAAGGCGTTGATCGTGGCGGAGGGCGACGATACGCCGGCCGTCGCGGCCGCGCGCGCGCAAGGCGCGGCGATCTTGCGGTTGAAGCCGGCCGAGGGCGGCCCAGCCGGCGCCTTCACGCTTGCGCCCGAGGGCGGGAGCGGCGGCGCCGCCGCCGAGAGCGGCGCGCCCGGCGCTGATGATGTCGCGCTCGTGCTCCACACCTCCGGCACCACCTCGCGCCCGAAGATCGTCCCGCTGCTGCAGCGCAATCTCGCCGCCTCGGCCACCCATATCGCCGAGGCGCTGGCGCTCCGCCCTGAGGATCGCTGCCTCAATGTGATGCCGCTCTTTCACATTCACGGGCTGGTGGCTGGCGTTCTGAGTTCTCTGAAAGCCGGCGCGTCGATCTTCTGCACGCCGGGTTTCAACGCGATGCGCTTTTTCCCGCTGCTCGATGAGGTGAAGCCAAGCTGGTACACCGCGGTGCCCACAATGCATCAGCTGATCCTGACCCGCGCCGAGCGCAACGCGGATATTCTGGCGCGCGCGAAGCTCCGGCTGATCCGCTCTTCGTCCGCCTCGCTGCCGCCGCAAGTGATGGCGGCGCTCGAGGAGACTTTCGGCGCGCCGGTGATCGAGAGCTATGGGATGACTGAGGCGAGCCACCAGATGGCCTCGAACCCGCTGCCGCCGCGGCCGCGCAAAGCCGGTCATGTGGGCGTGCCCGCAGGCCCGCAGGTGCGGCTTGCCGATCCAGGCGCCGATCAGCTGCTCGGCGAGGGCGCAAGCGGCGAAGTGGTGATCTCGGGCCCGAATGTGACGCCCGGCTATGAGGCGAACCCGGATGCGAACGCGAAATCCTTTTTCGAAATCGAGGGCGCGCGTTGGTTCCGCACCGGCGATGAAGGCATGTTCGACGGCGATGGTTTCCTGAAAATAACCGGCCGCCTCAAAGAGATCATCAATCGCGGCGGCGAGAAGGTCAGCCCGCTTGAGGTGGATGAGACGCTGCTCGATCATCCGGCGGTGGCGCAAGTCGTCACCTTCGCGCTGCCGCATGAGAAGCTCGGCGAGGAGGTCGCCGCGGCGGTGGTGCTCCGCGACGGCGCCGCGGCGGATGAGAAGAGCCTCCGCGCCTTCGCCGCCGAACGGCTCGCCGATTTCAAGACGCCGCGGAAGATCGTGATCCTGGACGAGATCCCAAAAGGGGCCACCGGCAAGATGCAGCGCATCGGCATGGCGGACAAACTCGGCCTGGTGTGAGCGCGCCGCTCTTCGCCGGCTCCGCCGCTCATCGCTGCGGCGGCGCCTGCCACGAGCCGCGTAGCGAGCGAGGAGCGGCGGGTGGTGCGTGACAATGGAAATTCTTGATGAAACTTTGCATTTTCGGCGCGGGCGCCATTGGCGGCTATATGGGCTCCAAGCTCGCGCTTAATCGAGAGGCGACCGGCGCGGAGGTGAGCCTCGTCGCGCGCGGCCCGCATCTCGCCGCGATGAAAGAGAACGGCCTCACCTTGATCGAGGAGGGCGAGCGCCGCACCGTGCCGGTGACCGCATCGGACAATCCAGCCGATCTCGGCCCTCAGGATTACGTGGTGCTCACGCTGAAGGCGCATTCCGCGCCAAGCGTCGTCGACAAGATGCAACCGTTGATCGGGCCGAACACCACCTTCGTGATGGGCGTGAACGGCGTGCCATGGTGGTACTTTTACGGGCTCGACGGCCCCTATCGGGACCGGCGGCTCGCCGCGGTGGATCCGGGCGACGCGCAATGGAACGGCATCGGGCCCGAGCGCGCGCTCGGCTGTGTGGTCTATCCGGCGGCCGAGGTGCATGAGCCGGGCGTCGTCACGCATATCGAGGGCAATCGTTTCACGCTCGGCGAGCCCTCGGGCGAGAAGTCCGAGCGGGCGCTCAGGCTCTCGAAAGCGCTGTCGGCGGCGGGGCTGAAAGCGCCGGTGCGCCCAAAGATCCGCGATGAGATCTGGGTGAAGCTCTGGGGCAACCTCTCCTTCAACCCGATCAGCGCGCTGACCGGCGCGACGCTGGAGCAGCTTTGCCAGGATCCGGGAACCCGCGCCGTGGCGCGCGGCATGATGGTCGAGGCGCAGGCGATCGCCGAACGCCTTGGCGTGACTTTCCCCATTGATGTCGACAAGCGCATCGCCGGCGGCGAGGCGGTTGGTGCGCACAAAACCTCGATGCTCCAGGACCTTGAGCGCGGCCGGCCGATGGAGATCGACGCCCTCGTCACCGCGGTGCAGGAACTCGGCCGGGTCGTCGAGATCGAGACCCCGACGATCGACGCCGTGCTGAGCCTGATCCGCCTGCGCGGCCGACTCGCCGGCTGTTACGACGGCTGACGCCTTCCGCCTTGCCGCCGCGCGCGGAACGGCGTTTCACTCCCGCCGAAGACGAGCACGCTGAAGACACGCGCGTTCGAGACAAGCGCGTCCGAGACAAGCACGCTCGTGACATGCGCGCTTAGGCGAGGAACGATCATGATCTGCAGGGCGGCGAAGGCGGCGGCGGTCCTCTTTGTCAGCGCGCCTCCGCCGAGCCCGGGCGCCGCTGCGGAAACCTGCGGCGCGCATCTCAGCGCCGTTTGCGTCGAGCGCCTCGGCGCCGGCGCGCTCGCCGCGGGAGCCGTCGGCCAAGACGCGCTGAAGGAAGACGAGCGCAATGACGATGAGGCGTGCCGACGCCAGCTCAGCGCCTATCGCGCCTGTATCGCCGCGCTCGCCGCCCGCGCCGTGGCGGCGCCCAGCGAGCCGAAGCCCGTCTGCAGCGAGGCCCGCGCCGCCCGCCTGTGGGAAGACGCCAAAGCCGCGCATGATTGCATAGGATACCGAAGCTACCGCGCCGCCTGCCCTGCGACGCCCGAGGCCCATTTCGCAGCATCGGCGATGGCGCGCCTCGATTGCACCGCTCCGGGCCCCAGCTCCGGCGGATCGTCCGCCGGCTGGTGAGCGGCGCGCCTTAACGCGCGCGTCCGACGCCCGCCCTCGACAGGCGGCGCCAAAGCTGCGCGACTTGGTCTGGCGCCACGCTATGAAAAGAGCCGCAGAGCCGCCGCGCGGCACACTTCGGCGACTTCCGAGCGGATGCTCTGCCCCTGCACCGCGTTCGTGTAGAGCGCGAAAGGCTGATCCGTTCCGGGATTGGCGACGCCCGTGCGTTGCCGGAAATTCGGCTCCAGCACATCCACATCGCCGAATGTCGCCTCGGCGAGATCTTGCCGGATCGAGCGCAGCCGGCTGCGTTCCGTGGCTGTGAAGGCTCGGGCTTGGGTGGTCATCGTGGCGATGATCCCCGCGACCTCGGCATGCGGCCAGAGATGCGCCCGCCTGCTGGCGATTTCTTTCAAGATCGTGGACACGCCGCGCTGAGAGAAGACGTCGAGCTTGGTCGGCACGAAGATATGCGTCGCGGCCGAAAGCGCGTTGAGCGTCAGCAGCGTTCGGCGCGGCGGGGTGTCGATTACGACGACATCGAAACTGTCGCGAAACTTGTCGACCAACAAGCGGCGCGCCAATCGAAAGCGCGCATCGTCTTTGGTGAGGCCGAGAACGAACTCATAGCGCAAGAGATCCTGATGATCCTCCAGCGCGAGATCCGCGTCGAGATAATGCATCTGACCAAGACCTTGAATCGACGCTGGCTGGATCGCCGCGAACACTTCATCGTCGGTGTAGCGGTCCGGCGGCGAGAAAATCATCGCCGCGCGGGATTGCGGCGCGGCTCCTTTCGGCCGCAGCATGGATGAAAGCGATCCTTGGAAGTCCGTGTCGATGAATAAGACGCGTTTGCGCTGCAGCGTTCGATCGCCGTAAGGCGCGGCGAGAAACGCGCCTAGATTTGCGGCGACGGTGGTCTTTCCCACACCGCCTTTGAAATTCGCGACGCAGATCACGCGGAAATCGCGCCCGTATTGTTTGATGATGTCGGTGTCGGCTGGCGCGGCGGCGCGTCCCCAAAGATGATCGTTCGAGAGCTCCGCGGGATGCACGCCGCCTTTCTTTTCAGCGACTTTCGCCATCAGCGCATCGCCCAGTTGGCGCGCATTCTCTCTCAATAAGTCGAGATGGCCGCCAAGCGCGCGCGCCTCATCGGCGCAGCGCTTGGCCGCGCGTTCGCCGCCGAGCTTATACGCGCCGTAAGCGATTGCGCCGAACCCTGCGGCGATTGCGACCGCGCCAAGGATCAAAATGATCACAGATACTTCGATCACGCTGGATCCTCGTCTCGATCAAGAACTCGCTGCGAATTATCAAATGACGTTCGGGGTATAACCGTGACGCGGCGCCTCAGCGATTGAGCTGGGCGACTTTTTGCGCCGCCGTGACTTCAGAGCCGCCCTTCTCTCAGAGCGCAGGATAGGGTAGCCGTAGGCGCATCAGGGAGGGCGGCGAAGAGTATGGCGGAACAGTCTAAAATCGCATTTGTTTCCGGAGCGGCGAAGCGGATCGGGCGGGCGCTGGCGCTGCATTACGCGGCGCGCGGCTGGGACATCGCGGCGCATTATCGCTCCGAACCGGACGAGGCGGCGGCGCTGCAGGCCAAGATCGAGGCTCTGGGCCGCAGATGCCGGCTTTATCAAGCCGATTTCGCCGATCCTCAGACGATCGGGCCGCTCTGCGCGCGGGTGTGCGAGGATTTTGGCCCGCCCTCGATGGTGATCAACAGCGCTTCGGTGTTTCTGCGCGATCAAGCCGGCGCAGCGGATATCGCGCAATTTCAGCTGCAGATGACGGTGAACGCGCTGCATCCGGTGTTGGTGAGCGAGGGCTTCGCGGCGCGGAGCGAGGGCCCGCTTTTGATCGTGAATTTCCTCGATCAGAAGATCGCTAATTTCAGCCGCGATTACTTCACTTACACACTTTCGAAAGTGGCGCTGGAGGCGGCGACGAAGATCCACGCTTTCGGCTTGCGCAAAGGCGCGCGTGTCAACGCGATCGCGCCGGGCATCGTGCTGCCGAGCGGCGGGCAGAGCCAAGAGGAGTTCGAGCGGATGGCGCGCAAGAACCCCGCCGGCGCGATCCCGACGCTGGATGAGATTTGCGAGGCGGTGGATCTGATGCTGAGCGCGGGCTCGATGAACGGGACGATCCTCTATCTCGATGGCGGGCGGCATTTGGCGCGGGACACCGGCCGGGACGATATGGGGGTCGGCGCATGAGCGCGCGAAGATCGACTGCGGCGCGGAGGGGGGAACGCCGCTTTGGCCCATCGAGGGCCGGCGCGGCGTTCGCGCGCGGATGGCGCCCGCGGCGCGCCGCGTCGGAGCGTCAAGGCGGCTCCCCGCCCCAAGAGAGAGATCGCGCCTCCGCCGGCGTTGCGGCGCGGGCGGTGAGGCGCGAGCGATGAGCGCGCTGTTCGACACGGGTCGCTACGACGAGGTGCGCGTCGACCGCTTGCGTCTGCCCTTCTTCATCGGCGTGCATGAGATGGAGAAGTTCCGGCCGCAGAACGTTGAGATCTCCTTGGTGATGTATGTGGATCGGGCGGTGCGCCTGGGCGGCGAATACGCCTCCTACGCCACCGTCTGCGACTACGCCATCGCGCGGAGCCGCGCAGGAGAGCATGTGCGCCTCGTCGAAGAGCTCGCCGCCGAGCTCGCCGCCAAAGCGCTCGAGGATCCGCATGTGGAGCGCGTCGAGGTGACGGTCATGAAATGCGACATCTATCCGGAGGCGGCGGGGGTCGGGATCCGGATCGTGGAGAACCGCGGCGCGGCGGCTTAGGGGGACGGCGATGACGCCGGAACTGTCCGTGATCATTCCGGCGCGGGACGCGCAGGCGACGTTGGAGCGGGCGCTTCGCTCGGTGCTGGAGAGCGATCTCGCCGCGGTCGAGATCGTGGTCGGCGTTGACGATGGAGCGGATTACGCCGCCGCTCTCTCGCTTTGCGAGGCCGACCGCGCGCGGATCCGCTGGCTCACGACCTCGACGCCGGGCTCCGGCCCGTCGGCGGCGCGGAACATCGCCATGCGCGAGGCGCAAGCGCCGCTCCTCGCCTTTCTCGACGCGGATGATTTCTACGCGCCGGATCGGCTGAGCCGTCTTGTCCCGCTGGCGCGGGAGCAAGGCGCGGCGACGGGCCCATGCGTTCCGCTGAGCCCGCCTCTCGCGCCCGGCGCGGGCGCGCCGCCGGGAGAGCCGGGCGCGCCGACGGCGCTGACCCTCGAGCGGATCGTGACCTCGCGCGACAGCTTCAGCCCGGTGCTCAAACGCGAGCTGGCGCCGGCGTGGCGGCCCATCCGCTTCGCCGAGGACATGATCTTCAACGCGGAGCTGAAAGGCCGAGCGCCGGGCTACGCGTATGATCCTGGCGCGGTCTACGCCTATGTGCAGACGCCGCGCTCCGGCTCGCGCGGAGCCGGTTCGCTCGAGCGGGCGCTCGGCGGCTACGGCGATATTCTACGCCATCTCTTCAGCTTCGATCTTGATCCGGCCGCGCGCGAGCTGGTGTTCCGCCAAATGCTCGCCGATTTGACGGATTTCGGCGAGGCGTATTTCGCCAGCGGCGGCGCGGCGGGCTGGGGCGAGAGCCGCTGAAGCGCGCTTGCTCATTCTGCGGCGCCGCGCCTACGCTCTCTCAAAAGAAAACAATGGGGAGGGCGACGTTGATGGCGTCTCATTCGATTCCGCGGTTCGCGAGCGATGATTACACCGCCGAGGCGGCCGCCGCGCGGCGCGCCTTCATTGAGGAGAAGACCGGGACGGCGCTGGCGCATACCGGCCGCTACTCCTTCGATCCGAAGATCCTGCCCGGCAATATCGAGAATTTCGTCGGGGTGGTGCAGATGCCGCTCGGCTTCGCCGGACCGTTGAAGATCAAAGGCGAGCACGCTCACGGCGAGGTCTACGTGCCGATGGCGACGACCGAGGGCACGCTGCTGGCGAGCTATGGCCGCGGCATGAGCGTCACGCGCGCCGCGGGCGGCGTGACGACGACGATCCTTGATGAAGCCATGCAGCGCGCGCCGGTCTTTGTGTTCGAGGATGCGCGCGGCGCGCGGGATTTCGGGCTGTGGCTGAAGGCCGAGTTCGACGCGGTGAAAGCGGCGGCCGAGGCGACGACGCGCGTCGGCGTGTTGCGCGACATTGAGCAATATCCAGCGGCGCGCATGCTCTATACGCGCTTCAACTACACCACCGGAGATGCGGCCGGGCAGAACATGTGCGGCAAGGCGACGGACGCGGCCTGTCGCTGGATCGCGGCGCATTATCCTGGACCGATGACGCGCTACACGCTGACCGGCGCGATGGACACGGACAAAAAATACAGCGCTCTCAATACGCTCCGCACGCGCGGCAAACGCGTCGTCGCCGAGGTGACGCTGCCGCGCGATCTTCTTAAGGAGCGTTTGCGCGTCACGCCCGAAGCGCTGCTCGCGGTGCGGCAGACTTCGCAGATCGGCGCGATGATGGCGGGCTCGACGCTGAACGGCGTGCATCCGGCCAACGGGATCGCGGCGATGTTCATCGCCACCGGGCAGGACGAGGCGAATGTCGCCGAAAGCGGCGCTTGCATCGTGCATGCGGAGATCACGGCGGAGGGCGATTACTACTTCTCCTCGACCATTCCATCGCTGATCGTGGCGAGCTATGGCGGCGGCACCGGGCTCGCCACCCAGCGTGAATGCCTCGAGGCGCTTGGCTGTTATGGCGCTGGCAAAGCGCGCAAGCTGGCGGAGGTCATGGCGGCGGCGGTGCTTTGCGGCGAGCTTTCGCTCAGCGCCGCGGTGGTGGCGGGCGACTGGGTGGCGGCGCATGACGCTTATGGGCGCAACCGCCCTTGATCGGCGGCCTTCAGCGCCCTGTTTCGGGAGAACGCGGTATGGACTTCGACTTCGCCACAGTGCCGAGCGTGATCTTCCGCCACGGCGCCGCCCGCCAGCTCGGGCCGCTGCTTGCGGAGCGGTTCGAGACCCGCGCCGCGCTGCTGGTCACTGATCAGGGGCTGCGCCAAGCGGGGCTGCTCGATCCGGCGCTGGCCTCGCTCACCGAAGCGGGCTTCACGGTGCGCATGTTCGAAGACGTGGTCGCCGATCCGCCCGAAGCGATTGTGGAGGCGGCGGCGGCCGCGGCGCGCGAACTCACCGCGAACCTCGCGACGCAGCCGGCCGCATCGAAGAGTGGGAGCCTGGTGATCGGGTTCGGCGGCGGCAGCTCGATGGATGTCGCCAAACTCGCCGCGGCGCTGGCGGGCGGAGACCAACCGCTCAAGACGATGTACGGCGTCGGCCAAGTCGACCGCGCCGCTTCGCCGGATCGGCGCCTGCCGCTGGTGCAGATCCCCACCACCGCCGGCACCGGCGCCGAGGTGACGCCGGTCGCCATCGTGACCCGCGGCGCGGATCTCAAGATGGGCGTGGTCTCGCCTGTGCTCTACGCCGACATCGCCTTGCTGGACGCCGAACTGACCCTTGGCCTGCCGCCTGCGGTCACCGCCGCCACCGGCGTCGACGCCATGGTCCACGCGATCGAAGCTTTCACCACCAAGCACAAGAAAAACCCGATCTCCGACGCGCTGGCGCTGCAAGCGCTGGGGCTGCTGGCCGAGGCCGTGCCGCGCGCCTATCGCAACGGATCGGATCTCGAGGCCCGGGAGAAGGCGCTGCTCGGCGCGATGCTCGCCGGCCAGGCCTTCGCCAATGCGCCGGTCGCGGCGGTGCATGCGCTCGCTTATCCGCTTGGCGGGATCTTCCATCTGCCGCATGGGCTCTCAAACGCGCTGGTGCTGCCGCATGTGCTGCGCTTCAACATGGAGGCGGCGGCGCCGCTTTACGCGGCGCTGCGCCCAGCGATCACGCCCGGCGGCGCGTCGGATGCTGGGGCGTTCGTCGCGGAGATGGACGCGCTCTGCGAGGCCGTCGGCGTGCGCCAAAGGCTGCGCGATCATCAGATCTCGCATAATGATCTGCCGCGGCTCGCCGAAGACGCGATGAAGCAGACCCGGCTTCTAACCAATAATCCGCGCGAGGTGACCTATGAGGACGCGCTGGCGATCTACGCCGCCGCGCTCTGATGCAGGGCGTCAGCGCCGCGCCAGCTCGGCGGCGGCGAAATCGATGAAGGCGCGAAGTTTGCCGGAGAGATGGCGGCTTTCGAGATACACCGCGAAGACGTCGAGATCATACGCGACCGCGCCCTCGAGCAAGCTGACCAGCGCGCCGCTCTCAAGATCTTGTTTCACCACGTAATCAGGACAGAGCGCGAGGCCAGCGCCCGCAAGAACCAGCCGCCGCACGGCGAGCGCGCTGTTCACGCTCAGCCGCGCCGGCGGCCGCACGCTCACCGGCGCGCCCTCGACCTCGAAACGCCAGACGCCTCCCTCGCGGAAATTGGCGTCGATCACGCAGCGATGCGCGGCGATGTCCGATGGGCTCTGTGGCGCGCCCGCCTCGGCGAGATAGGCGGGACTGGCGCAGAGGCGGATGGGCGCGGCGGCGAGGCGGCGCGCGATCAAGCCTGAGCTTTCCAGCGCGCCGATGCGGATCGCGAGATCAAAGCCTTCGTCGATCAGGCTCACATGGCGATCGGTGAGATGCAGGTCGATGCTGGTCTCGGGGTAGGCTTCCAGAAATCGGCCCGTGAGATCAGCGAGATGCAGCTCGCCGAAGCTCGCCGGCGCGGTGAGGCGCAGATGGCCGCGCGGCGCGCGATGCTCCTCTCGCATCGCCGCGCGCAGCTCGTCGAAATCATCGAGCAGCCGCCGGGCCCGCTCATAGAAGGCGAGGCCCGTCTCGGTGGGCTGCACCACGCGCGTGGTGCGGTTGAGAAGGCGCGCGCCGAGATCCTCCTCCAGCGCTTTGACCGCCTTGCTGACCGCTTGCGGCGTCAGGCCGAGGCGCGCCGCGGCGGCCGTGAAGGAGCGGTTGGCGACCACCGCCGCCAGCGCCCGCATTTGCTCGAGCCGATCCATATTATCACCAGTTTGATGAAAGTCATTCCCTCCGCAGCCAATTTATCTCCGCAGGGAAGACGGTCATGTCTTGGTCGTCGGCGACGGATCGCTCCGATCCACGCCGCGACGGACCTCTCGCACTCGACCAGAGAAAGGACTGACCATGTTCGACAAAACTAACGCTCCCGCCCAAGCTGACCTGGCCGCCTTCGTGCTGCGCGTCTCGCTTGGCGTGATGTTCCTCGCCCATGCGGGCCTTAAAGTCTTCGTCTTCACGCCGGCGGGCGCCGCCGCCTTTTTCGCCTCGCTCGGTCTGCCTGGCGAGCTGGCCTACGCGACGATCGCCGCCGAGACGCTGGCGGGCGCCGCGCTGATCCTCGGCGTCGGCTCGCGGATCGCAGCGCTCGCGACCCTGCCGATCCTGATCGGCGCGATCCTGTTCGTGCATGGCCCGAACGGTTGGCTCTTCAGCAATCCGAACGGCGGCTGGGAGTTCCCGGCGTTCTGGGCCGCGGCGCTGGTGGCCCAAGCCCTCCTCGGCGACGGCGCTTACGCGCTGTCCCGCCGCTTCGCCCGCGCGCCGCAAACGGCCCTCGCCTGATCCCGCGCCAGATCCCGCGCCTTTCGCGCCAAGCCGGCCGCGCCGGTTTGGCGTCCTCTTTCGCCTCCCTCATTGTCTCAAAAGGAGCGCCTCCCATGCTTGTGAACGGTCGCTGGTCCGCGAATTGGACGCCGGTTCAGGACAAGGACGCCGCCGGGCGGTTTCGCCGCCAGATCTCGAGCTTTCGCGATTGGATCACGGCCGATGGCGCGCCGGGCCCGAACGGCGCGCCGGGGCTTCCCGCCGAGCCTGGACGCTATCACCTTTACGTCGCGCTCATCTGCCCTTGGGCCTCGCGCACGCTGATGGCTCGCGCGCTCAAAGGGCTCGAGGATGCGATCAGCGTCACCGTGGTCGAGCCGTTCCTAACCGATGAAGGCTGGCGCTTCGGCGGCTATCCCGGCGCGGGCGAGGATCCGCATCTCGGCGCGCGCCATATCCACGAACTCTACACCCATGCGGACGGCGCCTATACCGGCCGCGCCACTGTGCCTGTGCTGTGGGACAAAGAGCGCCGCACCATCGTGAACAATGAAAGCGCGGATATTCTGCGGATGCTGAACACCGCCTTCAACGCCTATGGCGACGCCTCGCTCGATCTCTATCCGAGCGATCTCGCCGCCGAGATCGACGCGCTCAACGCCGATCTCTACGAGACGCTGAACAACGGCGTCTACAAGGCCGGCTTCGCGAGCAGCCAGGCGGCGTATGACGAGGCGACGCGCGGCGTTTTCGCGGCGCTGGACGGGCTGGAGACGCGGCTCGCCGATGGGCGGCGCTTCCTGTTCGGCGAGCGCCTGACCGAGAGCGACATCAGGCTGTTCGTGACGCTGGTGCGGTTCGATCCGGCCTATCACGGGCTTTTCAAATGCAACCTGCGGAGCCTCGCCTCCTACCCGCATCTCAGCGCTTACGCCGACCGGATCGGCGCGCTGCCCGGCGTCGCGGCCACGGTGAACCTCGACCACATCACCGCCGGCTACTACTCCATCAAGGCGCTAAACCCCTCTCGAATCAAACCGATAGGACCGGCCCGCACACCCGGCGCGCCCAGCTGCGCGTAACAACGGGCCAAGGCGCGATCGGCCGGCGCCCGCCGCCGCGCGGCGCCGGCGCCCATACCCATCCGTTACCGCGGCGCGGCGCGCTTAACGCTCCTTCAAGCAT
Source organism: Pseudomonadota bacterium (assembly GCA_038530925.1). Lineage (GTDB taxonomy): Bacteria > Pseudomonadota > Alphaproteobacteria > Rhodobacterales > Rhodobacteraceae > JALEGB01. Next base: position 14,156 of record JBCBCG010000065.1, read on the forward strand.
AATCGCCCTATCCCTATGCGCGGCGACGGACATCCGGCGCCCGCGGAGCGAGGCCCGCCCGGCGCGCGCTCCGCGACCTTGAAATCATCGCGCCGCCGCCTCTCGCTCGGGCGCCGCGGAGCTTGTGGAGCCGCCGAACCGATGACCCGACTGCATCCCTTCCGCCATCGCCGTGTCTCCGAATTCGTGCGCGGCCTGCCGCAAGCCGGCGTCGCCGCCACCGTGGAGCTCGCGCGGCTCACCCATGAGCGCGACCGGCTGAACCGCGAGATCGAGACGCTGAGCCGCAGCCGCGATGAAGCCTTCGCCCGGCTGCGCCGCGTTCAGATCCGCCTCGACGGCGTGCAAAACGCCCTCGGCGAGACCGACGCGGACGCCGACGCTGAAGCGGACGCCGCGGACCGGATCAGCCACCGCGACGCCTTCTCCGCCTTCAATTAAAGCGCGGCGGCGCGCGGGGCGACCGCGCCGAGACGAAACGCCCTCGCCCATCACAGCCTCGCCGGGACGACGCCGATGCTCACAATGACGAATGCGCGCCCCGCCGCGGAGCCGGCGACGCTCCGGGCCTACGCCGTGATGCGCGCCGAGACGAAACCTACGCCCCTCAGCGCCCACAGCGCCGGAGACGCCCCGGAGGCGCTCAGCCAGGCCTGGCGCGTCGAGGCGGCGGGCCTCGCGCTCTGGATCGGCGACGATCCGGCCGGCGCCGCCGCGGTCACCGGCACGCTCGCAGCCATGGGTCCGGTTTTGCCGGCGGGACGCGAGTTTCCCGCTTTCGCCTCGTCCCGGGCCGCACAGCGCTGGCTCGAGCAGCGCGCCGCGCCGCTGCGCGAGCGGCTCGAATGGATCGGCGAGCGTGCCGAGTTTCTCGTGACCATCCGCAACAGCGCCCCGATCGACCTGGAGCGCGCTCCGCCGCCTCAGGGTCTCGCCCGACTCGCAGCGCTCGCCACCCGGCGCGCAGGCGAAACCATGGCGCGCGCCGCCTTCCGGCCGCGCGCGGAAGCCGCCTCGCGCGAGGTTGAGAGCGCGTTTCGCGCCGCAGCCGCGGCGTTCGGCGCCGACGGCGCCGCAGACATCGACTGTCTGCGCTCCCCGGCGGCCGCCGGCGGGCTCGATCTGGCGATCCTCTGCCCCGCCCCGATGGAGATCGCCTTGGCGGCGGTGCTCAGAACGCTCGAGGGGCGGCTTGGCGAGGGCGTCGCGCTTCGCGGCTGCGGGCCTTGGCCCGCCTACAGCTTCGCGCGGCTCGCTTTCGACAAAACGCGCAGCTGAACCGCCGCGCGGAGCGCTCGCTAGAAATTCAGCTGATAACTCGCGGCGATGTAGCGATATCCCGTATGCGCGGCGCGCACATAGCCGATGCTGGGAAACGGCATGTGATAGCCGGTGAACGGGATCCGCTCCGCAGCGATCATGTCGAACACCGCTTTGCGCGTCGCCGCGGCCGCCGCTTTGTCCATATCGAAGCGCACATGCCAATCGGGCCGCTGCAGCGAGGCGACGTAATGGTTCGCCGTATCCCCGACCAGGATCAGCCGCCTGCCCTCGCTTTCGATATGATAGATGGTGTGGCCCGGCGTGTGGCCATGGGCGGCGACGGCGGTGACGCCGCTCACGACGTCCTGTCCGCCCTCGATCATCGTCATCTTCGGCGCGAGCGGTTTGACGTTGCTCTCCGCCAGAAGCCGCACCCGCTCCGGCGCGCCCGGCTTCAGCCAGAAATCGAACTCCGCCGCCGGCGCGACGTAGCGCGCGTTCGGGAAGGCTGGCGCGCCTTCCTCCATCAGCCCGCCGATATGGTCGGGATGAAAATGCGTGAGCGCTACGATGTCGATTTGGTCGGGCGCGTAGCCCGCCGCCGCCAGCCGCTCGCGCAAAGCGCCCGCGTTCGGACGGCGCAGCGCGCCATTGCCCGCATCGAACAGGATCAGCGCCTCGCCCGTATTCAAGAGGATCGGCGTGAAGCCGATCTCAAGCTGGTCCGTCGGCAGGAAATTCGCCTGCAAAAGCGCGCCGACAGCTTCCGGCGATTGATCCTCGCCGAAAATCTTGTGCGGATCCGGCCGCTGCAACGCGCCATCCAGAACCGCCGTCACCTCGAAGCCGCCGAGCTTGGCGCGATAGACCTGAGGTCGCCGCACGCCCGCCATCGGCGCATCGGCGAAAGCCGGCGCCGCAGCAAGCGCCGCCGCGCCGGCGCCGAGGCCCCGAAGCGCGCCGCGCCGACTGATCCCGCCTGTCGATCTCGGTTCGGTCATCTCACTTCCCTTCCCAGCTCCACCAGCGGCGCGGCGCGCGGCGTCAGGACGGCGTCGGCGTGACGCTCGACGTCTTCACTTCCAAGCGACGTTTATGCAGCACCGGCTCCGTATAGCCCGAAGGCTGATCCGCGCCTTTCAGCACGAGCTCGAGCGCCGCTTGATAGGCGATCGAGCCTTCCAGATCCGGCGCCATCGGCCGATAGTCAGGATCGCCCGCATTCTGCTGGTCCACCTTCGCCGCCATCCGCGCGAAGGCGTCGCGCAGATCCGCCTCGTCGATGACGCCATGCTTCAGCCAATTGGCGAGCATCTGCGCGGAGATGCGCAGCGTCGCGCGATCCTCCATCAGGCCGATATCCTCGATATTCGGCACTTTCGAGCAGCCGACGCCCTGATCGATCCAGCGCACCACATAGCCGAGGATGCCTTGGGCGTTGTTGTCGACCTCAGCGCGCACACGCTCCGGCGTCCAGCCTTCCGCTTCATCCGCCAGCGGCAGGACCAAAAGTTGATCAAGGCTCGCCCGCGGCCCGCCAGCCGCGATCTCCGCCTGCCGCGCGGCGACGTCGACTGTCAGGTAATGCGTCGCATGCAGCGTCGCTGCGGTCGGCGAGGGCACCCAGGCGCAATTGGCGCCGGCTTCGGGATGCCCGATCTTTTGCTCGAGCATGGCGCGCATCAGATCCGGCATCGCCCACATGCCCTTGCCGATCTGCGCCCGGCCGCGCAGGCCGCAAGCAAGGCCGACATCGACGTTCCAATCCTCATATGCCTTGATCCACGGCGCGCCTTTCATCTCCGTCTTCGGGATCATGGCGCCGGCCTCCATCGAGGTGTGGATCTCATCGCCCGTGCGATCGAGAAAGCCGGTGTTGATGAAGCAGATCCGCGTCTTGGCCGCATCAATGCAGGCTTTAAGGTTCAGCGTGGTGCGCCGCTCCTCATCCATCACGCCCATCTTGAGCGTGTTGGCCGGCATGCCGAGCGCCGTCTCCACCGCAGCGAACAGATCGGCGGCGAAAGCGACCTCTTCGGGTCCATGCATCTTCGGCTTCACGATGTAGACAGAGCCGGTCCGCGAGTTGCGGAGCGGCGCGTCCGGCGCCTTGCGCAGATCATGCAGCGCGATCGTCGCCGTGATCATCGCATCGAGCACGCCTTCGGGGATCTCCTCGCCCGCCGCATCCAGCACCGCCGGCGTCGTCATCAGATGCCCGACATTGCGCACCAGCATCAGCGAGCGGCCTTGCAGCGACAGCGAGCCGCCCTCCGGCCGCTCATAAACGCGATCGGCGCTCAGCGTGCGCGTCACCCACTCGGCGCCCTTGGAGAACATCTCGACCAGATCGCCCTTCATCAGGCCGAGCCAGTTGCGATAGACCAGCACTTTGTCAGGCGCGTCCACCGCAGCGACGCTGTCCTCGCAATCCATGATCGTGGAGATCGCGCTCTCAAGCACGACATCGGCGAGCCCGGCCCGATCCTCCGCGCCGATCCGATGCGCGCGGTCGATCTCAAGATGAAGATGCAGACCGTTCCGCCGCAGAAGCACCGCCTTGGGTTGGGCCGGATCGCCGCGATAGCCCACGAATTGCGCCGGATCGGCGAGCCGCGCCGCATCGCCATTCGCGAGCCGCGCCAGGAGCGCGCCGCGCTCCACTTGATAGGCCGTCACATCCCGATGCGCCGCGCCCGAGAGGGGCGCCGCTCCATCCAGCAGCGCCTTGGCCCAGGCGACGACCTCGGCGCCGCGCGCCGGATCATAGGGCCCGCGCGGCGGCGGCGCGCCGAGCGCGTCCGTGCCGTAAAGCGCGTCGTAAACGCTGCCCCAGCGCGCATTCGCGGCGTTGATCGCATAGCGCGCGTTCATCACCGGCACCACCAGCTGCGGCCCCGGGATCTCCGCGATCTCCGCATCGACCTGCGCCGTCTCAGCGGACGCGGCCTCCGGCTCCGGCGCGAGATAACCGATCTCAGTCAGATGCGCTTTGTAAGCCGCCGGATCATGCGGCGCGCCGCGCCGCGCCTTGTGCCACGCGTCGATCTCCCGCTGGAGCCGATCCCGCTCCGCGAGCAGCGCGCGGTTCCGCGGCGCCATGGTCTCGACAATCTCGCCAAACGCGCTCCAAAACCGCTCCGGCGCGATGTCGAGCCCAGCGAGCGCCTCCTCATCCACGAACCGCTTTAGGATCGCGGCCACCTGAAGGCCGCCAACGGTCTCATAACTCTCCATCGCCACTATCCTTCGCCTGTCCGGCGCTCTGCATGGCGCGGGCTGCGGCGAGATGTCCAGCCCTCAGATCCCGAAGACCGCCGCCTTACTCGAAGTCGCGCGGCATCTTCTTGCGCTCCGCCTCTTCGCGGCTTTGGCGCAGTTTCATGCCGTTGCTGACGCCGAGGCCGAACGCGGCGCGGAGCGCGAGGAACACGATGAGAGGCAGAATCAACGCGGCGGCGATCAACACGCCGCTCAGCTCCGGATCGGAGAAGACCTCGCTGAAGCGTGCCGTGAAGTCCGGCGTCAGCGCCAAAACGATCGCAGAGAGCGCGAGCACCACAGCCAGCAACGCGGCCGCGACCTTCCACGCGAAGGCGCCGCTGACATCAGCGCCGTCGCGCGCGCCATAGAGCTGGCCGCAAATCAGCGCGGCGATAAAAGTGGTGATCGAGCCGCTCGGCGCCAGCGCCTGGCCGATCGCCAGCTCCAGCAGCGCCAATGCGAGCCCCACGGCGATGCTGATGGCGACGAAATCGACGATGATGCGGCCCATGGCGCCCCTCCCTCTGACACTCCGCCCGCCTCTCATCGAAGCGCTGCGAAGTCAATCGGCTGGCGCCTCAGCGCGCCCTACGGCGCCCGGCGCCAAAGCTGCGCCAAGCCAGGGACGCGCACAAAACCGCGCGTCTCCATCAGCGCGCCGAACGCCGCCGCCCGCGCCGCGGCCTCAGGCGTTTGGGAGGCGAGATGCGCCGCGAACGCGTCCGCCGCCGCCTCAGACGGCGAGAGCGCTTTGAGCGCCGCATCCCCTGGATCGAGCCGCGCCGGGCTCAACATAAACTCGATCTCGACGCCCGCCGCCTCCGCGCTTGCGGAAAGAGCGAGATGCGCCATGAAGAGGAGCAGCCGATCAAGCCGCGCGCCGACGGCGTGCTCGTCCAGCTCAGGATCGCCCGCCCGCGCCTCGCCGCGGCGTCCGGAGAAAAGATGCTCTTTCAGCGTGCCGCGGGTGAAGCTCACCGATTGGTCGCCGATCACCTTCGTAACCGCAGCGCCCTTCAGCGCCGCGACGAACCCGTCGGTGATCCGGTTCGCCCCGATCCGCCGCTCCGAGGCGGCGCGCATCAGCGCGGTGGAGAGGATCAGCGGGAAGAGGTCCGAAGGCGCGCCCGAAGGCTCCGCGCCCGAAGTCTCCGCGCCCGCGCCGAGCGCCGCCCAAAGCGAAAGGATCTCCGCCGGCGCCGGCTCGAACGGCGCGCGCGCCGCGGGTTTGCGCCCAAGGCCGCAGAGCTGGCGCAGCGTCCAGACGACATCCGCTCCGAGAGCCTGCGCCGCCGTCTCAGCCTCGTCGAAGCACGCGACCGCGACATCATCCGCGAGCAGCGCCAAGGCGCGCTTATCAAGACCGAGCGCCAAAGG
>JBCBCG010000066.1:0-19880 GCA_038530925.1 Pseudomonadota bacterium
AGCTGAAGCTGCGCGCGGTCGTCCATCGATTTCAGCAATTGCTGATTTTGCTCCTCCAGCGACACGTCGATCCTGGTGCGCAGCAAATTCGCCGCGCGCTCGCCGCGGATCGAGAGCGTCTGCAGCCGCTCCTCTGTTGAGCGGACGGTGCGCAGCGCCGGCTTAAAACGACGCACCATAAACTCTTCGAAGGTCTGTCGGCTGCGCAAGCTCTCCTCGCGCAACGCGGCGATCCGGTCGTAGACGATCGTCTCATAGGCGCGGGCGCCGCCGAAGCGGAACGCCGTCTCCGCGGCGAGGCTCTCCAGATCCGCGGAGAGCGCGCTCAGCGTCGCCAGGGTCTCGCGCTCGACTTCCGGATCAGGCGCGCGCGCGTTGTCGTCGTTCGCGATCGAGCGCGTCACCTCCGCAAGGGTTGTCTCAAGCCGTGTGAGTTCCGGGCCGAGCCGCCGCGCCACCGGAAGAGCGATCATCGCCAGCGTGCGATAGGTTTCCATCTCGATCAGACGTTGCGTAATCCGACCAAGCCGGCGCGGCCCAATATCCGGCAGCGCCACGACGCCGAAGCGCGTGAAGCCTGCAGCATCGATCCTGAAGTCGCCCATGGCGATGGCGTTGCGCTCCGTCACCCAGGTCAGCGCGAGGCTGTCTCGAACGAAGTGCGGCGCCAGCTTTTCCGTGGCGATCCGTTGCGCGTCGTCTTCATCGGTCGCTGGAATGATCTCCACGACCGAGGCTGAAATGATCCGGAGCGACGCCCTCTCGATCCAGGCGGGCGGCGCGATCTCGGCCAGGCGCGGCGTGAAAGGCGCCGGGCCTGGCCCTTCAAGTTCAAAGAGGTAACTCACGAATTCGGTGTGCCGCTCCCACTTGAGGCGGAAGCCGTCGAAGGCGCCGAGATAGAAATTCGGCGCGCGATCTCCATCGGCCATCGCCGGCGCCGCGCCGAGATGGGCCAGCAGCGCGTTGAGATGCGCAAGGTCTTCTTTCGGGCTGCGCCGCGCCTGGTCCGCTTCCGGCATCAGCGCGACGTACAGCGCTTGGGCCGGCGGTTCGATCGGCGTGAACGGCCGCGCGTGAAGCTCGTCGGTCAGCGGCTTGCGCTGAGTGTGCTGTGGCGTCTCGAACATGCCGACCTTCTTGTTGCGCCGCACGCGTCGCTGCGGCGTTCGGATTCGTCTTGGCGTCCCGCCGGTGGGTGCGCCAATCTCGTTCCCATGACCAGACCAAAGCCTAAGCCCTTGTCATGGAGAAGCAGTTGATGCGCATTTGGGCCGGCCTCGCAGCGCTCCTGGGCCTCTTTATTGCGCCGCCGCAAAGCGCTGTCGCGCAATCGGACCTTTGCGCGCGCCCGTCGGAAATCTGCGGCGCGCAGCTGCCGACGAGCTGCGTAAGGCGCTTCGCCGCCGGCGCGCTCGCGGCCGATGTCCCTGAAGAGCAGTGCGCGCAGGCGCTTTCCGCCTATCGCAGTTGCCTCGCATCCGTGTCTGAGCAATGCGGCGAGACGCCTCCGGACCAGGTTTTGTCGGCGACGACGACGACGCCGTCTCTCGATGGTTGGGTGCGTCGCTTTGATGGCCGCATCGGAAAAATCAGCGTCTCCAACCCAACGCTTTACCCGTTCGAGGTGACGCTCTGGCATCCCGATAGCGGATCGGTCTTCGGCCGTTGGACGGTCAACGGTCAAAGCGAGGTCGACCTGCTCTACGAAGATCAGATCTTCAATATCGGCAATGACTGGGGGCTCCAATTCGGAGACGCGGCGCCGCGTTCCGTCGGCGAAGCGAGCGAATGGAGCCAGGGACGCTGGTTGGCCTCCTCCGCCCGGTTTTTCCAATGAGGCGCGCTATGCGCCTTCATCCATCCGGCGGGCGCGGGCGAGGCTCTTCTCGGCGGAGAGGGCGATTTCGCGGAGATCGGTTTCGGCTTTGCCAAGATGACCGCGCAGCTGTTCCGATCGCTCGTAAAGCCGCGTGACGTCCGCCGCCAGAAGCCGCACTTCGCGACGCAGATCGCCGGCCTCAGCCTGGATCTCCATGTCCCTGAGCGCGCCCCGCAGCGTGATCAGCGTCGCCATCATCGTCGTCGGCGAGACCATCCAAACCCGCTTGGCGAAGCCGTTGCGCACGACCTCAGGCAAGCGCGCATGGATCTCAGCGAACACCGCCTCCGAAGGGATGAACATCAGCGCGCCTTCCGCCGTTTCGCCGGGAATGAGGTAGCGCTCGGCGATGGCGGCGATATGGGCGCGCGTCGCCGCGGCCAAGGCGCGCTCGGCGCGGCGTTCACCTTCCGGGTCGCGGTCCCGCTGCGCCGCGCGGAGCGCTTCGAAAGGCTCCAGCGGGAATTTGGCGTCGATGGCGATCGGGCCGGGCGGCGCGGGCAAGCGGATCAGCGCGTCGACGCGCTTGCCGTTTGAGAGCGTCGCTTGCCGCGCCACGAGCGCGGGCGGCAAGGCGTCGCGCAACAGATCCTCAAGCTGCGTCTCGCCGAACGCGCCGCGCGCCTGTTTGTTGGCCAGGATGTCCTGAAGTCCCAGCATCTCGCCCGAGAGTTTTTCAATCGCCGCCTGCGCGCGGTCGATCGCCTCGAGCCGCTCGCCGATCTCGCCGAAGCGCTGCGCCGTCCGGTCGGCGACGCCGGCGAGCCCGCCCCCCAGCCGCTCCGCCACCGCATCGAGCCGCGCCTCCATCAGCCGCAGCGTCTCGGTCCGACCGCGCTCGCCCGAGGCGGCGATCTCGGTGAGCCGCGCGGAGAGATCGCGCAGCGCCGCCGTGGAGCGCCCAGCGAAGAGCCGCCCGATCACGGCGAAGAGCGCCAGCGCCAGGATCGCCGCCGCCGCGCCGACCGCGCCCCACAGCGCCGGCTCCGGCGCTTCGGCCATCCAGGCTTGCAAATCCAAAATCACGGCTTCGCGCTCACGACCGGCCGAATAGTTTTTCTAGATCGGTTTTGGAGAGGCTGACGAAGGTCGGGCGACCGTGATTGCACTGCCCGGAATGCGGCGTCGCCTCCATCTCGCGGAGCAGCGCGTTCATCTCCTCGAGCGTCAGGCGCCGTCCCGCCCGCACCGAGCCATGGCAGGCCATGGAGGCGCAGACCGCGTCGAGCCGGCTAAGGAGCGCCGCCGCCGCTGGATCGGCGTGATCGGTGGTCTCCGCAGCGTCAGCCGCGCCGGCGCCCGCCTCCTCCAGCGCCTCGGCGAGATCGCGCAGAAGCGCCGGCAGATCGAGTTGGCCGAGCGCCGCCGGCGTCGCCCTGACGCAGATCGCGTCGCCGCCGAAGGGCTCAAGCCGCAGGCCCAGCATCGCCAAATCCGCCGCCGCGGCGAGCAGGCGCTCCGCGGCGAGGGGATCGAGGCTGACGATCTCCGGGATCAGCAACTCCTGGCTCGGCGCGCCCTCCGCCGACGCGGCGCGCGCGCGCAGACCCGCCTTCAGCCGTTCATAGACGAGCCGCTCATGCGCGGCGTGCTGATCGACGATCACGACGCCTATTTCGGTTTGAGCGACGATGTAGGTCTCATGCAGCTGCGCCCGGGCGGCGCCGAGCGGCGCGCGCAGCGTTTCAGGCTCGGGCGGCGCCGGATCGCCCGCCGCTGACGGCGCGTCGATCAAGGCGTCCTGCGGGCTTGGCTCATCGCGTCGGCTGGCGCCGCGCTCTTCGCTGGGCGCGACGAAGCCGTTCCAAGCGCCGGTGAGCGCGGGGGGCGGGCGATAAGGCGCGCGGTTCTCGCGCAGGCCGCCGAAGCGCTGATGCGGCCGCTCCGGGCCGAGCGCGCCCAGCGCGCCGAGGCCGAGGCTGGTGTCCGGCCGGCAGCCCGCCTCCGCCAGCGCATGGCGGAGCGCGCCGATGATGAGCCCGCGCACCAGCCCTTCCTCGCGAAAGCGCACCTCGGTTTTGGCCGGATGCACGTTCACATCCACACGCTCCGGCGCCATCGAAAGATAGAGCGCCAGCATCGGATGGCGCCCGGCGGGCAGCGCATCGGCGTAAGCCGCGCGCACCGCGCCGACCAGCAGCTTGTCCCGCACCGGCCGCCCGTTCACCATCAGGTGCTGCCACGCCGAAGTCCGCCGATGCAGGGTCGGCAGACCCGCGAAACCCGTCAGCTCTAGCCCCTCGCGCTCCGCCTCGATCGGCAATGCGTTCTCAGCGAAGTCGCGGCCCAAGATCCGCCCGAGCCGGTCGAGCGCGCTTTCCGGGCCAGGCGCGCGGAACAGCGTCCGCGCCGCGGCGCCTTCGCCGTCCCCCAGCTCGAAGGCGACCTCGGGCGCGGCCATGGCGAGGCGCTTGACCGCCTCGACCACCGCTTGGGCTTCGGCGCGATCGGATTTCAAGAAATTCAGCCGCGCCGGCGTCGCGTAGAAGAGATCGCGCGCCTCGATGGTCGAGCCTTTGGGCCGCGCGGCCGGCTCCGGCGCGCCGCGCCGCCCGGCGCTTACGGCGATGCGCCAGGCTTGGTCCGCGCCGGCGGCGCGCGACAGGATGGAGAAGCGGCTGACGGCGGCGATCGAAGGCAGCGCCTCGCCGCGAAAGCCGAAACTCCGGATGTCCAGGAGATCGATCGGTCCGCTCGGCTCGTCCTCCACCGTCAGCTTCGAGGTGGCGTGCCGCTCAAGCGCGAGGCTCAGCTCCTCCGCGGTGAAGCCGACGCCGTCATCCTCGACGCGGATGAGCGCGCGCCCGCCCTCGGCGATGACGATGCGCAGGCGCCGCGCGCCGGCGTCGAGCGCGTTCTCGACCAGCTCTTTGACCGCCGCCGCCGGCCGCTCGATCACCTCGCCCGCGGCGATCCGATTGATCGCCGCTTCCGGAAGGCGCCGGATGCGCGGCGGCCGCGCATTGGAGGAGGCTTCATTTAGGGCTTCAGCGTTGCTCATACGCTAGATTTAGCAGGAGGAGCGCGCTCGGCCAAGAGCGCGTTCGCATAGCGGAGCCTCGCGGCGATCCGTCAGTGGTCGAAATTGGTGATGACGAAAAAGTCGATATGCGCCCGGATAAGGCGGCCCTCCGCATCGTAACCACCGATCAGAGGATAGACGCCGTCGCCCCAACCCGAATGGAAGATAAGGATATTGTCGCCGTCTCGGCCTTCGGGCAGGGCGATGTTGGCGAGGCCGTCGCGGATGTGATCGGGATCGTCCAGGCGGTCGAACCAGCTTCCCGGCGCGCCCGTCTCGAAGATCTCTTCGAACCAATCGACGGCTTGTGGATCGGGCATGCCGCGCGCGATGGTCACGTCATCGCCGAAACAGGCGGTTCCGGTGTCGACGCCGAAGCCGATATAGCCGCCCTCCGCATCCATCTCCGGCGGCGTCGGGCCCTCGGCGCTGGGCGTGATGATGCGGCGCGTCGTCTCCGCCGCCGCGGGATTGAACAGGATCGTGGCGTACGCCTCGCGGATATGCTCGGGCTCGCCGGGTTTGGAGACGTCGGCGAGCGTGACGATCACCTTGTGCTCGCCCGGCGGCGCATTGACGGCGAAGTTTCCGCCGCGCTCCATCACGACGAACGGATCGCAAGCGAAGAGTTTCCCGCTTGGCAGAGACAGCGTTCCGCAGTCCACGGTCGACAGATTGAAGACGTCCTCGCCGACACTCGCCGAGGCGCCGCCGCGCAGGGCCGACCACCAGGCGACATTGGGATACGCCATCGCCGATCCTCCCGAGTCGCCGCGCGGCGCATTCCAATCGGTTCAGCCGTCCGGCATGCTGGTCTCGATCCCCTCAGGCTGGCCGACCACGGCGAAGAACAACCTCTCTTCCTGGAGAATGCGTTTTGCAACGCGGGAGATGTCCTCGGCGGTGACCGCTTCGACTAGCGAATTCCGCGTTTTGATGTAGTCGAGGCCGAGCCCGTCGAGCTGCGCGCTCACCAGGAAGGAGGCGATCTTGCCGTTGCTGTCGAAGCGCAGCGGATAAGCGCCGGTGAGATAGCGCTTGGCCGCGTCCAGCTCCTCCGCCGTCACGCCCTCTTCGGCCATGCGGCGCCATTCCTCTCGAAGCACCTCGATCGCTTGCGCGACGCGCTCATTGGCTGTGGCCACGCCGCCGAGATAAAGCGCCGCGCGGTCGAGCGGCGCGAGATAGGAATAGACGCTGTAGGCGAGGCCGCGCTTCTCGCGCACCTCCTCGGTCAGCCGCGAGGAGAACCCGCCGCCGCCGAGCACGTAATTCATCACATACGCCGCCATGAAGTCCGGATCATTGCGGGCCAGCCCTTCATGGCCGAACACCACGGTCGATTGCGGCGCGTCGAACGGGATCACCTCGACGCCGCCCGGGCGCTCGATGCGGATGCGCGCCGGCGGCTCGGCGGCGCTGGCGGGCAGCGCGCCGAGGATTTTGTCGAGCAGCGGGCCAAGCTCCTCCGCGGTGATGGCGCCGACGACGCCGACCCGCATGCGGCCGCGATCGAGCAGGTTGCGATGCGCGTCGCGCATGTCCTCGGCGCTGAGCGTCTCAATCGTCTCGATCCGGCCGAGGCGCGGGCGGCCGTAAGGATCGCCTGGGAACATCGCCTTAAAGAACGCCTTGCTGGCGAGCTGGTTGGGGTCGGTCGAATGCTGGCGGAGGATCGAGCGGAACTGGTTGCGCACTTTTTCGAGCGCTTCGTCTTCGAAGCGCGGCTCGGTCAAGGCGACGCGAAAGAGCTCCGCGCTCTCATCGCGCAGATCGCTCAGCATGGTGAGCCGCGCGCCCACCGTGTCGCGGCCGGCTTCAAAGCCGATGCGGGCCGCGATCTCATCTTTGCGCGCGGCGAAGCCGGCGGCGTCATACGGGCCGGCGCCTTCGTCGAGCATGCTTGTCATCATCGCCGCGCGGCCGGCTTTATCGTCCGGGTCCAGGGCCGCGCCGCCGATGAAAGCGATGTCGAGCGCGATGATCGGGATCGAGTGCTCCTCGACCAGCCAGGCTTCGATGCCGCCGGCGCTGACCACGGTTTGAATATCCGCGGCGGCATGGGCCGCGCCGTCATCCAGCGGGCCGGCGAAGATCAGCGCGGCGCCGAGGCCGCAGGCGGCCGGCGTCGGCAAGGTGGGGATGGCGCGGCGCGAGCGGCGCGCGGCGGTGAACAGCGAATGGATCATTCTCCCGCCTCCGCCCGCTCGTCAGGCGCGGCGCCCGGCTCCGCAGCGGCCTCCGGCTCGCCCGCCAGCGTTCCCGTGACCGACGCTTCGCGGCGCAGGCTCAGCGCCGCATCGCGCACCTGTTCCGCCGTCACCTGCGAGATCCGCGCCGGCCATTGGCGCACATCCTCAACGGTCAGGCCGAGAGTGAGCGCGCGGCCATAGAGGCGCGCCATGCTCGACTGGCTGTCTTGCTGATAAATTCGGCTCGAGGTCAGCACCATGATGGAGCGGCGCAGCTCGTCCTCGGTCGGGCCGGTCTCTGCGATCTCCGCGATCACCGCGTCCAACGCCGCCTCCACATCCGCCAGCGAGGTGTCGTCGCGCGGCGCGGCGTAGACGCTGAAGGAGCCGTCATCGCGCGCGGTGCCGCTGTAATAGCCGCCGGCGTCGAGGGCGATCTTCTGCTCCGTCACGAGCTGACGATAAAGCCGCCCGCTGGCGCCGCCGCCGAGGATGTCTCCGAGCACGGTGAGCGCCTCCGCTTCGCCCGCGGCGCCGGTGCGGTAGGAGGGCGTGATGTAGGTGCGGGCGACGAAGGGTTGGCGGACGCGGGCGTCGGTCATCGCGACGCGGCGTTCGGCCAGATGCGGCGGCTCTTTCGCGCGCTCATAGGCCGGCGCGCCGGAGGGCGTGAGCGGGCCGTAATGCCGCTCGGCCAGCGCGGCCACCTCTTCGGGCGTCACCGCGCCGGCGACGACGAGGATCGCGTTGTCCGGCGCGTAATGCCGCTCGTAAAACGCCAGCGCGTCCTTCCGCGTCAGCGCTTCGATCTCGCTCCGCCAGCCGATCACCGGCACGCCGTAAGGATGATTGTAATAGAGCGTCGCCGCCATTTGTTCGAAGAACAAGGACTGCGGATCATTGTCCGTGCGCGAGCTTCTCTCCTCGAGAACGACGTCGCGCTCCGTGTTCGCGTCCTCCTCGGTGAGGCGGAGATTGGCCATCCGATCCGCCTCCATCTCCATCACCATGGAGAGACGGTCATTCGCGATCCGCTGGAAATAGCCGGTGTAGTCATACGAGGTGAAAGCGTTGTCCTGCCCGCCATTCTCCGCAATGATTTTCGAGAAGCGGCCCGATGGGATCGTATCGGTGCCTTTGAACATGAGGTGCTCGAGATAATGGGCGACGCCGCTTTCGCCGCGCGCCTCATCCGCGGCGCCGACGCGGTACCAGACCATATGCGTGACCACCGGCGCGCGATGATCCTCGATCACCACCGCGTCCATGCCGTTCGGCAGCGTGAAGGTGCTGACCGCCGGCCCTGGAGGCGTCGCCGCTCCATCTTGGGCGAGTTGCTGCATTTTCTTTATCTCTATTGTCGGCGCCGCCTGGAGGCTCGCCGTTGAAACGGCGAAAGACGCCGCGCTTAGTCCCGCAATCGCGCCAAGGCGCCTCAAAGATCGCAGCGCCGCTGGGCGGCGCATTGCGCGCGGGGCTCGAAAAATGGTCGTGAAGAGAGCCGCGCTCTCGGGCGCGATCGAGACAGTCCTGCCAAGCGGCACGGCGCACTCCTTCCCTAGTGATCACGTTACAGCTAGCGGTTGGAGCGGCGAACGCAACGGTGGCGCAGATCATTTCTCCGCGCAACGCGCCCGGCATGGGTTAAATTGCGCAGATCGTAGAGGTGGTTATGGGGGCGGTGAGCGGCGCGCCTCACTGCTGAAGCGCCCTCGCCCGAAGCCTAAGGGCGCCGCGCGAAGGCGCATCGCGCGCTGCGTCACTCCTCCTGAGCGAGCGGCTCAAGCGCGGGATTCTTCGTGCGCCGCGCTTCCTCGGCCAGGCGCTCCGCTTCCGCCGCCGGGTCGAGCGTGCGATCCTCCTCGCGCATCGATGGGATGATCGCATCGAGAAGCCGTTGATCGGTCGCCTCGCTGTCCTCGATCAGCTTCTCGCGAATCTCTGGATCCGCCTGCTCGGCGCCGGCGGCGCGGAGCAGCGCCGCTTCGCCTCCGCTCGGCGCCGCGGCGACCGTCGTCGGCGTCGCCGTTCCTTTGAGCGCGATCTGCGCGTCATCGACTGGGCGTGGATCCACTAGGCTTGGCGCGCCGGGTTGCGGCGTCGGCAGCGTATCCATGTCCGCCGGCATTTCGAGCGGCTTTTTCTTCACCACGGTGAAGGCGTCCGGCCCTTCGCCGATCAGTCCCAATTCCTCACGAAGGTTGAAGCTGCTGCAGCCGGTCGCGAGCCCGGCGATCACCACGACCAAAAGCGCTCGCGCAGCGCTTGCGCCCTTCGATTTATGTCCTGAAATCATGTCGGATCCTTCTCGCGGCGTCGCCAGCGTTCGGCCTCTGTTTTGGCGCAGCTATAGCGCCGCCGCGCGCGTCTGTCTCTAGGCGCCCCTGCCGCTTGGACGCTTCAGCCGCTTAGATGCCCCTGCCGTCAAGCGCCCGTGTCGCCCGGCGGCCTGCTCCGCTCAGGCGCCTTCGCGGCGTCGTCCGGCGCGCCCGACGCGCTCCAGGCGATCAGGACCGCGCCCAGGAACACGCCCACATCAGCGATGTTGAAAGCGTAGGGATTATTGACGCCGCAGCAGTCGAAATTCAAAAAGTCGACCACCGCTCCGACCAGCACCCGGTCGAGCGCGTTGCCGAGCGCCCCCCCAATCGCGGCGCCGCATCCCACCGCGATCACCATGCTGCTTGTGCGCGCCGCCCAAACCAACAGCGCGGCGCTGACGCTCACCGCGACCCCGGCGAGGATGTAGGGCTGCCATGCCGATTCGGAGGCGAACAACCCAAAATTCACGCCTCTATTGAAGCCGAGTGCGAAGTTGAGGAAGGGCGTGACCTCGATAAAGAAAACGTCTCGCACCCGAAACGCCTCAAGTACGAAATACTTTGACGCTTGGTCCGCCGTAAAAACGCTCACGCTTATCAAGAGCGCTATCACAAGCTTCATCGCGCAGCGCCTTGGTTTAAGTATTCGCGCACATTAAGCAAGACCGTTCGAAGCCATCGCGGCGCGCCTTTCGGTCTCAGGATTATCATAACGTGAAGAGCGTTACTGGCCGAAGCCCCAGCTCCGGAAGTTTTGCTTCCCAAAAGAGCCGTATCCTTGAACACCGGGCGCGCCCCGCTCACAGTTTTCTTGCCACCGGACGGAGGCGGCGTCCTCGTAAGCGAACAGATCATTATCTTTCGGGTCGAGAGGTCTTGGCTGACCAATGGGGCGGTAATTCGTTCCCGTAATACGGGTGAGAACCGTGTCGAGCTCCGCGCAGCTGAGCGTGGCGACGGGCGGCAGCTCTAATTGATGCCCGGTCGAGGTTGTGAAGTTGGTGTTCTGCGCCTGCGCGGAGGCGACGTTCAGGGCGCCCGCGCTCAGAAGGGCGATCGCTGCGAGGCGCGGAAGTCGTTTTAAATTAAGGGAGAAGGTCTCGGTTGTCGTCTCTCGGGCGCAGCGTTGAACCGATTCGCGACGGCGCCATGGCCGCGTTGCGCTTCGCCGATGCGCGCCTTGCGCCGCTGATGCTCCGCCGCGGGAGACTGAACCGCCTTGTTTCAATGACACCACCATTCGTCGCCGCAACGGCCCTCTCGCCACACGCAGCGCGTGTAGCGTGGCCGTCGGCACCTCTCCTCAAAGGACTCTAGTCATCAATTTTCCGGGAGGCGAAAATGCGGCGCGCTCCGCCTGAGCGCGCCGCTATGCGACGGTTTTGTTGCGGCTCGGCAACGAGCGTGTCGCGCCGCGCGGCGCCTCTCAGCGCTGCTGGGCGGCCAAGACGCTGTCGCACCGCGCGCATGTCGCCGGCGCCGCGTGCAGACCGACATCAGGCAACACCCGCCAGCATCGCGCGCATTTAGCGCCGGGCGCCGCCCCGGGCGTCACGGTCACGCCAGGGGCGTCCGCCAGGCCGAAGGCGCTCGCCGGGCCTTCCCCGCGCGCAAAGGTGGCGGCCGAAGTGATCAACACATCCGCCAGCGTGTCCGGCCCTTCGAGGCTTTCGGCGGCGGCGATCATCTCCGGATCGGTGATGTGCAGCGTCGGCGCGGCCTCCAGCGAGGATCCGATCCGCTTCTCGCGCCGCTCGATCTCCAGCGCGCCGTTCACGACGCGGCGCAGTTTGCGCAGCGCGCGCCATTTCTCAGCCAGCGTCTCGTCGAGCCAAGCGCTCGGCGTCTCCGGCATGGTTTGCAGATGCACCGAGCCGAGCGGCCCATCCGGCGCCGCGGCGGCGCCGTGGCGCGAGAGCCAAACATCCTCCGCGGTGAAGGCCAGCATCGGCGCGAACCAGATGGAGAGGCGCTCGAAGAGGAGATCCATCACCGTTCGGCAGGCGCGCCGCCGCACCGAATCAGGTCCGTCACAATAAAGCGCGTCTTTCCTAATGTCGAAGTAGAAGGCCGAAAGATCGGTGGTGCAGAAGCCGAACAGCGCCTGAAACAGTTTCGGGTAATCGAACTCTTGATAGCATTCGCGCACGATCGGGTCGAGTTCCGCCAACCGGTGCAGCATCAAACGTTCAAGCTCCGGCATCTCTTCGGGCGCAAGACGCTCGCTCTCATCGAAATCCTTCAGCGCACCGAGCATGAAACGCAGCGTGTTGCGCAGCCGGCGATAGCTGTCGGCCACGTTCTTCAAGATCTCAGGTCCGATGCGCAGATCTTCGGTGTAATCCGATTGCACGACCCAAAGTCGCAAGATGTCCGCGCCGTATTGCTTAAGCACATCTTGGGGAGCCACGCCGTTCCCGAGCTTTTTGGACATTTTCTGTCCCTGCTCGTCGAGCGCGAAACCATGGGTCAGGACCCGCTCATAGGGCGCGCGGCCGCGCGTGCCGCAGCCTTGCAACAAGGAGGAATGGAACCAGCCGCGGTGCTGATCCGTACCTTCCAGATAGAGCGAGGCCGGCCAGAGCCCGTCCGGCTCGCCGTTCTTGTCGACGCGTTCGGCCAGCGCGAATGCGTGGGTCGAGCCGCTGTCGAACCACACATCCAGAATGTCAGCGACCTTCTCCCATTCCGCAGGGTCGTAATCCGGCGCGAGAAAGCGCTCGGCGGCGTCCTCGCGGAACCAAGCGTCCGCGCCTTCCGCCTCGAAGGCCTCGACGATGCGCTGATTGACCGCCGGATCGCGCAGCAACTCGACCTTCTCCACGCCCTTATCCACAGATCTGCGCATGAAACAGGTGAGCGGCACGCCCCAGGCGCGTTGCCGCGAGAGGACCCAATCGGGACGGTTCTCGATCATCGAATACAACCGGTTGCGCCCCGACTGAGGGTACCAGCGCACATCTGCGTCGATCGATTTCAGAGCCAAACCGCGCACCGTTTGACCGTTCAGCGCCGGATCCTCCGACTCCATTGGTTTGTCCACAGCAACGAACCATTGCGGCGTATTGCGGAAGATCAGCGGCGCGCCGGAGCGCCAGGAATGCGGGTAGGAGTGCTTGAGTTTGCCGCGGGCGAGCAGCGCGCTGCGGCCGCTCTCGTCCTGCGCCGCGCCCAGCGCTTCGAGCACCGCCTTATTGGCGTCGCCCTCTTTGCCGTTGGGCTTCAGGATCCTTTTGCCGGAGAACAGCGGCACATGCGCTGCGAACGCGCCGTCCGCCTCCACATTATGCGTGATGCGGTCGGTCATCTTATTTTTGACGAAGAGCTCGAAATCGTCCGCGCCATGGCTCGGCGCGCAATGCACGAAGCCGGTGCCCTGATCATCCGTGACGAAATCGCCTTCGAGCAGCGGCACGTCGTAATCCCAAAACCCCTCCGCGCCGCTAAGGCCATGCAGCGGATGGCGGCAGACCAGCTTTGAAAGCTCGTCCGCGCCGACATCGCGCAGACGCGATACGCCCTCGACCCGGCCTTTCTTGAAGCTCTCCTCGGCCAACGCGTCGGCCATCACCAGCTTGTCGCCAGCGACGGTCCAATTCTCATCCGGCGCGTCCGTCACCTCGTAGAGCCCGTAAGCGATCTTGCTCGAATAGGCGACGCCTTGGTTCGAAGGGATCGTCCAGGGCGTCGTTGTCCAGATGACGACGCCTGCACCCGAGAGATCCGCCGCGGCCGGCGTCTCGAGCGGAAACTTCACCCAGATCGTATGACTTTCATGGTCGTGATACTCGACCTCAGCCTCGGCCAGCGCCGTCTTCTCCACCGGCGACCACATCACCGGTTTCGAGCCGCGATAGAGCGTGCCGTTCATCAAGAACGCCATGAACTCCCGCGCGATCACCGCCTCGGCCTTGTAGGACATGGTGAGATACGGCCGATCCCACTCGCCAACGACGCCGAGCCGCTTGAACTCCTCGCGCTGCACTTCGACCCATTGATCGGCGAAGGCGCGGCACTCGGCGCGGAAATCGTTGATCGGAACGTCGTCCTTGTCCTTGCCCTTTTGGCGATAAGCCTCCTCGATCTTCCATTCGATCGGTAAGCCGTGACAGTCCCAGCCCGGCACGTAACGGCTGTCGAAGCCGAGCATCTGGTGCGAGCGGACGACGATGTCTTTCAGGATCTTGTTGAGCGCATGCCCGATATGGAGATTGCCGTTGGCGTAGGGCGGGCCGTCATGCAGCTCATAGCGCGGCTTGCCGCGCGAGGCGTCGCGCTGGCGCGCGTAAAGGTCAATCTCCTCCCAACGCGCCAGCCATTCGGGCTCTCGCTTGGGCAGGCCGGCGCGCATGGGAAAGTCGGTGTCCGGCAGGAAGACTGTGTCGCGGTAATCGGGTCCGTCGCTTTGGCTCTCGGCGGCCGCGCCGCCATTCTCGGCGGGCGTTTTCTGGGCGCACATGGGCGGCCTCTCTCTCGCTAGGGGTCTGTCTCTGGGCGGCGCGCGGCGGATCGGGCCGGTTGGTCGCCGAAGCGGGCGCCGCGCTGATCAACGCTCCCGACCACGAGGCCCTGGGCGCGCCGCGCCATCGGAGCGAGGCGGCGCCGGGTCAAGCGGTCGGGCGTCTAATTCGCCGAGCCGAGCGTATGGTCGCGAAACGCTTCATCGGCGAGGCCATAGCAATCGCCGCCGCGCCCGTCCAGCGGCGGCGCCCACGGACGCTCACGCTTGCGCGAGCGGCGCTGGCGCCAGCGCCGCAGAGAGCGCACATCCCGGGCGAGAGGCGTCGTCTGCGCCGTCCCGCTTGATTGATGAAGGAGCGCCCCGTGCCCGTCCCCGCCAGCCGCCCTGATCCGCGTCGCCGCGCTGTTCTCGCCGGTCTTCTCGCGGCCCCTGTCGCAGCCTCCGTTGCAGCGCCTGCGGCGGCCGCGCCACGGTCGTCCCTGATCGATCCGTTCTGGAAGACATCAGGAGCTGACGCCGCCGGTCCGGATCACGCGCCCTGGACGGCGTTCCTGCAGCGCCATCGCTCGCTCGACGCCAACGGCGTGGCGCTCCTGCCCTACGGCGCGGTGACGGAGGAAGAGCGCGCGACGCTCTCGGCCTATATCGGCGCGCTAGAGGCTGCGGATCCCACGACGATGACGCGCGCGGCGGCGTTCGCCTATTGGGCCAATCTTTACAACGCCAAAACGGTGGATTTGGTGCTCGAGGCCTATCCGGTCAGCTCGATCAAGCGCGTGCGCGGCGGGCTCTTCGGCTCGGGCCCTTGGCGCGAAAAGACGATGACCGTGCTCGGCCGCGCGCTGTCGCTTGATGATGTGGAGCATGGTATCATGCGCCCGATCTGGAACGATCCGCGGATCCATTACGCGGTGAATTGCGCGGCGATCGGCTGCCCGAACCTTCAGGCCGAAGCGTGGGAGCCGGAGACGCTGGAGGGCGCGCTGGATGCGGCGGCGCGCGACTATGTCAACGATCCTCGCGGCGCGAAGGTCGCGAACGGCCGGCTGGTCGTCTCGTCGATCTATGAGTGGTTTCAGGCCGACTTCGGCGGCGACGACGCAGGCGTGATCGCCCATCTCGCCGCCTACGCCGCGCCCGAGCTTGCAGACGCGTTGAAAGGCGTCGACCGCGTGTGGGACGACGAATACGATTGGAGCCTCAACAACGCGGGCTGAGACCGCTCTTCGCGCGCTCCGCGGCTCATCGCTGGACGCCGCGATGAGCGGCGCAGCCGGCGAAGAGCGGTTGGGAGAGCGCGATGAGCGAGCGGCATTTGGCGGTGTTCTGCGATTTCGAGAATGTCGCGCTCGGCGTGCGCGATCTCAGCGCCAAAGACGCCTCGCGCGGCGTCTTCGACATGGCGTTGGTGTTGGAGAGGCTGCTTCTCAAAGGCGATATCGTCGTCAAGAAAGCCTATTGCGACTGGGATCGCTATAAGGAGCATAAGGCGGCGATGCATGGCGCTGCGTTCGAGTTGATCGAGATCCCGCATCTGCGCCAGTCGGGCAAGAACTCCGCGGACATTCGCATGGTCGTCGACGCGCTCGATCTTTGCTACACTAAAGAGCATCTCGACAGCTTCGTGATCATCTCAGGCGACAGCGATTTCTCGCCGCTGGTGGGCAAGTTGCGCGAGAACGCGAAAACGGTGATCGGCGTCGGCGTCCGCAACTCGACTTCGGATCTGCTGGTGAACGCTTGCGACGAGTTCATCTTCTACGACGATCTGATCGCCAAGCCGACGCGCCAACGGCGCAGCGCCCGCGCCCGCGGCAAGGAGCCGCCGCGCGACGCCGCGCGAGAGAGCGAGAAGGTCGGTGCGAAGGATAAGGCCGCCGCCGCGCCGAAGGCGCCGGTCGATGTCGCCGCCGAAGGCATCGATCTTGTGTTGGAGACCGCCGA
Organism: Pseudomonadota bacterium; assembly: GCA_038530925.1. Lineage (GTDB taxonomy): Bacteria > Pseudomonadota > Alphaproteobacteria > Rhodobacterales > Rhodobacteraceae > JALEGB01. The sequence goes on from JBCBCG010000066.1 coordinate 15,824, forward strand.
AGCGCTTTACGCCGAAAAGGGCGATCGCCAGAAGATCTGGGGCTCTATGATTAAACAGACTTTGACGCGCCGTCGGCCCGGCTTTTCCGAGAGCGCTTACGGCTTCTCCAGCTTCGGCGATTTGCTGGAGGAGGCGGAGAGCCGAGGCCTGCTTACGCTCGAGCGGCACGAGAAATCGGGCGGATATGTTGTGCGAGAGATCGTTCGCGAGGCTTAACGCGCCGGTCGGCCGCCCTCTGCGCTTGACGTCGGTCCGCCGTGAGGCCAGGCGAGCGGCTGGGGCCGAGCATCGCCCGATCGTTGTAGGAGACATGCGTGACGTCGCTTATGCCGAGGGCGAGCGCTCGTTCTGAGACCCGACCGCGCGCGGCGCGGCGCGGCGCGTGGCGCCGCGCGCTCACATTTGCGGCGGTCGGCGCGGCGCTCGCCTGCGTCCAGACCGCGGCGGCGCAGCCCGCTCATGGCGGCGGCGCTGCGCTGGAGGTTCTTGATCCGGGAGGGGATATCGGCGTTGCGCCGCCGCGCGCGCCGGCGCCGCGCTTACGCGCGCAGGCGCTGCTCGACGCGCGGCTCGACGGTCTGCCGGCGCGGCCGGAGCCCTCCTCCATCGCCGCCCTCGCAGCGACGCAAAGCGTCGATCAGCTGGTCGCCGATTTAGTGTTTTGGCGCGCGGCGCGCAGTGGCGAGTTCTCGGATTGGGACGAGGCGCGCGCCTTTCTGATCCGCCGACCGCAATGGCCGCTCGTCAGGCCGCTGCGCGTGGCGGTGGAGCGCAAGCTGCCCGAGACGATCCCCGCCGCGGAGACGCTGGAGTTCTTCGGCGCGGAGCCGCCTTTGACGGCGCGCGGCGCCCGGCTCTACGGCGAAGCGCTGATCCTGTCGGGGCGGACGCAGGAGGGCGAGGCCGAGATCATCCGCGGCTGGAGCCGCCTTCCCGGCACGCTCAGTGAAGAGCGCCTCTATCAAAGCCAGCACGCGGCGCTGCTCGAAGCGCATCACGCCTCGCGGTTCGAGACCATGCTGTGGCGCGAGCGCTTGGATGCGGCGGGGCGCTTGACGAAGCATTTGCCCAAAGGATGGGATCGGCTCGCCGACGCGATCACCGCGCTGCATCGATCCAGCGGCGGCGTCGATCGGAAGATCGCGCGCGTGCCCAAAGCGTTGGCGGCGCATCCGGCGCTCGCTTACGCGCGCACGCTTTGGCGCGAGCGGCGGCGCCGGCGGGCGGATGCGGAGCAAGCGATGCGCGCTGCGGACGCGGTCGGCTCGATCGGGCGCGCCATCGCCTGGGCGGATAAGCGGATGCGTTTCGCCCGCGACGCGTTCGAGGACGGCCGCGCGGCGGACGCGGCGGCAATGGCGGGCGCGCATCGGCTGGAGCGCGGCGTCGCCTTCGCCAATCTCGAATGGTTCGCCGGTTGGATGCGGCTCTCCAAACTCAACGAGCCTCAGCGCGCGCTGGGCCATTTCGCACGGCTTTGGGCCGGCGTGTCGACGCCGATCAGCCGCTCGCGCGCGGCTTATTGGGCGGGAGCGGCGGCGGATGCGGCGGGCGAGGCCGAGACCGCGGCGTTCTGGCGTGAGCGCGCCGCGGCGTTGCCCAGCGCGTTCTACGGCCAACTCGCCGCGGAGCGCGCGGGCGTGACGCCGGATCTGGCGGACGCGCCGCAGAGCGCGGCGCCGTTCGATCGGGCGGAGCTCGACGCGGTGGAGCGGGAGCTTCTTGAAGCCGCCGAGCTCTTGTATTTCGCCGAGTGGCGCGCCTCGGCGCGGCGCTTCATGCGGGCGATCGCGGCGCGGCGGAGCGATGCGCGCAGCCTCGGCTGGCTGGCGCGGCGCGCGCGGGACGCGCGAGATCATTACGGCGAGATCGAGATCGCCAAGCGCGCCTTCGAGATCGGAGCGCCGCTTTGGTCGTCGCTGTATCCGATCCCGCGCACGCCTGACTTCACCGGTCGGCGCGTCGAGCCTGGCTTGCTCCTCGCCATCGCCCGGCAAGAAAGCCGGTTCATGTGGCGAGCGGCGAGCGGCGCCGGCGCGCGGGGGTTGATGCAGGTGATGCCGGGCACGGCCAAAGTCGCCGCCAAGCGCGTCAAGCTGCCTTACGACGCGGAGCGGCTCGCGGGCGATCCGGAATACGGCCTGGCGCTGGCGGACGCGCATCTCGAAGCTGTGCTCGGAGATTTCAACGGGTCCTATGTGCTCGCGATCGCCGCCTATAACGCCGGCGGCGGCAATGTGAAGAAATGGATCAAACGGTTCGGCGATCCGCGCGGCGCCGATGTCGATCCAATCGCTTGGATCGAGAGCATCCCATTCAAAGAGACGCGCAATTACGTCCAGCGCGTTATGGAGGGGCTGCAGATCTATCGCATTCGGCTCGGCGAGGCGGAGGATCTGCAGTTGACGCGCGATCTGAAACGATGAAGCGCGCGAGGGAAGGGCGAACGCCATGATCAAAGCCTGCGTGTTCGACGCCTATGGCACTTTGTTCGATGTCGCCGCGGCGGCGCGCTCTTACGCTCAAGGGCTTCCGGCGGAGGATCCGCTGCAGGAGCGTTGGAGCGCTCTGGCGGAAAGCTGGCGCGTGAAGCAGCTCGAGTATTCTTGGCTCCGCGCCGCCGATGGACGCTATCGCGATTTCTGGGCGCTCACGGGCGATGCTCTCGATTACGCTTTGGAGGCGCATGCGATCGACGCGGCTGCCGAGGCGCCGCGCGAGGCGTTGCTGGCGCTCTACCATCGTCTCGGCGCTTTTCCAGAGGCGGGCGCGGCGCTCTCCGCGTTGAAGAGGGCCGGGGCGGCGACGGCGATCCTCTCCAACGGCACGCCGGACATGCTCTCGGCGGCGGTCGCGGCGGCCGGCTTCGAGGACCGTCTTGATGCGGTTCTGAGCGCAGACGCGGTGAAGGCGTTCAAGCCTGACCCGAAAGTCTATGCGCTCGCGACGGCGGAATTCGGGTGCGAGCCCGAAGAGATCCTGTTCTTCAGCGCGAACGGGTGGGACGTGTGCTCCGCCGCCGCCTATGGGTTTCGCGGCGTGTGGGTGAACCGCCGCGGCGCGCCAACCGATCGGCTCGGCGTGGCGCTTGAGTGTGTGATCAAGGATCTCGTCGTCGCGCCAGGGATTTACGAAGAGCTGGCCGACGCCTGATCAGCTTTAGGCTACGAGCGCGCGTCTGGCGTCTCCAGCGGGCAAGCCGGCCGCCGCCAGAGCGGGCGGATCTTCAAGAACGCCCAGTAAGCCGCGTCGGCGACGGCGATGAAGGGCTGGCGATCGAGAATGCGCGCCAGCGGCGCCAGGCCGGGCATGGCGCGCCAAACCGCAAAGAACGCCCGCGCGCCCGACACCACGGCGCCGTCGGCGCGCGTCACGTGAAAACGCGCGAGCAGCGTTTCGCGGTCCGCGGGCGCGCGACCGTCGGGATGGTCGTCGTCGAAGGCGTCCGGACGCGAGACGTCGCGCCAGGCCACCGCGCGCGAGGCGCGCTTGCGGTATGCGGCGATCTCCGCGCGGCAAAGTGGGCAGGCGCCGTCGAAATACACCTCCGCCGCCGCTCGCGGATCGCGAAGCGCCGCATCGCTCTGAGGCGCGTTGTCTCCGTCGACGCTTTGCGCCATGTCCCTCTCCATCGCGTTCAGGCCGCGGCGATCGCGCCGCAGGCGGTGATCGTCGGCTCATAAGACTAAGATTTAGGAGGCCGCATGGGCACGCCAACCGCCGCCGCGCAACTTGGCTTCGCCGGGCTCGCGCCCTTCGCGTTCTGCGCGGCGGCCGCGCTGCTGGCGGCGCCCGCTTGGAGCGTCGCGGCGCAAGTGGGGTTGCTGCTCTATGGCGCCGTGATCCTCTCCTTTATGGGCGGCTGCCGCTGGGGGTTCGCCGCGGCGGGGCTGGGCGAGGGACCGAGCTTCGCCGCGCTTGGGATCTCGGTTCTGCCGGCGCTTTGGGCCTTCGCCGTGCTGGGCGCGGCGCTGGCGCCGCCAAGCCTGTTTGGCGCGTCGCTGCCGCTGCCGGCGGGATGCCTGGCGCTCGCGGCGGGGTTCCTGGCGCTCTATT
>JBCBCG010000067.1:0-19823 GCA_038530925.1 Pseudomonadota bacterium
CAGCGACGGCGAAGAGGTCGTTCGCGCCCGCCGTGATTGTGACGACGTCGTTCTCTCTGAACCGCCCGCCGGCGCGCTCGATCGCCTGCTGGATCTGCGTCGTCACCGGGACTGTCGTGATGAACGGGTCGTCGCCATCTTCATTGCCGCTGCCTCTGGGATCCGCGACGCGGGATCCGCCTTGAGCGAAATTGGTGCCGCCCTGCTGGTTGGCATAGGCGTTCTCACCATCTCCAGGACCGTCATTAATGACGAACGGCGTGGTCGGCACGCCGTTCGCCGCGGCGAAGGCTTCGGCGTAGGTCAGTGAGCCGTTCCCGATGCGGTTGTTGGTGAAACGATAATTCGATAGCGCGGGCAGGCCTAACTGCTTGACCACGAAATCCGAATACGCGCCGCCGTCGCTGAGGCTGTCGCCGAGGATGAAGACGCGGCCAACCTGTTTGTCGTCGGCGTAGGCCGAGCCGGGCTGAACCAAAAAGCTGGATGCGGTCAACGCCGCCACAGCGGCCGCAACGCGGCTCGCGCGCGCAAAAAACGCCATCATTCCCCCCAAAACGCGCTAAGCGCCTTCCCTGGCGCTGTTTTCTTTGCGTCAGGCGGCCAAGCGGTCGCGGCGCCGTCAAGCGTTCGGCGCTTCGGCGAGCCCGAACGCCGCAGCATGACGCGGCGGGAGGACGAAAAAGGTCGCAAAGATGCAACAATTCGGTGCGGCGTCGGGGCCGCTGTCCCACGGGCGCGGCGGGAAATCGAGCCTCGTCAAGGCGTTCGCAAACGCAGCGCGCCGCGGCGCCGGGCCCGCGTGTTTTTTATGGAGCGCTCGCCCGCAATGCGGTTCTGTGCGCTGACCGCCTCAGCGGAACCGCGAAGGAGCGCCGCATGCCCAAAACCGCCGCCGCGCCGCAGGAGCGCGCCGCCGTCACGATCGAAGACATCGACGCCGCGGCGGAGCGGATCGCTGGGCGCGTCCGGCGCACCGCGCTGACGCCTTCGCCTTCCCTTTCGGAGAGGAGTGGCGCGGAGATCCGCTTGAAGCTTGAGCATCAACAGATCACAGGCAGCTTCAAGCTGCGCGGCGCGACGAACGCGCTCCTTTCGCTGGATGAGGCGGCGCGCGCCCGCGGCGTGGTCGCCGTCTCCACCGGCAATCACGGCCGCGCTTTGGCCCATGCGGCGCAGGCGGAGGGCGCGCCTTGCCATATCTGCCTCTCCTCGCTCGTGCCCGCCAACAAGGTGGAGGCGATCAAAGCGCTGGGCGCGACCGTTCACATCGCCGGCGTCAGCCAGGACGAGGCGGAGGCCCATGCGCTGCGCCTCGCCGAGGAGCGGGGCCTCACCGCGATCTCGCCGTTTGACGATGCGCGCGTCATCGCCGGGCAAGGGACGCTGGGCCTTGAGCTCGCGGAGCAATTCCCGGAGATCGAGACGGCGTTGATCCCGCTTTCAGGCGGTGGTCTCCTCTCCGGCGTCGCCTTGGCGTTGAAAGCGCGGCGCGGCGGCGCGGTGCGGGTGATCGGCGTCAGCCAGGAGCGCGGACCGGCGATGGCGGAGAGCTTGAAGGCCGGCGCGCCTGTGGAGGTGGAGGAGCTGCCGACGCTGGCGGACTCGCTTGGCGGCGGCGTTGGGCTGCCGAACCGGCTGACCTTCGCGCTGGTGCGCTCGCTGATGGACGAGCTCATCTTGGTCTCGGAGGCGGAGATCGCCGCCGGGATCCGCCACGCCTATTGGGCCGAGCGCCAGGTGATCGAAGGCGGCGCGGCGGTTGGGATCGCCGCGCTCCTCTCCGGCAAAGCCGCGCCGCGCGGGCCGACCGCAGTGCTGACATGCGGCCAGAACATCGACATGGCGCTGCACCACCGGATCATCTCCGGCGAGGATGTCGATTTGATGCGTGTGCGCTAAGCGGAGCGCCGCTCTTCGCCGCTTCGCGCTCATCGCTATTGCGAGCGCGAGCGACGCGCGGCGAAGCCGGCGAGGAGCCGGCGAAAGCGCGTTCACGCCGGCCCGCTCGCCTCGAACGCCGCGGTCGCCTCGATCGGGCGAAGGCCGCGGCAATCGACGACGCCGGCGAGCGTGCGGGCGCTGGTGGCGATCAGAGTGATGGCGCAGCGTCGTTGGACGCCGTCCGTGTAGATGCGGCCGGTGATCACCACCGCATCGCCGCTCACCTCCGCCTCGCCGGAATGGTTCCGCCACAGCCTGCCGCGCCGCTCCACCGCCGAGGCTGATTGCGGCAGCCAGCCCGCCAGCGCGCCCGTGGCCGGATCGCTTTGGTCGATGTCGAAGATCAGTTGGCCGCGATGATAACGGAAGAAGAACTGCGTCGCGCAGCCCTCGGATTTACGGCAGCGCAGCGTGTCGCCGATCTCCGCGGGCGTCAGGCCGGGCGGGCGCGGCGGCTCGTCCAAACTGATGGTGATCGAGGGCGCGGCGAAGAGCGCGTCGCGATCGAGCGCCACCGGCGCGGCGCGCGCCATCTGGCTGAGATCGTCAGGGCTGAGCGCCTCGCCGCCGCATTGGCGCACGGCGCGCATTAAACAGGCCCGATACGCGCCGAGTTGGTCGGCGCACACATCGCCTTCCGCCTCCTGAGCGCCGGCGCCGAGCCGCTGAGCGCAAGCCGGAGCGATCGTCGGCGCGCAGGCTTGGGCCGGCGCGGCGCAGAGGAGCGCCAGCGGATCCTGCGCCGTCGCAGCGCCGCCCGCGCCAAGGCTCAGCGAAGCGGCGGTGAGGAGGGCGCACGCCAGGCGCCTCGCCGCGGGGCGGCGTTTCGGATCGGTCGACCGCGTCATGCCGTCCTCTCTCTATCTCTGCTGGTTCCGGCTTGCGCGGGATGCGCGCCGCCGCTCAGAGGAAAGATGACGCGCGGCGCCGGCGCGGCGAGGGCGGCTTTATGGCGATTTCAGCGTCGCGATTTCGGCGGCGGAGAGCTTCAGGTCACTCCCAGAAACCACGTCTTGCCAGCATGCGCGGCTCGGTCGAAGCTGCGTCGGGACGTCGCGGCTGGATGAACTGAAATGTCGACCGTTGAGATCTTTACCGAAACTGATCTGCGCCGGGCCGTCGCGCTCGATCTCGAGGCGGCGGCGTGCGTTGAGAGCGCGTTTCGCGCGCTGGCGCGCGGCGATGCGGTGCTGCCGCCGATCCTGGCGATGGACATCCCGCCGCGGAGCGCGGGCGCGGCCGGCGGCGAGGTGGATGTGAAGACCGCGTATCTGCCGGCCTTCCCGAGTTTCGCGATCAAGGTGGCGCCAGGCTTCTTCGACAATCCTAAACGCGGGCTGCCGAGCACATCGGGCCTGATGATGCTGTTCTCGGCCGAGACCGGGCTGCTGGAGGCGCTGCTGCTCGACAATGGCTATCTCACCGATGTCCGGACCGCGGCGGCGGGCGCGGTCGCGGCCAAAACGTTGTCGCGGCCTGAGGCGCGGCGGGCGGCGATCCTCGGCGCGGGCGCCCAGGCGCGGCTGCAGCTCGAAGCGTTGAGTTTGGTGCGGCCGATCGAGAGCGCGGCGGTCTGGGCGCGCGATCCGGCCAAAGCCGAGGCGATGGCGCGGGAGATGGGCGCGCGCCTAGGGGTCGCCGTCACCGCGGTCGCGGATCGGCGCGACGCGCTCCTCGGCGCCGATGTGATCGTGACCACGACGCCGAGCGAGACGCCGCTCATCGAGGCGGCGTGGCTCGCCCCAGGGCAGCATGTTACGGCGATGGGGTCGGATCAGCCGGGCAAGGCCGAGCTCGCGCCGGCGTGTCTCTCGCGAGCGGATCTTTATGTTCCGGACAGCCAGGCGCAGACGGCGGTTCTCGGCGAGCTGCGCGCGGCGCTGGAGGCGGGCGTCGTGGCGGCGGATCGCGTGTTCGCCGAGCTTGGTCGGATCATCGCCGGGGACGCGCCCGGCCGGGCCGCGCCGGAGGATCTCACCATCTGTGATCTCACTGGCACAGGCGCTCAGGATACGGCGATCGCCAACCTGGCGAGGGATCGCGCGCGGTCGCTCAGCCTCGGCGCCGCGATCGACAGCGCCGCTGCGGGCGCCGGCTGAGAGAGACGGAGAGACGGAGAGGGGGGACAGCGGTCATGGAAGAAGCGGACGCGAGGGCGCCGCGGCTCGATTTCAGCCGCGCGGAGTATGCGGCGCGGCTCGCTGCGACGCGGGCGGCGATGGAGGCTCAAGGCGTCGAGCTGTTGGTGGTCTCCGATCCTTCGAACATGGCCTGGCTCACCGGCTATGACGGCTGGTCGTTCTATGTGCATCAAGCGGTTTTGGTGAGCGAGACGGGCGATCCGGCGTGGTTCGGGCGCGAACAGGACGCCGTCGGCGCGCGGCGCACCACTTATCTCGGCGAGGCGGACATCGTTCCCTACGCCGATCACTATGTGCAATCGACCGAGCGCCATCCGATGGAGGCGCTCGCCGCTGAGATCAAGCGGCGCGGCGGCGCGGCGCGGCGCATCGGCGTCGAGATGGACAATTACTATTTCTCGGCCGCCGCCTTCGCCGCGCTGCAAAGCGGCTTGCCGAACGCCCGCTTCAGCGACGCCACAGGACTCGTCAACTGGCGCCGTGCGGTGAAATCGGCCCAAGAGCTCGAATACATGCGCATCGCCGGCGCGCGGGTGACGAAGATGCATGCGCGCATCGCGGAGGTCGCGCGGCCCGGCGTTCGCAAATGCGATCTCGCCGCGGAGATCTACGCCGCCGGGTTGCGCTTCGATGAGGCGGCGGGCCATGGCGGCGACTATCCTGCGATCGCGCCGCTGCTCCCTTCGGGCGCGGACGCGGCGGCGCCTCATCTCACCTGGGACGACGCGCCGTTGAAAGCGGGCGAGGGAACGTTCTTCGAGATCGCGGGCGTCCATAAACGCTATCACTGCCCGCTGTCGCGGACCATCCATCTCGGGCCGCCGCCGCAGCGTTTCCTCGATGCGGAGACGGCCGTGCTGGAAGGCATGGAGGCGGGGCTGGAGCAGGCGCGGGCGGGGCGGCGCTGCGAGGATATCGCAGCTGCGTTCTTCGGGGTCTTGGCGCGCTGGGGCGTCGAGAAGAGCAACCGCGCCGGCTATGCGATCGGCCTTTCTTATCCGCCGGATTGGGGCGAGCGCACCATGTCGATCCGCGCTGGCGATCAGACCGAGCTGCGACCGGGCATGACGTTCCATTTCATGACCGGGCTTTGGCGAGAGGGCGCGGAGCCGGAGGATTGGGGGTTCGAGATCACCGAGAGCCTCGTCATCACCGAAGGCGCGCCGGAGCTGTTGGCGTCCGCGCCGCGGCGGCTCCTGGTGGTGGAGTGAGCCGGCGATGAGCATCGGCGAAACGGCGCCGCCGAACCCGATCACGCCGACCATCCCGCTGGATGAGGATGGCGCGCGTCATGGCTGGCTGCGGCTGCCTTACAGCCGCGACGACAGCGCCTGGGGCGCGGTGATGATCCCGCTCAGCGTGATCAAGCGCGGCGACGGGCCGACGGCGCTGTTCATCGGCGGCAATCATGGCGACGAATACGAAGGGCCGCTGGCGCTGCGCGAGCTCAGCGCAGCGCTTCAGCCGGAGGCGATCCGCGGCCGCGTGATCCTGGTGCCGAGCCTTAATCATCCGGCGGTGCTGGCGGGCCGGCGCACCTCGCCGATCGATGGCGGCAATATGAACCGCAGCTTTCCTGGCCGCGCCGATGGGAGCGTGACCGAGAAGATCGCCGATTACGTCCTCAACGCGCTGGTCAGCCGCGCCGATTTGGTTCTGGATTTCCATTCGGGCGGAAAGACGCTGGATTTCCTCCCCTTCGCTGCGGCGCATCGGCTCCCCGACAAGCGGCAGGAGGCGGCCTGCGTCGCCGCGATGGAGGCGTTCAACGCGCCTTATTCGATGGTGATGCTGGAGCTCGACGCGGTGGGCATGCTCGACACGGAAGTCGAGGCGCGGGGCAAAACCTTCGTTACAACCGAGCTCGGCGGCGGAGGCGGCGCGACGGCGGCGAGCGTCGCGATCGCGCGAAAAGGCGCGCGCAATCTCTTGATCCATATCGGGATCCTTGATGAGACGCTGGCGCGCGGGCCGTCGATCGCGCTCGACATGGGCGATGAGCGCTGTTTTCTGATCAGCGAGCACGCCGGCATGCTGGAGCCGCTCGTTGATCTCGGCGCGGCGGTGACGCGGGGCGAGGCGGTGGCGCGGATCTGGCCTCTGGAGCGGAGCGGCGCGCCGGCGGCCGTCTATCGCGCGCGGCGCGGCGGTCTCCTCGCGGGGCGGCGCTGGCCGGGGCTGACGGGGATGGGCGATTGCTTGGCGGTGATCGCGGAGCCGCAGCCGCGGTGAGGCGCGGTGTTCGGCGAGGGAGGCGGCCGCGATGACAGGTCTTGAGATCGCGCAGGCCGGCGGCGCCTGCGCTTTCACCGAAGAAGAGCATCGCCGCCGCGTGTCGGCGCTGCAGACGGGCATGGCCCGCGAAGGGTTCGACGGGCTGCTGCTCAGCGGCGCGGCTGATATCTTCTATGTGACGGGATTTCTAACGCGCTTTTGGGAGAGCCCGACGCGGCCATGGTTCGTGGTCGTCCCGGCCAAGGGCGATCCGGTCGCGGTGATCCCGTCCATCGGCGCGGCGTTGATGGGGCGGAGTTGGCTTTCCGACATCCGAACCTGGCCGTCGCCGCGGCCGGAGGATGAAGGGATCAGCCAGCTGATCGAGGCGCTCGGCGATGTGACGCCAGGGAACGGGCGCATCGGCGCGCCGCTGGGACAAGAGACGCGTCTCGGCTTGCCGCTCCTCGATTTCGAGCGTGTGCGCACCGCGCTCGCGCCGCGGCGGATCGTCGATGCGACGGCGCTGCTGCGCGAGGCGCGGGCGGTGAAGTCGGAGGCAGAGATCGCGCGCATGGCGCAGGCGGTCGCCGCCGCAGACGCGGCGTTCGAAACGATGGGCCGGATCGCGGCGCCGGGTGTCGCGCTCTCGGCGGTGTTTCGCGAGGTCCAGATCGCCTGCCTCGCCGCCGGCGCCGATTGGGTGGCCTATCTCGCCGGCGCCGCGGGACCGGACGGTTATCAGGACGTCATCGCGCCGGCGGATGAGAGCGCGCTGTCGGTAGGCGATGTGCTGATGCTCGATCTCGGCGCGGTCTCAGGCGGCTATTACTGCGATTTCGGCCGCAACATCGCCATCGGGCCGGCCTCGCTTGAGGCTCATCGCGCCTATGCGGCGCTCTTCGCCGCGACCGAGGCCGGGATCGCGGCGGCGCGGCCGGGCGCCGAGGGGCGCCAGGTTCACGCGGCGATGATCGCGGCGATCGAAGAGGCGGGCTTCGCGCCGCTCGAAGGACGCCATGGCCATGGGATCGGCTTAGCGCTGACCGAGCCGCCCTCGCTGACGGCCGCCGATGAGACTGTGCTGCGCGAGGGGATGACGCTCGCCATCGAACCAGGGCTGATGATCGGGCCGCAGGCGATCATGGTGCATGAAGAGAACATCGTCGTGCGCAGCGGCGGCGGCGCGTTGCTCGGCGCGCGCGCGCCGGAGGCGCTGCCGGAGACCTCGGGAGCGGCGCGATGAGGAAGAGCGAGGCGGCGCCGCGGCGCGCGCTCGAAAGGGCGCCGTACCAAGCATTGGAGGAGGCGATCCCGCGGCTTGGTCTCATCGCCTTACAAACCGATGAGACCATCGAGCGCGATTTTCGCCGCCTCTTTCCCGCCGAGGCGGCGTATCTCTATGTCAGCCGCGTGCCGAGCGGCGCTGATGCGACGCCGGAGAGCCTGCGCGCCATGGAGAAGGCGCTGCCCGCCGCCGCCGCTTTGCTGCCGCCGCCTCTGACCTTCGATGCGGTGGGCTATGGCTGCACCTCCGCCTCGGCGCTGATCGGGCCGGACCGCGTCCGCGCGTTGATCCGCGGCGCGGTCTCGGCCCGCGCCGTCGCCGATCCCACCAGCGCCGCGATCGAGGCCTGCGCCGCGCTTGGGCTGCGCCGGCTCGCTTACGTCTCGCCTTATATCGACAGCGTCAGCCTGCCGGCGATCGAACGGCTGGAGGCGGCGGGGCTCAGCATCGTCGCGGGCGTCTCCTTTCACGAGGAGAGCGAGACGGTGGTGGCGAAGATCGATCCCGTCTCCATCCGTGAGGCGGCTTTATCAGTCGGGCGCGGGCGCGAGGTCGAGGCGGTGTTCATCTCCTGCACCCAGCTCCGCGCGCTTGAGGTTGTCGAGGAAATCGAGGCGACGCTGGGAAAACCGGCGCTCTGCAGCAATCTATGCCTCGCCTGGTCGATGGCCCGCGCGGCCGGCGCGCCGTTGCCCGACGCCGCGCCGGGCCGCATCGCAAGCCTCTGAGCGCGCTCTCGACGCGCCGTTTAACGCGCCCGTAAACCGTATTGACTTAAAAAACAGAGGGTCAGCGGCGGAGCGTGGCGCGATGTTCGAGAGTTTGAGTGGTTTTAGCGTGGAGCATGTCTTTTTCGCTTGGGCCGCCGGCCTCTGGATGGGGCGCGCCTATCACCGCGCGTTCGGCGACGATCCCGCCGATAAGCTCAGCGCCGCGATGCGTCGGCGAGACGTCGCCACTGAGGCGTTCTCCAGCCTGCCTCAGGAGACGCGGTCGGCGGTGGATGACTTCCTCCGTGCGAAACAAAAACTGAGGGCGGTGAAGGCGATCCGCGGCGCCGGTCTCTTCTCAACCTCAGAGGCCGAAACCATTGCGGTGACGCGCCAGGCGGCGCTGGCCGATCCCGCGCCAGACGCATCGGAGCCTGCGGCGGCGCGCTCTAGCAGGCTTCTCTCATAGCGGTGTTCAGCGCCGAGATCGGCGTCTGCGCGCTGGGGGCGGCGTGCGGCTTTCGCTCGCTGCGCGGGTAAAGCCATCTTGCGATATCGGCGTTTTGGGCGTTCGACGAAGGACAGCGCATGCGAAGGCGTCGTCTCCGAGAAGGGGCTGCATGACGCGCCCGGCCTCGCCGTTGGTTTTCAGCGTTAGGGCTCGCATGCGGATGGACTGGATCCCGAGCCGTCCGAGCGCTTTGGCGAAGAGGCGCGGATGGCGGCCGCGGCCGTTCTCAACCCGCAGCCGGTCGGCCCGCGCGCCGCCGCCTCGGACCCAGCGCAGCGCTCAAGTGAGGGCGCCAGTCGCCGATCCGCGCTTAATATCGCGCGGCGCTTCGACGCATGCGAGGCGGGCGGCGGCGTCGGTCGCACCATGGACGAACGCCCAATCGACGCCGCGCGGATCGTTCCGCCGGGGTCGATGAGCGATGCGATGGCCGACACGGGTGAAATGGCCCCGTGGTTTTTGATCGATCTTCGTAAGGTCGCCCAGCCGCTCTCAGCGATAGCGCCGCTCTGGCTCTATCGGCGCAGGCGGCGCGCGACGCCCGGCCCCAACCGCGCGGAGCCGTCACGGGGCGAGAACGCCGAGCGCCTTAAGGGCGCAAGCTCCTTCGCCGCGTGACGGCGCCGCGCAGGCGTTTTTTGGTTCGTGCTTGATGCGGAAATGGCGTTCGGACATCGATCAGATCCGCCGCCTGTGAACCTGAACCAGATCGTTCGGACCGTAGGGCGCGTCGACAGGGCGCCTGCGCCTGGAGCGGCTTATCCTGAGCCCGCTTCGGGACCTCTTTCCGCGCCGCGGAACCTTTCAAGCGCGGCGCGCCGCTCGGCGCTGGCGCGGTCGACCGCGCGCGCTTTGACGGCGCCGAAACCCTTCACGGTGAGCGGCCAGGCCGCGAGCGCCGCGGCGGCTTCGGCGTTAGCGGGCCGCAGGCGCCGCGCGATCCGCCTCAGATCTTTCTCGTAAAGCGTGATCAAGGCGCGCTCGAGCCGGCGCTCCTCGGTCCAGCCGAAGGGATCGAGCGGCCCGCCGCGCAGCGCCTTGCCATGGCGGAGCAGCCCGAACACCGCTCCCATCCAGGGCCCGAAGGAGAGCTTCGGCGGGCGTCCGTCCGGGCCGGGCCGCGTCAGCAGCGGCGGCGAGAGCTTCCAGCCGAGCCGCATCCGCGCGCCAGGCGCGCTCTCGAACAGCGTCTCCGCAAGCCGCGCCGTATAGGCGTGATGCAGCCGAGCGACTTCATATTCGTCTTTGTAGCTCATCAGCTTCGCGAGCGCCTGGGCCGCGTTGCGCGTGATGGTCTCGGCGCCGGGCGTCGCGGCCGCTTCAGCGCGGGCGACCGTCGCGACGGCGCTGCGATAACGCTCCGCCCAGCGGCGGTCCTGATAGGCTTCGAGCCGTTCGGCGCGATCCGCGATCAACTCGGCGAGCGGTTGGGGCGCTGGCGCCGCCGGCGCGGCGCGCGCGACCGCGGCGGGATCGGCGACCACTTGGCGGCCGAGCGCGAAGGCGGCCAGGTTGCCCTCGACAGCGACGCCGTTCAGCCGGATCGCCTCCACGATCGCGGCGCGCGACAACGGCAAGAGACCCTGTTGCCAGGCGGCGCCCAAAAGAACGCTAGCGCCGAGCACGCCGTCGCCGAGCCGCTGCGCTGCGAGCGCGGTCGCATCGAGGGTCGTCAGCCCGCCTGGCGCAAGCTGCGCCGCCAGCCGCTCCTGCAGCGCAGCGCTCGGCAGGCGCAGGCTTGCATCGCGCGTGAAGGCGGCGGGCGGCGTCGCATCGAGATCCGCCACGGCGCGCGCGCGGCCTTTTTTCAGCGCGGCGAGGCTCTTGGGGCCTGCGCCGACGGCGAGATCGCCAGCGATCAGCGCATCCGCGGCGCCGGGCGGCGTGCGCGCCGCGCCAGGCGCGCCGGGCGCCGCCGTCAGCCGCAGATGCGCCAACACCGCGCCGCCTTTTTGCGCGAGGCCGGCCATCTCCATCATATCCGCGCCCTTGCCCTCGATATGCGCGGCTTGGGCGAGGATGGCGGCCGAGGTGATCACGCCTGTGCCGCCGACGCCGGCCAGCAGCACGCGCCAACCTTCACGATCGGCGAGAGCCGGCGGCGTCGGCTCGGGCAGGCTCGGATCGTCGAGCGCCGCGCGCGGCGCCGCCTCAGGCCGGCGCGGCAGGGCGCCGGCGACGGTCACGAAGCTGGGGCAAAGCCCGTCGACGCAGCTCAGGTCTTGATTGCAGGCGGATTGATCGATGCGCCGCTTCGCGCCAAGCGGCGTCTCGAGCGGTTGGATGGCGACGCAGTTGGAGACTTGGCCGCAATCGCCGCAGCCTTCGCAGACCTCTGGATTGATGAAGACGCGCGCCTCGGGCTGCGGAAACAGGCCTTTGCGCCGGCGCCGGCGTTTCTCCGCCGCGCAGGTCTGGACGTAAACCAGCGCTGTGGCGCCCTTGATCTCGGCGAGCTCGCGCTGGGCGGCGTCGAGCTCGCGCCGCGCCCGGATGCGCGCGGCGGCGGGCCAGTTCGAGAGCGCGCTGAGTTCGCTTTCCTCGCCCACCACATCGACGCGGCGCACGCCGGCGGCCAAAAGCTCGGCGACGGCGCGCTGCGGCGTCAGCCCGCCATCATTCGCTTGGCCGCCCGTCATGGCGACGGCGTCGTTATAGAGGATCTTGAAGGTGATCGAGACGCCGCTCGCCGCCGCCGCGCGCACAGCCATCAGGCCGGAGTGGTTGAAGGTGCCGTCGCCCATATTCTGGAACACATGGCGCTCTTTGGAGAACGGCGCCTCGCCGATCCATTGCGCGCCTTCGCCGCCCATATGGGTGTAGCCCTCGGTCTCACGCTCCATCCATTGCGCCATGTAATGGCAGCCGATCCCGGCGTAGGCGCGGGCGCCGTCCGGCGTCAGGGTCGAGCGGTTATGCGGGCAGCCGGCGCAGAAATAGGGACTGCGCTCGGCCAGCGGCGCGGCGTTCGCGAGCCGCTCCGCCTCCGCGCGCCGGGCCCGCGTCTCCGCCAGACCGCCGCGCAGGCGCGCCAGCAAGGCGGGCTCGGCGTTCTCGCCGATCTCTCTCAGCAGCTCGGCGCCGAGCGCCTCGGCGATCATGATCGGGTCGAGATCGAGATGGGAGCGCAGCATCGGCGCGCCGGCCTCGTCGCATTTACCGAGGATCCGCGGCGCGCCCGGCGCGCCGTAGAGAGCGGTCTTGATCTGCGGCTCGAGAAAGGCGCGTTTTTCTTCAATCACGATCAGAAGCGAGAGGCCGTTCGCGAAGCGGCGCAGCCCGTCTTGATCGATCGGCCAGGCGAGGCCCGGTTTGCCGATTGTGACGCCGAGCCGGCGGAGCGCCGCCTCATCGAGACCGAGCAGCGCCAAGGCCTCGACGACGTCGAGCCAGCTTTTGCCCGAGGCGATCACGCCCATCCGCGCGCCCGGCGCGCCATGGCTGCGCCGATCGAGCCCATTGGCCCGGGCGAAAGGCGCCGCGGCCGGCAGGCGCCATTCGGCGAGGCGCGCCTCCTGCTGCTGCGGCGTCTCCCCGCGTAGGATCGTCAGCCCTTGGGGCGGCGCTTCAAGCGTCGGGGTTCGCAGCCTCAGCCGGTCAAGCCCCGCCTCGACCACGCTTGTCGCTTCGACCGTGTCCTTCACGCATTTCAGCCCCACCCAGAGGCCTGTGGCGCGGGAGAGCGCCCAGCCGATCTGCGCGTAATCCAAGATCTCCTGCGGGCCGGCGGGATGGAGCAGCGGCATCTGCGCGTCCATCATCGCGATGTCGCTCTGATGGCAGGTGGTGGAGCTTTCGCAGGTGTGATCGTCGCCAAGCGCGCACACGACGCCCCCATGGCGCGCGGCGCCGGCGAGGTTCGCGTGGCGGAACACGTCGCCGCTGCGGTCGACGCCGGGCCCTTTGCCGTACCAAAGCGCGAAGACGCCGTCATGCCGCGCCGGGGCGCGCAGCCCCGCCTGCTGCGCGCCCCAGATCGCGGTGGCGGCGAGATCTTCGTTGAGCGCGGGCTCGAAGCGCACCTGCGCGGCGGCTAATTCCGTCGCCGCTCGGCCCGCGGCCAGGTCGACGCCGCCGAGCGGCGAGCCGCGATAGCCAGTGATGTAGCCCGCCGTGTCGAGGCCCGCGCGCCGGTCTCGCGCCGCCTGCATCAGCGCCGCGCGCAGCAGCGCCTGCACGCCCGAGAGCAACACCTCGCCCTGCGCGAGATCATACCGGTCGGCGAGCGAGACGGCGCGCCGCGGCGCGGGCGCCCGGATCGAACCGCCATCCATCATCACGTCTCCTGCTCCGCCGCCGCGCCGCGTCGTCTCGCGGCGGAGCGCCTCATGCGCTCCTCGGCTCATTAGGATCATGGGAAAACCTTTTCGGCGGCTAAAGGAAGGCCTGGGCGGATTTTTCGCCGGCGCGGCGTTCCGGGCGCTGGCGCGGCGGCGCGGCGGGCCCATCTCCTCGACATGTCTTAGAGCCTGGGAGCGGCGCGGAATGCGGGAGCGAAAAGCGCGGTGGTCGACGTCAAATCCAGCGGCGGAAGCGAATCGAGCGGCGCGGCGCGGTCGAAGCGCTGGGGCCGGCGGCGCGTGATCGCAGGGCTCGGCCTTGGGATGCTGGTCGCGGGCGCCGGCGCGATCGCCGCAACCTCCGCTTGGCGCGTGCGCGACGCGGCGCGACGTTTCCCGCCGATCGGCGCGTTCGAGACGGTCGAGGGCGTGCGGCTGCATCTGCTTGATCAAGGGGCGCGCGATGCGCCGGCGATCGCCTTGATCCATGGGGCGAGCGGCAATCTGCGCGATTTCGGCTTCGGCTTCACCGAGGCGCTGCTCGAGCGCGGCCTTCGCGTGATCGCGATCGATCGGCCGGGTCATGGCCATTCCGAGCGCGGGCCGAGCGACGCGCATCGCCCGGATGTGCAGGCCCGGCTGATGCGCGGCGCTTTGGCGGCGCGCGGCGTGGAGCGCGCGCTGCTGCTCGGCCATTCGCTCGGCGGCGCGCCGGCGCTGGCCTGGGCGCTCGATGCGCCGGACAGCGTGCTCGGCCTCTGCCTCGTCGGCGGCGTCGCCATGCCTTGGCCGGGCGGCATCGATCTGATTTATCGCGTGAACTCGACGCCCATTGTCGAGTTCGCCGCCAGCGCCGCGATGAACGCGTTCGTCAGCGAGGGCTATGTCGAGGCCGCCGTGGCGTCGATCTTCCGCCCTCAGGCGCCGCCGCAAGGCTACGCCGCGGCGATCGGCGCGCCGCTGGCGCTCCGCCCCGCCACCCTGCGCGCGAACGCTGAGGATGTGGCGTTCCTGAAAGAGTATCTGCGCGGTCAGGCCCCGCGCTATCCGACGCTCCGCGTTCCGATCGAGGCGCTGCATGGCGCGGCAGACACCATCGTGCCCGCGCGCGTTCACGCCGAGCCGCTTTCGCAGAGCGCGCCGAACGCGCGGCTCACCTTGTTGCCCGGCGTTGGTCATATGCCGCACCACACCGCGCGGCGGGCCGTGCTCGCGGCGGTTGAACGGCTGCGGCGCGCCGGCGGGCTGTGACACGGGGCGCCAGCGCGCTGCGCGCGTCGAATGGGGATAGCGCCAAACAGGGATTGCGTCCTGCGCCAAACCGCCTAGCGTCCGCGGCCACAGCTGCGAGGGAGAGCGGATTTGTCCAGCGGAGGACGAGGAGGCGACGCCAAAGCGTCGAGGCGAAAGCAGGCGTCCGAGACGCCCCGCTCAGGGAGTTTTTTCAGGCAACGTGTCGCGCCCGCTGCGGATGCGACGTCTCCTGACAGCTCTAATTCTTTGTGGAATAAGTTAAAATCAAGCGTTGCAGGGCTGTTCGGCCGGGGGGGCGACATTGCTGAGCAGGTGCAGCAATTTAATTCGCAGTTGCAAAAATCCGCGAAGCAGGGCCCTGTGAGGCGAGAGTCGGAGTCGCCGCCCACGCGCAAAACGGCTTCGGCGCGCCAAAATGAAGTGGCGCCGGAAACAATGCGCGCGGCGCCGCCGCCGAAACGGCGCGGCGCTGCGACGACGAACCGAACCGATCCTCGGACCGCGCAGACGCCGGCCCGAAAGGCCGAACGATCGCCCGCCGGGCGATCGCAGCGACAGGAGGCGGGCACGAGACCGCAGGGCTCCATAGCGACGCCGCGCGCCGAAACGGCTCAGCCCGGCGCGCCGCGCGCCGCGCGCAAGGGCGTCGCGGCGCCGGCGCCCACGGCTGCGTCCGCGTCGCCGCGCGGGGCGCGCAAAGGCGGAGCCGCGGCGCGGGACGGCGCGGAGCGCCCGCGCGCGCTCCGCAGTCTCAGCGCGGAGGTGGAGAAGACCCTGATCCATGCGGTCGAGCGGCCGGGCCGCGGGCGGAGCGCCGCCCAGCGGCGGCGCGCCGTGGTGCTGATCCACGGCGCCGGCGTCGATCACCGCGACTGGACCTTTGATTTCATCCATCGGATCGATCCGGCTTGGCGCGTTCTGGCCTTCGATCGGCCTGGCTTCGGCGCCTCTGGGCGCCCGAGCGGCGCGGCGAGCGCATTGCCCGGCAGCCAAGCGCGGCTTCTACACGCCGCGGCGGCGTCCTTCGGCGTGAGCGAAGCCATCGTGGTCGGCCATAGCTGGGGCGGCGCCGTTGCGATGGGCTGGGGCCTGGCCGAGCCCGAAGCGACCTTGGGCGTCGCCAGCTTCGCCGGCGCGGTGGCGCCCTGGAGCCTGGCGAACGCCATCAAGAACGGGCGGCGCATGCAATCGGCGGCGCGCGCCGCGCTCGGCCCAGGCGGCCTGCGCGAAGCGGCGCTCGAGGCGCTGTGCGAGTCGTTTTGGCCCGATCCCGTGCCGGAGGGCTATGCGACGCATATGTCGACGGAACTCTCGCCCATGGCGGGACCTACCGCCGCGACCATCGCCGACGTCTCCACCATTAACGGGGCTCTGGCGTTGATGGCGCCGAATTATCCTCGCCTCGAACGGCCGGTGGAATTGGTCTACAGCGACAGCGATCAAATTCTGTCGTTGTCAGAGCAAGGTGAGGCGGCCGCCGCCTTATTGCCCCAGGCGCGCCTGACTGTGCTCGAAGGCGCTGGGCATATGATTCACCAAACGCGGCAAAAGACCTGCCTTGTCGCGCTACAGAGACTGATCGACGCAGCGACATCCGGCTGACTGTCGACAACCGCGCCACTATGATCCGCTCATTGTTACGGTTATCGGCGCTGCTTGAGCGTTTTGAGCAGGGTTAACGGCGCTTTGGTTTGAAGATCGTGGCTTTTGAGTTGGCTCGGCGCGCGAATGCGCGGCCGCGCTTCTGAGACGCGTGATGCGGCTGGCGCCGCTCGAAGCGTCAAGGGCGCGGCGCGGCGTCGGAGACGGCGCCTGCGGTGATGTGTAGGGTTTCAATAAGCCTCCTAAGGCGTTATTGATGAGTTAAAGTTGACACTGGAGAGCGAGGGCGCGAGATGCTGCGTAAACCCGTCAGGACCGCCGACACGCCGCTGGTGCGCGCCATCAACGAGATCGGCGATGGCTGGATGCTGCTGATCGTCTGGACCGCGGGGCAGCAAGTCAGGCGCTTCGACGAGTTTCAGCGCGAATTAGGCGTCGCGCGGAACATCCTGGCCGAACGGCTCCGCCGCCTCGTCGATAGCGGCTTGATGGAGAAGACGCCGATCAACGAAGGCGCGCGGCGCATGGAGTATCGGCTCACCGAGAAGGGCGCCGCGCTTAATGGCGCGCTTGAGGCGCTGAATGCGTGGGGCGCGAGTTGGACGCGGCCGGCGTCGCCGTCGCAAACATCGGTCAGCGCGGCCGAGTAAGCGCGCATGCGCGCCGGGCGTCTCCGAACGGAGCGCCACCCCGGCTCAAAGCGGCTTGAGCCGGCGCGGGCCGACGAGCGGCGAGGCGCCTCCTTTGGCCGCTCAGATCGACCTGAGTTCGATCGAGCTTGCTTGCATATTCACAAGGCGCGGCCATCTTTCCTCCCAGAAACTAAGTGATCATGCTCTTCGACGCTGCGCCGTTCTTGGACCATCGCCAACTTTGGCGGGCTGAGGGTGGAGACGGTCGGTTCGCCGCGGCCTGAGCTTTGCTTGGGACGATAGCGCGCTCTTGCTGTAGAGAAGCGGCGCGCGCCGAGGAAAGCCGCGACGTGGTTTTCTCCGACCGCCGCTTGTTCAAACGCTCGCGAAGTTCTGGATGAAGATCATAACGATCAGAGAGCTCATGACGCCGCCGATGGTCTTGCGCCGAACGACCTCCCGCCGCGATGTCTGCGCCGCGCGGTTCGTGCGGCGCGCGCCGAGGCTCTGGCGCACGCGCCTTTGCGCGCTGCTGGTCGCCGCCGTCGCGCTGAGCGCGTTCGGGCCGAGCCCCGCCGCGGCGCAATCGGCGTCCGAAGCGTTGGCCCAAGGGCGCGCCGCGCTGACGTCCGGAGATTTCGCCGCAGCGCAATCTTTCTTCGCCGCGGCGACCAGAGCCGAGCCTGAGAACCGTCAAGCCCAACTCGGCCTCGCCATCGCTTACGATAAAGTCGAACGTTTTGAAGAGGCGATCCGGATCTATGACCGCTTGATCGAAGAGCGGCCCGAAGATCGCACCGCGCTGTTCTATCGCGGCGTGACGCGCTACAAGCTCGGCGCGCTTGACGACGCTGTGGCGGATTTCCGTCAGGCGATCGCGCAAGGCGCGCGCTTCGCCGTGGCGCATTTACGACTCGGCGACGCCTTCTACGCGCAAGGCGGCTTCGCCAACGCGATCATCGCTTATGAGCGCGCGGTGTCCGCGCCGGATGCGCCGGCGGCCGCGTTCCGCGCGCTTGGCAACGCGCATTACGCGCTGGGCGCGTGGCGCTCGGCGATCGACGCTTATTCCGACGCGCTGCGCAGCGATCCGCGAGACGGGCGCGCGGCGCTGCATCGCGGTTGGGCGCATGAGCGCGCCGGCGATGTCGAGGCGGCGGCGGCGGATTTCACGCGGGCGATCGAGGTGCTGGGCGGCGTCGATCCAGCGGTCTCGGTGGCGCGCGGCGATCTCTTCCGGCGGTTCGGCTATCCGCGCGCGGCGATCGCTGATTATCAGCGCGCGGTCGAACTCGACCCGACCGATCAAGGCGCGCTCTACGGCGCGGCGGCGGCGCTGCTGCTCGATGGGCGAACCGCCTCGGCGCGCACCATCCTCGATCAGTTGATCGAACAGCTCAGCCCAGAGGATTCGCGCAGCGCCGCAGCGCTAAGGCTCAGAGCCGACGCGCTTTTGCGCCTTGGCGAAGCGCGAGCGGCGGAGGCGGATCTCAGCCTTTCGCTCAAGCTCGAGCCCGATCATATGGCGGCGCATTACAATCGCGGCCTCGCCCGCGCCGCCTTTGGCGATCTCGCCGGCGCGCTTGATGATATGCGCAGCGCCGGTCAGCTTTCGCCTGGCGATCCCGAAGCGCGTTACGGCCATCTGCGCGCCGCGATCGCCGCAGGCCTGCAGGAGGAGACCGGCGCGACGTCGGCGGCGGCGGAGATCCTGCCGAACGCCGGCGCGGCGCGCGCCGCGTCGCTGCTGGCTTTTGGGCGCACGGAGGCGGCGCTTACGGAGGTGAATGCGCATCTCGCTGAGACCGGCGCGTCACGGCGCGCGCTGCAAGTGAAGATGCGCGCGTTGATGCGGCTTGCGCGCTATGAAGAAGCCTACGCCTTCGCCCGCGGCCTTGTCGGGCGCGAACCGCGGCGCGCGCTCTACCACGTGTTCGAGGCAGAGGCGCTGATCGCGCTCGGGCGCGCGGACGCGGCGCGTGTCGCGCTGCAGCGCGCCAACGCGCTTGGCGCGTCGCCAGCGCGCATCGCTCGGCTCGCCGGCGGCGCATGGCTCGCCGATGAGACGCCGGCCGCGTTGCAGCAAGCCGCCGATGCGCTGGACGCCGCGGTCGATCTCTCCAATCAATCGCCTGAAGCGTTGGCGCTGCGCGCCGCGACGCGGTTGCGGCTTGGCGAATTGGATCTCGCGCTCGCAGATCTCGACAGCGCGGTGGCGGCCGAGCCGCAAAATGCGGCCTATCGTTTTCAACGGGCGGCGCTTCATCAACAGATGGATGATTGCGCCGCCGCGATCCGTGATTTGGACGCCGGCCTCAGTCTTTCGCCCGGCAACGCGGAGGCGCGCGCGGCGCGCGGCGCCTGCAAATTCGACCAAGGCCGCTTTCTCGGCGGGGTGACCGATTACGTGGTCAGCTGGTTTTAAGGCGACGCTCGGATTTATGGCGCTTCGCCGCGAGCGCCGTTCGGCGCCCGCCGATTGCGCTGAAGCGTCTTGTCTCTGCGCGGCGTCGTTGCGGCGCAGCATACTCGCTCGCCGCTCCGATCTTGGATAAAGATAGTTAATATCAGGCAGCTAAGTGTCGCATGCTCTGTCTTTGCGTTTCAGTTTGAATTGGTTATATTGCAGCGCAGCATCGCCTGAGTCGCCGAAGCCGCGCTCTGAAGCGGCGCTCTCGGATCGCGTTGCGGCGGTCGCGCAAAGGAGCGGGCGAATGGACTGGGACAAACTACGCGTTTTCCACGCGGTGGCCGAGGCCGGCAGCCTGACCCATGCGGGCGAGGCGTTGCATCTCAGCCAATCCGCGGTCAGCCGTCAGATCCGCGCTTTGGAGGAGGATATCGGCTCGCCACTGTTCCATCGCCATCCGCGCGGGTTGATCCTGACCGGCGAGGGCGAGCATTTGTTTCGTGCGACGCAGGCGATCTCGCAAGAGGTGGTCGCCGCCAATGCGCGCATCCGGGACAGTCGTGACGAGCTGGGCGGCGATTTGCGCGTCACCACGACGGTTGGGTTCGGCACGCTATGGCTGGCGCCGCGGCTTAACCGGTTCCTGGATCTCGCGCCGAGCCTCAATGTCGATTTGATGCTGAACGAGGCGGTGCTGGATCTGCCGATGCGCGAGGCGGATGTGGCGATCCGCATGCGCGAGCCGAACCAGGCCGATGTGATCCGCCGCCCGCTGATGGATGTGGCGATCCGGCTCTATGCGAGCCCTGAATACATCGCCGCGCAAGGCGCGCCTGC
>JBCBCG010000068.1:0-19253 GCA_038530925.1 Pseudomonadota bacterium
GAGCGACATTCTGCGCGACGAAGATCACGCGACGCGTATGGCCGACACGGCGGATACGGCGCTGAAAGAGATCAACACGCGCCGTCCTGATTTGATCATCCTCGATATCTGGCTGCAGGGCAGCCGGATGGACGGCATCGAGGTTCTGAAATTCGTCAAACGCGACAATCCGGACGTGCCGGTCCTGATCATCAGCGGCCATGGCAATATCGAGGTGGCGGTCGCCGCCATTCGCCAAGGCGCATATGATTTCATCGAGAAACCTTTCAAGCTCGATCATCTTTTGGTGTCGGTCGGCCGGGCGCTCGAAGCCTCGAGGCTGCGGCGCGAGAACGCTGATCTGCGCGCGCGCGAGCAGCGCGAGGTCGAGTTGATCGGCCGCTCTCAGATCATCACCCAGCTCCGCCAATCGCTCAGCCGCGCCGCGCCGACCGGCAGCCGGGTGATGTTCACCGGCCCGCCGGGCTCGGGCAAGGAGATCGCGGCGCGGTTTCTGCACGCCAAGTCGAAGCGCGGCGACGGTCCCTTCATCGTCGTAAACTCAGCCTCGATCGAGCCGGCGCATATGGAGCGCACGCTCTTTGGCGAGGAGAAGGACGGCGTTGTGACCGAGGGCTTGTTCGAGCGCGCCCATGGCGGCACGCTGTTCTTCGACGAGCTCGCCGACATGCCGCTGGGCACGCAATCAAAGATCCTGCGCGTCTTGCTCGATCAGAGCTTCACGCGGCTCGGCGGCGCCGGCACCGTGCGCGTCGATCTCAGGATCGTCAGCGCCACCACCGCGGATTTGAACGCGGAGATCGCCGAGGGCCGGTTCCGCGAGGATCTCTATCACCGCATGAACGTGGTGCCGATCGCCGCCCCGGCGCTCGCCGAGCGGCGCGAGGACATTCCCGATTTGGTGGAGCATTTCGTCGAACGCCTGAACCGCGAGCAAGGCTTGCCCGCGCGCCGTTTCGGGCCCGACGCGATCGCCGCGTTGCAAGCTTTCCAATGGCCCGGCAATGTGCGCCAGCTCAAGAACATCGTTGAGCGCATCTTAATCCTAGGCGGCGGCGCCGATCCGGTGAGCGCCGAAGAGTTGCCGACCGAACTTGTCGGCGGCGATGCGGAGGGCTCGGGCCTCGCTGGCCTCGACGCCTCGCTCGTCTCCATGTCGCTGCGCGACGCGCGCGAGGCGTTTGAACGCGAATACCTTATCGCCCAAATAAACCGCTTCGGCGGCAACATCTCCCGCACGGCCGAGTTCGTCGGCATGGAGCGCTCGGCGCTGCACCGCAAATTGAAGTCTCTCGGCGTTGTAACATCGTCGCGCCGCGGCGCGCGGCTCGCCTCGCGCGATGATGAGATGATCGAAGGATCATGAGCGGGCGCGCGCCTTATGTTCTTGAAGGAGAGAGCCGGGTAGGGATGTAGCCTGGGCTCACCGCGCCAAGAGGCGCGGCGCGCTCAGCCGAAGCGGCTCATCATCGGAAGGCGCGAGACGTGAGACAGGTCATCATCGGCGGCGCCGGCCAGGTCGGCTATCAGATCGCCAAACGGCTCGCGTCGGAGAATTACGACGTGACGGTGATCGACACGTCCGAGGCGCTGGTGGCGAAAGTCAGCGAATCGCTCGATCTGCGCGCGGTGTGCGGCCACGCCTCGCATCCCGACGTGCTGGAGACCGCCGACGCCGCGAATGCCGAGATGCTGATCGCCGCCACCGCCTCGGACGAGGTGAACATGGTGGCCTGCCAGGTCGCCCATACGATCTTTCAAGTGCCGCACAAAATCGCGCGGGTGCGCAGCCAGGAATATCTCAATCCGCGCTGGGGCAACATGTACGCCCGCAACGAGATGCCGATCGACGTGACGATCTCGCCGGAGATCGAGGTGGCGCAAGCGGTGCAGCGGCGGCTGAATTCGCCCTCGGCCTTCGACAGCGCGCCGTTTTTGGACGGGCGTGTGCGCGTGGTCGGCGCGCGCCTGGCGGCGGATTGCCCGATCATCGAGACGCCTCTTCGCCAACTCTCTGAACTGTTTCCCGATTTGCGCGCGGTCGTGATGGGCTTCATCCGCGATGGGCGCATGCGCGGCGCGACGGGCGATGATGCGCTTCATGTCGGCGACGAGGTCTATTTCTGCGCCGATGAGGCGCATGTCGACCGCACGCTGCGGCTGCTCGGCCACCGCGCCGAGGCGGCGGTGCGGGTGGTGTTGGTGGGCGGCGGCAATATCGGCGTCAAAGTCGCCAAGGAGCTCGAACGGGCGGCGACGCGCGCCAAAATGATCGAACGTGAGCGATCGCGGGCCGAGCGCGCGGCCGAAGCGCTTGAGCGCACCATCGTCATCCATGGCGACGGGCTGAACGCGGACATTCTGCGCGAAGCGAATGTGCAGGACGCCCATGCGATCGTCGCGCTGACGCAGGATGACAAGGTCAACGTGCTAAGCTGCGCTTTGGCCAAACAGCTCGGATGTCCGCGCGCGATCGCGCTGACGAATGAGCCGAGCTTCGCGCCGCTGGCCGCGCCGCTCGGCATCGACGCCTTCGTCAATCCGCGGGCGACCACCGTCTCTACCATTCTGCGCCATGTGCGCCGCGGCCGCATCCGCGCGCTTCATACGCTGCGGGAAGGGGAGGCCGAAGTGTTCGAGGCGCAGGTTCTGAACACCTCGCCGATGGCCGGTAAGCGGATTCGCGATCTCGAATTGCCGAGCGGCGCTGTGGTGGGCGCGGTGCTGACCGCGAAGGGTCTGAAGATGCCGACAGCCGATCAGATGATCGAAGCCAACGATATGGTGGTGATGTTCGCGATGGCGCAGGACCTCAAAGCGGTCGAGGATCTCTTTCGCGTCAGCATTGATTTCTTCTGAATTGTCGCGCCTGCTCAAAAATATGTGCGCTGCAGCGCAAGCCCATGATAAGGCTGCCTCAGCGTCACGCCAAAGGCTTGCGCTCAACAGTGGTGGGAAAAAACGACCGACCGATGTCTTCCGATCGACAAAACCTTCAGGACACGTTTCTGAACCACGTCCGCAAACAAAAGGTGCCGGTGACGGTGTTCCTGGTGAACGGCGTGAAGCTTCAGGGTATATTGACCTGGTTCGACAACTTTTGCGTCTTGCTTCGGCGGGATGGGCAGTCGCAGCTTGTGTACAAGCACGCGATTTCGACCATTATGCCGGCGCAACCGGTCAATCTCTATGAGGCGGATGAGCAATCTCAAGAGAAATAGCCGCGCCAGTGATCGGAGCGGCTTTTAAGTGGCGCGGACTTACGTGCTGCACGCGGCGCTCAGCGAAAAACGCGAGAGCGCCGAGAGGCTGAGCGGGCGCGCGCCCGAAGCGCGCCTGGAGGAGGCGCTGGGCCTGGCCACGGCGCTGGAGGTAGAACTGCTCGGCGGCGAAGTGGTGGAGATCACCGCGCCCCGCGCCGCGACCTTGTTCCCTACCGGAAAACTCGAGCGGCTCCGCGCGAAGATCAAAGCGCTGGAGGCCGATCTTGTGCTTGTGGACGGCGATCTCTCGCCGGTGCAGCAGCGCAATCTTGAGCGGGACTGGAATGTGAAGGTGCTCGACCGCACCGGGCTCATTCTCGAGATATTCGGCGACCGGGCGCGCACCCGCGAAGGCGTGATGCAAGTCGATCTGGCGCATCTCGAATATCAGCGCAGCCGCCTGGTGCGGAGCTGGACCCACCTTGAACGTCAGCGCGGCGGCGTCGGCTTCATGGGCGGGCCGGGCGAGACCCAGATCGAGAGCGATCGGCGGATCCTGAACGACAAGATCACCGCGCTGCGCCGCCGCTTGGCGAAATTGGCGCAGACCCGAGAGCTGCACCGCGCCCGGCGCGAGAAGGCTCCGTTTCCGACCGTGGCGCTGGTCGGCTACACCAACGCCGGAAAATCCACGCTGTTCAACCGCCTAACCGAAGCCGAAGTGATGGCCGAGGACATGCTCTTCGCCACGCTCGACCCGACCATGCGGGCGATCACCTTGCCGAGCGGCCGCAAGGCGATCTTGTCGGACACGGTGGGCTTCATCGCCGATCTGCCGACGCAGCTCGTCGCCGCCTTCCGCGCGACGCTGGAGGAGGTGCTCTGCGCGGATTTGATCGTGCATGTGCGCGACATCGCCGATCCCGAAAGCGCGGCGCAAAAGGCGGATGTCGAAGCGGTTTTGAGCGATCTCGGCCTCGATGAGGCGGCGCGGGACGCGGTGCTGGAGGCGCGCAACAAAATCGATCGTCTCAGCGTCGAAGATGCGGAGGCGGCGCGGAATGAGGCGGCGCGCGCACCGAACGCTGTGACGCTGTCGGCGGTGAGCGGCGAGGGCGTCGGAGCGCTGCTTGAGGCGATCGAATCGCGGCTGAGCGCTGAGGCCGAGGAGGGCGAGATCAGCCTTGCGGCGGATCAGGGCGCGGCGCTCGCCTGGCTGCATGAGCAGGGCTGCGTGCTCGATCGGCGCGACGAGGATGGCGCGATCACGCTGAAGCTGCGCATGACGCCGCTGGAGCGTGGCCGTTTCCAAAAGCGTTTCGGCCTGACGGACAGACCCCTCGCAGCGGCGGAATAAGAATGTTCTCAGATGGTTAACGGTCGCAGCTTCACATAATTCCAATTATGGAACTCGGCGTGAGCGAGGTGAGAGAAGGCGCATGGCTGAGCGGTCGTCACGCCCGAGCGATCCAGCGGCGCCGGATGAGGCGACGGACATGGTCGCCGACGCCTTCGGCGCGCGCCGCGACGCCGACCCGGCGCTGCAACGCCGGGCCGCGAGCGGCGTTCAGGCCCTGATTGAAGTGATGGCGCGGCTCCGCGCGCCGGATGGCTGCCCGTGGGATCAGGAGCAAAGCTTCGAGAGCATCGCGCCCTACACCATCGAGGAGGCGTATGAGGTCGCGGACGCGATCGCGCGCGGCGATCTAATCGATCTGCGCGACGAGCTTGGCGATCTCTTGCTCCAAGTGGTCTATCACGCGCGCATCGCTGAGGAGCGCGGCGCGTTCGATGCGGCGGATGTCGCCGATGCGGCGACGCGCAAGATGATCCGGCGCCATCCGCATGTCTTCGCGGGCGCCGAACGCGGCGATTGGGAGGCGATCAAGGCCGCGGAGAAGGCGGAGCGCGCCGCCGCCAAGGCGGTGTCGACGCCGAGCCTGTCCGCGCCGGCGCCAAGCGTGCTCGACGATGTGCCGGCGCCCCTCCCCGCGCTGATGCGGGCCGAGAAGCTGCAGCGCCGCGCCGCGCGCGTCGGCTTTGATTGGCCTGATGCAGGCGGCGTGCTCGACAAGCTCTCGGAAGAGGTCGCCGAGCTTTTGGAGGCGTCCGCCGAGAGCGATGCGGATGCGATCGAAGACGAATTCGGCGATCTTCTTTTCGTGATGGTCAATCTCGGCCGCCATCTGAAGCTGGACGCGGAAGGGGCGCTGCGCCGCGCCAACGCGAAATTCACGCAGCGTTTCAAGGCGATCGAAGCTGCGCTCGCCGCGGAGGGCCGCGGGCCGGAGCACGCCTCGCTGGAGGAGATGGAGGCGCTTTGGGTCGCGGCGAAACGGAAGGAACGCGCCGGGCCATAGCCGCAATCGCGGGCGAGACAGTGGCGCGCAGCGTCGTTTCACGCCGCGTTCTTGGACGCCGCGGCCCAAGCGGCTAAACTTGGCCGAGGCGAAAGGCCGCAGACGAGAGCGATGGGACGATATGAGCGCGAGAGCCATCATCGAACGCTGTGAGGAACGCGGCTTGCGCATGACCGAGCAGCGGCGCGTCGTCGCGCGCGCCCTCGCCGCCTCCGATGATCATCCCGACGCTGAAGAGCTGCATCGCCGCGCGGCGGAGATCGACCCGAAGATCTCGATCGCCACAGTTTATCGCACCGTGCGCCTGTTTGAAGAAGCCGGGATCCTCGACCGGCGCGAATTCGGCGATGGACGCGCCCGTTATGAAGACGCCGAGCGCGAGCATCATGATCATTTGATCGATGTGAACACGGGCGATGTGATCGAATTCGTCGACGCGGAGATCGAAGAGCTGCAACGCAAAGTCGCAGCCCGGCTCGGCTACGAATTGGTCGACCACCGGCTTGAACTTTACGCCGTGCGCCGCAACAGCGCCAAGCCGAAGAGCTGACGCGCCGAAGACGCGTGGCGCCCAAGCGCCGGATCGGCGCCGAGCGCGCGCATGCCGCCTTCCCCATCCTTATCCCCTCCCCTAAAAGCGCGGCGAGCGGATGGCGCGACGCCGTCCCGTTCGGCGCATGGACGCGGCGGCTCCGCCGCGGGAAAGCGCGGAAACAACGAATTCTCGTCCCTCAGCCAGGAGAGGCCCCGCCCATGAGCGCCATCATCGACATCACCGCGCGTGAGATCATCGACAGCCGCGGCAACCCCACGGTCGAAGTCGACGTGCTGCTGGAAGACGGCTCGCTCGGCCGCGCCGCCGTGCCTTCGGGCGCCTCCACCGGCGCGCATGAGGCGGTGGAGAAACGCGATGGCGGCGCGCGCTATAAGGGCAAGGGCGTCTTAGAGGCCGTCGAAGCGGCGAATGGCGAGATCTTCGGCGCGCTCACCGGCTTGGATGCGACCGACCAAATCCAGCTCGACCGGTTGATGATCGAGCTCGACGGCACGCCGAACAAAGCGCGGCTCGGCGCGAACGCGATCCTCGGCGTCTCGCTCGCCGCGGCGAAAGCGGCCGCGGACAGCGTCGGCTTGCCGCTCTATCGCTATATCGGCGGCGTCTCGGCGCGCGCGCTGCCGACGCCGATGATGAACATTCTCAACGGCGGCGCGCACGCGGATAATCCGATCGATATTCAGGAATTCATGATCATGCCGGTCGGCGCGGAGAGCCTGGCCGAGGCGGTGCGCATGGGCGCCGAAGTGTTCCACACGCTGAAATCAGAACTGAAAAGCGCTGGGCATAACACCAATGTCGGCGATGAGGGCGGGTTCGCGCCGGATCTCTCCTCCTCCACAGCGGCGCTCGATTTCATCATGAAGGCGATCGAGAGCGCGGGCTTTAAACCGGGCGATGAGATCGCGCTGGCGCTCGACGCGGCCTCCACTGAATTCTTCAAGGACGGCGCCTACCACCTCGCCGGAGAAGGCCGCACGCTGAGCGCCGATGAGATGGTCGGCTATTACGAAGGCTTGATCGACGCCTATCCCATCGTCTCGATCGAAGATGGATTGGCCGAAGATGATTGGGCCGGCTGGGCCGCGATGACCCAGCGCATCGGCGGGCGCTGCCAGCTGGTGGGCGACGATCTTTTCGTCACCAACCCGGCGCGCCTCAAAGATGGCGTCGCGCAAGGCGCGGGCAACGCCATCCTGGTGAAGGTCAATCAGATCGGCACCTTGACCGAGACGCTGACCGCGGTGGAGACGGCGCTCCACGCCAGCTACGGCGCGGTGATGTCCCATCGCTCCGGCGAGACTGAAGACGCGACCATCGCCGACCTCGCTGTGGCGACCAATTGCGGGCAGATCAAGACCGGCTCTCTCGCGCGTTCAGACCGGACGGCGAAGTACAACCAGCTGCTGCGCATCGAAGCGGAGCTTGGCGATGCGGCGCTCTACGCCGGCGGGGCCTTCCGCCGCGGGTGAGGACATGAGAGACTCGCATCCTAGCGGCGCGGGATGCGACTGCGCGTGTGAGCGGGATGATCCATGATCCGATCGCAGACTTGGGATTTCTTGTTCGTCACGCTGCTCTTGGCGGGGTTGGCGTATCTCGCGGTCGACGCTTATTTCGGCGCGCGCGGCTTTGATGAGAAGACCGATCTGCAGGCGCGCAAAGCCGCGCTTGAGAGCGAGCTTAAAGCGCTCGAGGCGCAGCGCGCGATGCTGCTGCGCCGGACCGATGCGCTGAAGGGCCCGGAAATCGATCTCGATCTCCTCGATGAGCAGCTGCGCGCCAAGCTTGGCGTCGGCCGCGCGGATGAGCAGCTCTTGATCCCGGATGAGCGGTTGTCGCCCTGACGCGCGCGCTCTCTCAGTCTTCAGCGCGCTCGCTGCGATCCGCGCCGTCCAAGCGATCAAGCGCCCGCGCTGCGGCGGCGGCGGCGGACCGCGCCGCATAGCGGATCAGCGCGCTTTCGACGGAGGGCTGCTCGGCCAGCGCTTCCGCGACTTTCGGCGCCTCCGCTTGGATCGCCACGCCCAAACGGCGCAGCCGCGCCAGGAGGAATGTCGGGTTGAGATCAGCCCGCTCGGCGAAGCGGCGCCAGCGCGCCGCCGTGAACCGCTCCGCCGGCCGCGAGGCGCCGCCGATCCGATGGGGAAAGCGCCGCTCCGGCCCGGCGAGCCCTGGCCCGCCTCCATCAACGGCGCTGAGCGGCGCGAGCGCGAGGGCGGCCTCTCCTCCAGCCCCGGGCGCCAGACGGAAGGCGATGCGGTGAGCGAACGGCGCCGCCGCGCCGATCAGCGCGTGAAACAAGAACACATCGAGCAGCATGAGCCGCGTCGGCGCCGGGAGCGCCGCATCGGCCCAGCGAAAAATCTCCTCGAGCGCGGTTGGCGCGTTCGGCGCGACGCCGAGACGCCCCTCCACGCCGAGACCCATGCCTTGCAGCAGCGTCTCGCGGTGGAGCCGGATCCACCCGCCGTCGCGCGGCGCGCGGTCATCGCGCTCGGTCAACAGCCACCGGCGCCCGGCGTCGCTGCGCCCCACCCAGGCCTCGACCGTCGGCAACCCGGCGGCGCGCGCCAGCGCAAGATGAAAAAGACGTGTCTCGAGCCATCCGCGCCGCGCCGCGGGCTCAAGCCACAAAAGATGCGTCGACGGCGCGCCATAGAGCGCGAGCGCCAAAGCCGGCTCCCCCGTCTCCGTCGCGGCTTCATCGAGCCAGGCGACGGGCGTCTGATGCGGCTCGTCGACGCTGAGCGTATGGCTGAGCCCGGCCGCCGCCCCGAGAAGGAAGGGCGCCGTCTCAAGGCTCGCAAGCGCCGCTTCGAGGCTCGCCAAGCGCCGATAGCCGGGCCGAGGCAAACGCGATTCGGGCGAGCCCGCCAGGCGAACCGCGCCGGGCGCATCGCCGCCGAGCTGCGAGAGCAGCGCGAAGAGGTCATCGTGCAAGCGCGCGCCGGGCGGGCTCAGCGCGCCGAGCGCCGCGCGGCGCGCGGGGCCGAAAGGCGCCTGCCCTTCCGCCCAAGCGCGCACGGCGCCGCCCCGATGCGGCTCCGCACGCAGAGGCAGCGCCGCCGAGAGCCCGAACGCGCCCGGCGCGCGCCGCCACGCTTCGTCGTACCAAAGGGAGACGGGCGAGGCCTCGCCAGGCTCGCGCCGAAGAGAGCCGATCACGTGATCGCCGTACTTCAACACGATCGCCGCCGCCGCGCCCGGCTCCGGCTCGTTGCGCCGCGCCGCGATCATGCGGGTCAATTTGAGTAAAAGCGCGCCCGCTCAATGCGCGGCTCGATCGGCGCGGGCTCCTCCGCCCCGAACGCCGCAAGCGCGCCTTCGCGGCGCGGCGCGGCGCTCTCAAGAGCCGCGTCATGCCCTGCGCCGTTCAGCGCGCCGGAGCCGGCGACGCTGAGGTTCAGCCGCAGCACGGCGGCGACCCGCAGCGCCGTGCGCAGCTGGCATTTCTCAGGCTCGTTCTCCAACCGCAGCACGGAGACGCGGCCGAGGCCCGCGGCGAGCGCCAGCTCGCGCTGCGTCATGCCGAGCGCCCGGCGCCGTGTGCGCACAGCCTTCGCGAAGTCATAGGGATCGCCGATTTGGATCATGGCGCGCTTCCTCAGAAGGCGCAGCGAAGCGTACCGCCTCGCCGCAGCGATCCCCCCGTCTCTTATCCCCGGTGTCGCGGCATAGCGGAGCGGCTGGCGGCGGGAAACCCCCAACTCGACCTCTTCGAGTGTGTGCGATCGCACCATGATGCAGCGAAAGCGCGCCGCGCGCCCGCGCGGGCTTCGCAAGCCGATCAAGCCGCCTTACTTGGCGGCGTCGCGCAGCATCTGATCCATGCGCCGGCTCGGCTCTGGGCATCCCGCCTCGCCCACCACTTTCGCCGGAACCCCGGCGACGGTTTTGCAAGGCGGCACCGGCGAGAGCACGACCGAGCCCGCCGCGATGCGGCAGCAAGCGCCGATCTCGATATTGCCGAGAATGCTCGCCCCCGCGCCGATCAGCACGCTCGGGCCGATCTTCGGATGGCGATCCTCGCTCTCTTTGCCCGTGCCGCCCAAAGTGACGCCGTGCAGGATCGAGCAATCATCGCCCAGCGTCGCCGTCTCGCCGATCACCACGCCGGTGGCGTGGTCGATCATGACGCCGGCCCCGATGCGCGCGCCTGGATGGATGTCGACGGCCAGGATCTCGGACATGCGCATCTGCAAAACGCGCGCGACGCCTTGCCGGCCGCGCCGCCAATACCAATGCGCGACCCGATGCGCCTGAACCGCCAAAAAGCCTTTCAAAAACAACAAAGGCTCAAGCAGCGTGCGACAAGCGGGATCGCGCTGATGCACGGCTAGAAGATCCGCGCGCGCTGACGCCGCCAACGCCGGATCGTCTTCGTAAGCCTCCATGGCCATGTCGCGCAGCAGGAGCTTCGGCAGTTCCGCGCTCGAGAGTTTTTCCGCGACGCGCGCGGCCAGCGCCTGTTCAAGGCGCGAATGCGAGAGAATCGCCGTATGCGTCAAACTCGCCAAAGCCGGCTCATCCGCCGCGATGCGCTCAGCCTCGACGCGGAGCTCGGACCACACCGGATCGGCGGCTTCTCTGTTCGGTTGAACCTGCAACATGCTTCCCTCCCCTCGCGGGCGCCGCGGGCGGTTGTTCCGCTCAAAGTCGGCGCCGCCGGGCTTTGGTCAAGCCCCCGCGACGCCACGGCGGGCGTCTGGGAGCGGCCTCTCCAAGCTAGCGCTTGTCGGGCGCCGCGGCGATTCGTAGACAGAAGGAACGAACGCAAAGCGGCCGCGACCGGGGATGCGCGCTTGGCGAGATCGCAGCGGGGAAGGCTGCGGAGTGGGGCTGCGACAGCAAGGGGACACAGCCATGAGCACGGAACAACCGGGCGGGGCGCGTGACGGCGGCGCGCGTGACGGCGGCGCGCGTGACGGCGTGGGGCGCGAGGCGGCGGCTGAGGGCGGCTCGCGCGAACTGACCAAAGCGCGCGACGGCTCGATGGTGGCTTCGGGCGCGCGGCTCCGCGAGCGGATCTGCTGGCCCTGCGTTCTGGCGATGGCGCCGCCGGTGCTGCTGACGTTGGCGCTCGGTTGGTTCGCGGTCAGCGCGCTGGAGCGCGGACGCGACACGGCGGTCGGCGAAGGTGCTCAAGCCGTGGCGCAGCTCGGCGATCTGACCGACCGCAACGCCCTTCTTCAGGCGAATCTCGTAAACGCCGAGGATCGCCTCGCCGCCGCGGAAGCGGCGCTTGAGCGCACCGGCGTCGAGCTTGACGCCGCCGCTCAAGCGGCTGCGCGGGAGCGGCGGGCGGCGGCCGAGGCGCAGTTTGAAAGTCGGCTTGAAACCTCGGAAAGCGCGCGGGCGGCGCTCTCCGCGCAGCTCGCCACGACGCGCGAAGCGCTCGAACGCGCGCGCGCGGCGGCGTCCGTCCCGCGCGTCGACGCGACCTCCGGCGCGGCGGTGCTGCAGGCGATCGCGGCGCTGCCGACTGAGGCGCGGCCCAGCGCCTATCAGCGTTTCGTCGAGGCGATGCGCGCGGATGCGGGTTTGCTGGCTTGGCTCGAAGAGGCGGAGGCGCCGCGCCAGGCGCTGCTGGCGAGTTTCGCGCCGGAAGCCGCGCGCGCCGCCGAGGAGAGAGCCGAACAGAGATCCGATGACGGCGAAGAGCTGCGCGGGGCGAACAGCGCGGCCACGCTCGGCGCGCTGCGGCTGCGCCTCTTCGACGCGCAAGCGGCGGCCGAACGAGCCGAAGCCGACGCTGACGCTGCGCGCGCCGCGCTCGCCGCGGCGGAGCGCGAGCGGGACGCCGCGACGCGCCGCGCGGACCGGCTGGAGGCGCAAGAGCGCCGTTTGACCGCCGCGCGGGACAAAGCGGCTGAGGACGCCCGGATCGCCGCCGATCAGGCGACAAGGCTGCGCCAGCGTCTCGCCGCGGCGGCCGAGGAGACGAAGACCTTGCGCGCGGCGCAAGCGGCGACGACCTCGCAGCAACGGGTGATCGAGGCGGCGCGGGCGACCATCGCGACGCTCGAGGCGCAAAGCGGGCGGCTTGAAAGCGCGCGCGCCGAAGCGGCCGAGGCGGCGCGCGTCGCCGAAGCCCGGGCGGCGCGGCTGGAGCGGCGTCTCACCGCGACGGCGGAAGAGAAGATCGCTTTGCAGGCGGACGGCGATCCGGCTGCGGCTTCGGCGGCGTCCGCGAGCGCTCTGGCCGCCGCTCAAGCGCGGGCGGACGCGGCGGAGAGGGCGCGGCGCGCCGCGCAGGCCGCGGTGACCTCCCAGCAGCGCGCGTTGGCGGCGGCGCAAACCACGATCGAAACGCTCGAGACGCAGAGCGGGCGGCTTGAAAGCGCGCGCGCCGAAGCGGCGGAAGCGGCGCGCGTCGCCGAAGCGCAGGCGGCGCGGCTGGAGCGCCGGCTGACGGCGACGGCTGAAGAAAAGCGCGCCCTGCAAGCGGAGAGCCGCGCCGCGGCCACCACTGCTTCGGCGGCCTTCTCCCGCGATCTCGCCGCGGCGAGAGCGAACGCCGAGGGCGCGGAGGAGGCGCTGCGCGCGTCCCGCGCCGCGGCCACAGCGCTGCGGACCGAAGCGGACCAACTGAAAGCCGAAAAGCGCGGGCTCGAACGGCGCCTCGCCGCGCTCAGCGCGCCCGACGCCGACGCGGCGGAGGAGGAGCAAGCTGCGGAGCAAGCGGCGGCGCCGCAAGGACCGGCCCTCGCCCGCTTGGCGCGCGAGAACGCCGCGCTCCGCACGGAGATGGAGGCCGCGCGCGCCGGACGCACGGCGGCTGCGGCGGCTTTGGCGCGCGTGCAAGCGCAAAAGACGCAAGCGCGCGACAGCGCGGCGGCCGACGCATCGACGGCGACAGAGACGCTGCGCGAAGTGGAGGCCGCGCGCGACGAAGCGGCGGCGGAGACGCGCCGGCTTCAGACCGAGACCCAGCGCTTGACGAGCGAAACCCAGCGCTTGGCGAGCGAGACGGAGCGTTTGGAGACCGAAACCGCCGCGCTGCGCCAGACAGCGCGCGAGGCGACGCTCAGCCGCGATGCGGCGCTGGCGGCGACCGCCCGCCTCGCTTCGCTGCAGACGGCGGCGCCGGCGCGATCCAGCGCGGCGACCGCGCTCGATCTGCCGGAGATCGGCGCTGTGGCGCTCGACCGCGCGCCCTCGGCGGTCGCCGCGCTGCTCGACGAGCGGGATAATGAGATCCGTGCGCTGCAGGCCGCCAAAGCGAGCTTGCAAGCCACGCTCGACGCCGAGCGAGCCGCCGCGCCGCCGGCGCCGACCGCCGCGCCCGCGCCTTCCGCTCCGGCCGGCCCGCCGGTCGCCCCGGCGCTCGCCGAAGGCTGGCGCGAGGCGGACGCGCAAGAGATCGACGGCGCGCCGCTGCCGAGCTTCGCCTCCACGCTGAAATTCGACAGCGCCTCAGCGGCGCTGACGCGCAAAAGCGAGACGGCGCTCCGGCGCTTGGCGGCGGCGCTGAACCGCTCGCTCGCGGCGACGCCGGATGCGGAGTGGAAGCTCGTCATCGAAGGCCACACCGATCAGCGGCCGATCCGCACGCGGGAGTTCCGCTCGAACTGGGAGCTCTCCTCGGCGCGGGCGGCGGCGGTGGCGCGCCGGCTGAATTGGCTCGGCGTGCCGAAAGAGCGGCTGCTTGCGGTGGGGCGCGCAGCGTCCGAGCCGAAGGATCCGCGCTGGACGCGGAGCGCCTTCTCCAAGAACCGGCGGATCGAGATGAGCCTGCTGACGCGTTGAGGCGCGTCGGCGCCGCCGCCGCTCCGGCGCGATCACGCAGCCTCACGAATCGCGCCGCGCGCGGTTACGCAATCGTCATTTGCGAAAACGCGGCTCCGCCTCGCACGGTATCGCCAGGCGAGCGCCATATCGGCGCCGCAGGAGCGGCGCGGGTTAAGCGCCACGCGCGGCCGATAAGGGCCGCGCGGAGATTTTGGGAGAGGATGCATGAGTAAGACCAGCGGAATGAAAGCCGGCGCGGCGGCGGTGTCGGCGGCGGTGTTCGCGGCGATGGCCGGTCTTGGCGGCTCAGCTCAGGCCGCCGGCCTCGAGAAATGCTACGGCGTCTCGCCCGCGGGGCAGAATGGCTGCGCCGCAGGACCGGGAACCTCCTGCCAAGGCACCTCGACGATCGATTATCAGGGCAACGCTTGGGTCAAACTGCCGGCTGGCCAATGTGAGCAGATCTCTTTCACCGGCGCCGACGGCAAAGAGCGCAGCGGCTCGCTCGAGGCGATCGCGCGCGATCTGCCGCGCAAAGCCAAGAACGGCGACGACACGCCGGCGGATGATTATAAGCCGGTCGAAGGCTTCGATCCGTTCGTTTGAGCGCAAGACTGCGGCCTTCGCAGCGGCGCCATACGCTCTGAAGGCCGCAGCGCCGCCGAGCGCGCGTTGAGGGAGTGCTGATGATGTCTCAACCCGCGGCAGCGGCGGCTCACGAGGCGCAGCCGACGCGATGCGGCTCCAATCCCGATCCGGCGTCAGGCGTCGGCGTCGGCTTCAAACCGCAGCATGCGGCCGCTGTGATCGGCGACGGCGCGCACGCCGCGCCGGTGCGCTGGTTCGAGGTGCATGCGGAGAATTACATGGGGGCCGGCGGGCCGCCCCACGCCATGCTCACCGCGCTGCGCGAACGTTATCCGCTGTCGATCCACGGCGTCGGGCTCTCCATCGGCGCGGAGCGCGGGCTCGACTCGGATCATCTCGCGCGCCTCAAGGCGCTGTGCGATCGGTATGAGCCGGCGCTTTTTTCAGAACATCTCGCCTGGTCCACCCATGATGCGCCCGAGGGCGGCGCAGTGTTTCTCAACGATTTGCTGCCGCTGCCTTACACCGATGAGACGCTGAACCGCGTCGCGCGCCATATCGACCAGACCCAAGAAGCGGTCGGACGGCGCATGCTGCTGGAAAACCCGGCGACCTATGTCGGCTTTGAGGAGACGAGCTGGGCGGAGGCGGCGTTTCTGCGCGAGATCACGCGGCGCACGGGCTGCGGTCTCCTGCTTGATGTGAACAACGTCTTCGTCGCGGCGCAGAACCATGGAACCGACGCGTCGGCGTATCTCGAAGCCTTTCCCATGGCCGCCGTCGGCGAGATCCATCTGGCGGGCCACGCAAGCGATACGGACGAGACCGGCGCGCCGCTTTTGATCGACAGCCATGACCGGCCGGTGGCGGACGCGGTTTGGAGCCTCTTCGCCGAAGCGCTGGCCGCAGCGCCAAAGGAAACGCCGGTGCTGGTGGAATGGGATGAGGACGTGCCCGCCTGGGAGGGGCTCGCGGCGGAGGCCGCGCGCGCGGAGGCCGTGATGCGCAAGGTCCGCGGCGAGGCGGCGCATGCCGCCTGACGGCGATCGCTCCGACGCGCCGGCCCGGATGACGGGGCCAGAGGCGGAGACGGCGGCGCCATGGTCGCAAGACCTCTTCGCCGCCGCGCTGCTCGATCCGGAACGCGCGCCGCCGAGCGGGCTCGCGAAGAGCGGCGGCGGCGCGCCGACGCGCCGCTTCGCCGTCTATCGCAATAATGTGACGACAAGCCTCTCCCGCGCGCTCGCGGACGCTTATCCGGCGGTCAAAGCGTTGGTTGGAGACGAGTTCTTCAGCGCGATGGCGGTGGAGCACATCCGCGCGCGCCCGCCGCGCTCACCGGTGATGTGCCTTTTCGGCGAGGCGTTTCCCGACTGGCTCGCAGGCTTTCCGCCCGCGGCCTCCCTGCCCTATTTGCCTGGCGTGGCGCGGCTGGAGCGGGCGCGGCTAGAGGCGTATCACGCCGCCGACGCCGCGCCGCTCGCGCCGGAAGCGTTGGATGCGCGCCTCTCAGAGGTCTCGGCGGATGCGATGCCGGCGCTGCGCCTGACGCCGCATCCCTCGCTGCGCGTCACGGCTGACGCCGCGCCCGCGCTCTCGGTGTGGCGCCGCGCTTTGGGTCATGATCCGGGCGCCGGCCCGTTGCCGGCGCGGGCGGAGACGGTGCTGACGGCGCGCCCGGCGCTCGAAGTCGTCTCGCATCGCGCGCCCGCGGGCGCCGGCGCGTTTTTGGCGGCGTTGCGCGCCGGCGCGCCCTTGGGCGAGGCCGCGGCGGAGGCGGCCGCGGCCGAACCGACCTTCGAGATGACCGCCGATCTCGCCGCGCTGTTGCGGCTTTTGTTCAGCGTGGGAGGCGTCGTCGCGATCGCGTGATCGGGCGCGCCGCGATCATCGCGAAAAGTTCATGCGGCGCGCGCGGGGAAACAGTTTTGCGCCAATCGCTTTCTCGCTAAGCGATGAGAGAACAGCGCGATAGCGCGCGTCTGCGTCTCATCGGTGAGGACCGAGCCCATGAAGAGCCTTCTGCGATCGCTTCGCATCGCGCATAACATCGCGTTTTCGGCGCTGCAAACCGCCTCCGAGAATTGGCTGCTCGGGCTCGCCGCGCGGCTGATTTTCGCCAGCGTTCTACTGTTTTTCTTCTGGAATTCCGCATTTCTGAAAGTGATCGCGCCCGATTTCTCACCCGAAGCGATCCAAGCCCAACAAATGGGCCGCCTCGTCCCCACCGGTCCGCTCGATTATCTCACCGTCGAGCCGAGCGCGTATAGCGTGATCGCGCCGCAAGCGGTCGAGGCGGTTGGCGGCGATCTCTCCAAACTCGACCTCGTCACGACGCTGATTGTGCATGCGGGCGCCTATGGCGAGTTCATTCTGCCGGGCTTGATCGTGCTCGGCCTGTTCACGCGGATCGCCAGCGTCGGCATGATCATCTTCATCGGCGTAATGACTTGGGTCGACGCGCAGCGCTCGCCCGAGGAATGGAACACGCTGCTCTTGTTCGACAACAACGCCGACGCGCTGCTGATGGACCAGCGCCTTCTGTGGCTCTTTCTGCTGCTCTATCTCGCCATCCGCGGCGCCGGCGCGATCTCGCTCGATTATCTCTTCGGCAGAACGCGCTGAGCGCAGGAGACGCGGAGAGCAGGAGACGCTTCGATCGTCAGTGGATCTTCCGCTTCTTCGCCTTGGCCTCGTAAGGGTTGTCGGTCGCTTTCACGATCAACCGGATCGGCGCGCCGGAAAGGGCGAAGTCTTCGCGCAGGCCGTTCGTCAGATAGCGCGTATAGCTGGCTGGCAGCGCATCCGGCCGGGAGGCGAACAGCACGAAGGTGGGCGGCCGGCTTTTGGCTTGCGTCATGTAGCGCAGGCGCAAGCGCCGCCCGCCCGGAGCGGGCGGCGGATGGCGCTCGACCTCGTCGCCAAGCCAGCGGTTAAGCTTCGCCGTGCTGATGCGCCGGCTCCACGCCTGGCGCACAGCGAGGATCGCCGCGCGGAGCCGGTCGAGCCCTTTGCCCGTGAGCGCCGAGACCGCGATCAGCGGCGCGCCTTTCAGCTGCGGCGTCAGCCGGTCGACAGCCTCTCGCAACGCTTTGAGTTTGCTTTGCTTCTCTTCCTCTAAATCCCATTTGTTCACAGCGAACACCACCGCGCGGCCCTCGCTTTCGATCAAATCGGCTATCTTGAGATCCTGGGTTTCGAGCGGACGCTCGGCGTCGAGCAGGATGACCACCACTTCAGCGAAGCGCGCCGCGCGGATCGCGTCGCTGGTGGAGAGCTTTTCGAGCTTCTCATGCACTTTGGCTCGTTTGCGCAGACCGGCCGTGTCAAAAATGCGGAAGGGCTGACCGTCCCAGTCGATTTCAAGCCCGATCGCGTCGCGGGTGATGCCCGCCTCAGGGCCGGTGAGCAGGCGATCCTCGCCGAGAATGCGGTTCACGAGTGTGGATTTTCCGGCGTTCGGGCGGCCGAGCACCGCGATTTGCACCGGCTTGCCACTATGCGCGGGCGCCGCGCCGTCATCGCTCGCCCCAGCGGCGGGATCCTCGGCCGGCGCGGCCGCCTCGTCTCCCTCAGCGCCCTCCGCCTCGATCGCGCGCGCCGCCGCTGCGGCGAGGCGCTCCATCTCCGCCGCCATCGCGTCTGAAATCGGACGCAGGACGTCGAGGAGATCCTCCATGCCCTCGCCATGCTCGGCTGAAATCCGAATGGGATCGCCGAGACCAAGGCTGTAGGCCTCGATCGCGCCATCCTCGCCCGCGCGCCCTTCGGCCTTGTTCGCGGCCAGGATCACCCGGCGCGCGCGTTTGCGCAGGATCTCCGCCAAATCACGGTCTAGCGGCGTGATCCCGGCGCGCGCGTCGATGACGAAAAGGCAGACATCCGCCTCATCCACCGCGCGCTCGGTCAGCCGCCGCATCCGCGCCGGCAGATCGTCGCCCTTGGCATCCTCGAGCCCGGCCGTATCGATGGCGGTGAAGCGCAGATCGGCGAGCCGGGCGGCGCCTTCGCGCAGATCCCGCGTCACGCCGGGCTGGTCATCGACCAGCGCGAGCCGTTTGCCCACCAGCCGGTTGAACAGCGTCGACTTGCCGACATTCGGGCGCCCGACGATGGCGAGCGTGAACGGCGCCGGTTCGGTCATTGAAAGGCGTGCAGATCGCCGTCGTCATCGAGCAGGATCAGGCGCCCGTTCAACGCGATCGGCGGGTTCGACGCCGGGCCCGGCAAATCAACTTCGGCCTCGAGCGCGCCGGTGGCGGCGTCGAGGCGGAAGGCCATCTCGTCGGTGCTGACCAGAAACAGCTTGCCGCCGATCAGGATCGGGCCGCCATAAGCGATCGAGCCCTCGCGATCATCGGGATCTTCAAACTGCGGCAGCTGCACCTCCCACACGACCCCGCCCGTGGCGGCGTTGAGCGCGAAGACGCGCGCGTCTTCACTGGCGACGAACACAGTCTCGCCCGCGGCCCACACCGGATTATAGGCGCCGAGATCCCGCGCCCAAACGCGGCGGCCGGTCGGCACGTCGAAGGCGACCAGGCGCCCGGCCACGCCGCCGGCGTAGATGCGGCCGTTAGCGATCACCGGCGGCGAAGAGACGTCGGAGATCAGCGACATCGCCGAGCCGCGGCGCGCCGCGCCCAAGGGTTGGCTCCAGCCTCGCCGCCCATCGCGCAGACGAAAGACGCCGATATCGCCTGAGGAGAAGGGCGCGGCCACCACCTCGCCGGAAATCGCCGGCGAGGCGCCGCCGCCGCTCAGCATCGCGGCGCCGCCTTCAAGGCCGACCGCGCTCCAAATCTGCTCGCC
>JBCBCG010000069.1:0-19022 GCA_038530925.1 Pseudomonadota bacterium
AGGCCCGCCGCGCCAATGGTACTTCGGCTCAAGCCGCGGGAGAGTAGGTCGCCGCCAAACCTGATCAACACACCAAGAAACGAAGATTAGCTCTCTAAACGATCTCAACCAGAAAAGACCCCTAGCTTCCCCAAAACACGGCGCAAAAACGCGCCGACGAATGTATCGGTTGCAAATCACTTGATCGAAACGAGCATCCGCCGCACGCATCTCTGCGCTTAGCCAATGTTCACGCCTTCGTCGCACAATCCACTCCCTCGAGGCACGTCACGAACGCCGCCGCAAAGCGCGAGACGTCCGCCGTGACAGATCGCTGTCAAAAGAGGCGAAGCGATGTTTTCTGCACCCAAAAGAAGCGCTTTCGCGCAATTACTGCAATTTTTGCGCGGATTTTCGTGTAAAATAGGATTGTTTTTATTCGTTAAGGATAAGCACCTCGGCATTCCAATAGGATATCATTATTCGAAAGAAGAATTCGAGCTCCAAAAGCTAAAATCAGCCCTTGATCTCATTGCTGAGGTCAACCACGTCTATATCGAACTCGCAAAGCGGCACCTGCTCGGCGGCGTCATGGCGCATCGTTATGATTACGCTCCTGCATGGTGGGTTCGAGAGACTTCGACATGTTTTCTAGGCTCAAAGCATGTAGAAGAAAGCGATGCGATCGAGTTATCGTTGTCAATCATTCATGAACTGTCGCATGCTCGGCTGGAGCATCGTGGGTTTGTCTATGCAGAGAACAGGCTGCGGAGCGAGGAGATCTGCGTTCGCCGCGAACTTTCATTTGCGCGCCGGTTAATGAGCGCCGGCCGTTGCACGAGTGATGAAATCGACCGAATACAGCGCACCCTAGAAACGCTCGGCCGATATTATTCAACGGAGGCGGTGCGAGGGCGAGAGCGCAAGCACATGTTAGAGGTTCTGCGCCGCTTAAAGCAGAGTGCGCCGCGTTGCGTCAGACGGGTTCTGGTTCCGCTCACGCGCCGCCGGTTTAGGGCCGAACGGGCGAAGCTCCGGCGCTCGCGCATGTGATCGAGGCAGCGCCAACGCAATCGCGGTCGCGGTCGACGGACGCCGTAGGACGCGCGGCGTCGATGCGCGCTGTCGCGCTATCCTCCGGTTGGCGGCGCGGATCCGATTTCGCGCCGCGCGCCGCATGCTCTCTGAACAAAGACGCCATGCGATCGCGTCGGTTGAAGTCGGGCTCACGGATACGCAGATCTGGGGAGTGACGATGATCGACTCCCACTCTGCAGAGGTGCGACATGGGCGTTCGGCTGTT
Organism: Pseudomonadota bacterium; assembly: GCA_038530925.1. Lineage (GTDB taxonomy): Bacteria > Pseudomonadota > Alphaproteobacteria > Rhodobacterales > Rhodobacteraceae > JALEGB01. The sequence goes on from JBCBCG010000069.1 coordinate 1,283, forward strand.
CAAACACATCGCAATCGCGGCGACGCTTCTGCTGGGGGCGCCGGGCGCCGCATCGGCCGATGACGCGCCCGAAACCCGAGATTGGGCGGTGATGGTGTTCGCTGGGCAGTTCGTCGACAATGACTTCGACGAGCTGATCAATCCAGCGGCGATCGAGGGGGAGGATGCGGGGCTGGCCGGCGTCGCGCTCTCGCGCAAGATCGCAGAGCCTTTCGAAGGGCTTGATATCGAGCTTGAGGGCCAGATCGTCCGCCATTTCGGCGATCAAGATCATTGGGAGGTCAATGCGCCTGTCGTCGCGCGCTGGACGGCGTTTCCATGGGATGACGCAGTGGACACCAGCGCTGCGTTCGGCCTCGGCGTCTCGCTCGCCTCAGAAGAGCCCGCGCTAGAGCGCGAGATCGAGGGCGAGACGCAGCGGGTTCTCGCCTATTGGACAGCGGAGATCGAAGTCGGTCCGCCCGATTCCGATTGGAGCGTGGTCGGGCGCGTGCATCACCGCTCCACCGCCTTTGGACTGTTCGGCGATGAGGGCGGCTCCAACGCGCTGGCGCTGGGACTGCGGCGACGCTTCTAAAGCCGCGCTGCATCGCGGCGCTGAGATGCGATGCGCTCAACGCCTCGTCCTCGGTGGGTATGGTGACGAAGGTGGGCATGGTGACGAAATTTGCGCCATCCGCTTCAGCGGCGACGACCGGGCGGCCGAAGAACTGCCTGCCGACCGGTCGCCGCCGCGCGGCGCGGCCAAGCCGCTTGTCGATCACCATCTCCTGCCCATCACAGGACGACGCCATCTCGGGGCGGCGTCTCGGGGCGGCGCCCCGCTCAGACGCCGCGCTCCGCGCCGAGCCGCCCTGCGGCGGCGGCGCAGTCTTCGCCGGCGGCGGGGGCGAAGCTTTGCGCGCCGGAGAGATCGACCACCTGGAAGCCCTGCATCCCGGGCTCGCGGGGGCCGGGGCCGGGGCTGAGCCCCCAAAGCTGCACGACGCCGCGCTCAGCGCCGTCGCGGGTGAAGCGCATGCAGGTGGCGAACACATTGGGGATGCCGCCGAGGCGCGCAGCGATGGTTAAGCCGCCGGTGGCGGCGGGCAGGATCTGGCTGGAGAGATCCGCCATCTCGCGCGCGGCGCCGTCCCGCACCGACATCATTTTGAAGCGCAGACCTCGAAAAAGATCGGGATTGGGCGAGAGGCTGGTGAGCATGAAGCGGGCCAACGCCGGCGCGCCTTCACAGGCGAAATCCCGCATTTGCGGTGTGCTGCAGCGCGCGGCGAGCATGACGCTGACGAGCGGCGCGCCGCCGGTCAGCCCAGCGCTCGGATCCTTAAGAATCGCCAGCACTTCGGGCGAGAGATCGCCGAGGCCGTCATCATGGTCCGCGCCGCCGCATTGCGTCGCAACCTCGCCCAAGCAGTCGCGATAGCTGGCGATCTGGGCGTCGCAGGCCCCGGAAGGCGCCGCCGGAGCCGGTGCGGCGGTCGCGCCCGCGCCGAGGGTTTGCAGGCACACGGGCGCCACCAAGGCGCTGCAATAGCCGTTGGGATCCTCGCAGAGCGCGCTCTGGGCCGCGGCCGGCGCCGCGACGAGCGCGCTCAGCGTCAAACACCCAAACACCGCCCATGCGCCGCTCCGCGCGCGTCCTGCGCTCGATGCGCCGCTCCGCGCGCGCGCTGCGCCCAATCCTCCGCCGGCGCCTGTCGCTCCGCTCATCCTCGCCTCCTTCCGCTGATCGCGGCGGACCCTATCGGGCGTTGCGAGGCGGGGAAACCGGGCGCGGCTGCGCGGCGGCTATGCGGCGCATGCAAGCGGCGGCTCACAGCGCAGAATAAAAGAGCGTCGCCCTTGCGGACGACGCTCTTTCTTCTTGGTTCGCTTGGTCTGGGTTGGGCCGCGCGCTCAGCGCTCCACAACGACGCCGCGATAGACTTTGCGGTGGCCGGCGGGGACCGCCTGCGCTGCGCGCTCGGCCTGGTCGCCATCATAGGAGACGCCGCGATACTTCAAGCCTTTCGGATGATTGTGATCCGGCTTCGGCTGGTCTTTGCTGTCGTAAGTGACGCCACGATAGGTCAGCTTGGTCATGGTGTGTCTCCCAACTAGCGGTTGTTTCTCCCGTGGCTGGGGATCGGAACTCCGATCGCCTCGCCTCTGAAGCTCAATATGGGCAAAGTGTGTAAGTCGCGCAAGTGTTTTTTCGCGGCTGAACGCGCTTTCGCGCACTGGACAGAGAAAGCCCTGATCGCAGAAGGTGCTTTCGCGGCGCCGCAAAAGCGGACGCTGCAGCGGCGAAACAGCGGGAGGCGGCGATCATGGAGAAGCTCGACCAACGCATCCAGCTGGTCGCCTCGAAGCAATTCAACGACATCGTCGATGCATGGCGGCGCGAGCAGCAAGATTTGCCCTCGCGGTCCGAAGCGATCCGCCGCCTGGTGCAGCGCGGGTTGGAGGCGGAGCAGGAGGCGCCGATGCGCATGATCACCGCGATTGTCCGTCCCAGCCGCTATGAGGCGGTGCGCGAGGCGCTGACCGGCCTGGGCGTTCAAGGGCTCACCGTGACGGAGGTGAAGGGCTTTGGGCGCCAGCGCGGCCGCACCGAGTTCTATCGCGGCGCCGAGTATGAGATCATCGAGACGCCGAAGCTGCGCATCGATGTGGTTGTGCCAGTGTCGCTGGCGGAGGCGGCGACGGACGCGGTGATCGCCGCGGCGCGCTCGGGCAAAGTCGGTGATGGAATGGTGTTCACGGCGCCGATCTACAACGCGGCGCGCATCCGCACCGGCGAAGAGAACGACGAAGCGCTGCGCTGATTTCGCGTTTGGAAGCAACAGTGCTGATCGGCTACTATTTCGCTGGCACGCTGGTGGCGCAGAGGCGATGGTCTGATCATGAGCCAAATCGATCCATCTGAATATCGGCCGCGAGATCCTGAGTTGATCGAAGCGGATCGCCGGCGCATGTGGCTTCTTCTGTTGCCGCATGCGGCCTCGATCTTCGCTCTGCTCGCGGCGTTCGGGGTTCTCTTCAGCCTTGGCGACAACACCAGCATGGCCGGCTTGCAACTGGCGCTGGGCGCGGCGGTGGCCGGCGCGATCGCGTTGTTCTCGAGCTTGGTCGGCGTGCTGCTGTTTCCCTGGACGAAGGCGGAGCGCGGCGATTGGGGCTTGCTGGCGCTGCATGGCGCCGCCATCGGCGTCGTGGCGCTGCTTGGTTATTTGTGGATCGGCGCGCATCTGGCGTAGCTTGGCGCCAGACGAGGCGTAGGCGGGCGAACGATGCCGAACGGGCGGATCAAGAGGCGCGAGGCCGCGCGCGCGGGCGCCGCTCTCGCCGAGGCGCAGGATGAGACGCCGCTCTGCCCGCTCTGCGGCCGCCCCATTCCAGCGGAGGCGCGCAGCAGCCTGCATCATCTGACGCCGAAGCTACGCGGCGGCAAGCGCGGGCCCACGGTGCGGCTGCATCAGATCTGCCATAACGAGATCCACGCCACGCTGACCGAAGCCGAACTCGCGCGGGACTATGCGACCATCGAGGCGCTGCGCGCCCATCCGCGGATCGCGCGCTTTATCGCCTGGATCGCCGATAAGCCGCCCGCCTATCACGGCCGCAGCCTCAAATCCCTCCGCCGGCGCAAGCGTTGACCGCCGACGCGCTCAGACCCCTAGGGCGCCAGGGTTCATGACGCCAAGCGGGTCGAGCGCCTGTTTGATGGCGCGCATGGCGCTCAGCTTCGCGGGATCTCCGTAGCGCGCCAGATCATCGGCCTTCAGCCGTCCTATCCCATGCTCGGCGCTGATCGAGCCGGCATGGGCGTGCGTGAGATCATGCACGATGCGGCTCGCCGCCGCGCGGCTGTCGTCGAATTCGCTGCGGCTGACGCCCTTTGGCGGGAAAAGATTGTAATGGAGATTGCCGTCGCCGAGATGCCCGAAGGCGTTCACGCGGAGGCGCGGATCGAAGCCTCGGATCGCCGCTTCGGCCTCCTTCATGAAGGCGGGAACCGCGCTGATCGGCAGAGCGATGTCGTGGCTCGCCACCGCGCCGATCCGGCGATTGGCCGAAGGGATCTCCTCGCGCAGGCGCCAGAGCGCGCCGCGCTGCGCCTCGCTTTCGGCCAGCACCGCGTCGAGCGCCAGCGCCGCCTCAAGCGCCCCGGCGAGCGCCTCCTCGAACGCCGGGCGGGCGGACGAGCCGCCAGCGGCGCCGATCTCAATCAGCGCGGCGAAAGGCGGCGCGGGGTCGAACGGCGCGCGCACATGCTCGATCTCCGCCTCCGAGAGAAAATGGAAGGATTGCTCGGAGATCAGCTCAAAGGCGCTGATCGTCTCCCCGAGCGCGTCCTGCAGCCGGCGGAGCAAGGCGACGCCGGCCTCCGCGCTGGGCAGGGCCACCATCGCCGTCACGCGCTCGGCCGGCGCGGCGAAGAGCTTCAAGCTCGCCGCGGTGATGACGCCGAGCGTGCCTTCCGAGCCGATCAGAAGATGCCGCAGATCATAGCCGGTGTTGTCTTTGCGCAGGCTGGTCAGCCCGGCGTAAAGCGAGCCGTCAGGCAGCACCGCTTCGAGCCCGAGACAAAGATCGCGCGCATTGCCATAGCGCAGCACGGCGACCCCGCCGGCGTTCGTCGCCAGATTGCCGCCGATCCGGCAACTGCCTTCGGAGGCGAGGCTCAAGGGAAAAAGGCGCCCGGCCTGCGCCGCGGCCTCTTGCACCGCTTGAAGGGTCGCGCCGGCTTCGGCGACCAGCGCGTTCTCTTCGGCTGAGACGCCACGGATCGCCTGCATCCGCTCCAGCGACAGCAGGATCGGCCGTGGCCCGCTGAGCGCGGTTTGCCCGGCGACGAGCCCGGTGCCGCCGCCCCAGGGCACGACGCCGACGCGCGCCTCGGCGCAGGCGCGGATCAGCGCGGCGACGCTCGCCGCATCGGCCGGCCGCGCGATCATCGCCGCGCGCCCGGCGTAGCGGCCCCGCGGCTCCTCAAGATAGCGCGGCGCTTCCTCCGGCGTCAGCGCGCCGCCGGGCCCCAGCGACGCGGCGAGGCTGGTCAGCCAATCCGGCGTCGGTTCGTTCAACTCGGCTTTCACCCTATGATCCTCCCGAAGCGCGCGCCGCCTGACGCTTCACCCATAGCGCGAGAGGGCCGGTCCATGCAGGAAAACGACGCCGCTTCGGTGCTGCGCTTTTGGTTCGAGGACTGCGCGCCGGAGCAATGGTTCAAGAAAGACGCCGCCTTCGATGACGCGCTGGCGACGCGCTTCGGCGCATTGATGGAGGCGGCGCTCAGCGATCCGGCGCTCGCCGCGCGCTGGGCGGAAACGGCGCGCGGGCGGCTCGCCGTGATCCTCTTGCTCGATCAGTTTCCACGCAACGTCCAGCGCGGCGCGGCGAAGGCCTTCGCAGGCGACGCGGCGGCGCTGGCCCTGTCGCAGGCCGCCGAGCCGGCCGGCCACCTGGCGGATCTGACGCTTGATGAGCGCAAATTCATGCTGATGCCGATGATGCATAGCGAGGCTCTCACGGTGCAGTCCGCCTCGCTCGCCCTGTTCGCGCGCTATTGCGACGCGGAGACGCTCGGCTACGCGAAGGCGCATCACGACGTCATCGTCCGCTTCGGCCGCTTTCCCCATCGCAACGCCGCGCTCAAGCGCGAGAGCACGGCGGCGGAGCGCGCCTACCTCGCCGAGCCCGGCGCCGGCTTTTGATCGCCGCGCGCAACGGGGTGACGAAACCGCGATGCGCCAGCGCCGAGGGCGCTGTTCCGCGCGCCGCCCGCGCGAACCTCGCCTGCGACATCATGCCCGTGGCCGCGCCGAACCGCAGAGGCGCAGCGTCGCATCTTCGCGCTTGACCTGGCCGCCGCGGCGCGCATCGCCTGTGCGCTGGCGCGGCCGCGAGGGCCGGCGAAACTATTGGGTTTGGAGGCCAGGGATGGCGGCGTTTCCAGAAACGGCGAAGGTGGTGATCATCGGTCTAGGCGGGATTGTGGGCGCTTCCGTCGCGCATCATCTGATCGAACGGGGCTGGGACGACATCGTCGGTATCGACGCCTCCGCGATCCCAACGGATCAAGGCTCAACTTCGCACGCATCGGATTTCTGTTACGCGACGAGCCACGACTTCCTGTCCTGCTGGACGACGCTCTATTCGATCGATTTCTTCGAGAAGATGGGCCGCTACGAGAAGGTGGGCGGGCTGGAGGTCGCGCGGGTCGGCGACGACGCGCGGATGGATGAGATCAAGCGCAAAGTCGCCTCGGGCAAGGCCTTCGGCACGCGGGCGCATCTGGTCTCGCCGGCGGAGATCAAGGAGCGGTTTCCCTTGATCAACGAGGATCTGGTGCAAGGCGGCATGTGGGATCCCGACGCGGGATTGGTGGCGCCGCGCTCGCAAGTTGTCGCGGGCGAGCTCGTCGATAAAGCCGAGGCGACGGGCAAGCTGAAAGTTTTCGCCAACACGCCCGCGCAGGATCTCATCATCGAAGGCGGACGCATCCGCGGCGTGAAGACCTCGCGCGGGACGATCATGGCCGATCAGGTGATCGTTTGCGCCGGACTCTGGGGCCGCCTGATCGCGGAGATGGCGGGCGAGGATTTGCCGGTGATGCCGATCGACCACCCGCTGCTCTGGTTCGGGCCCTATGAGGAATTCGCCGGCACGGGCAAAGACATCGGCTGGCCGCTGCTCCGCGACCAAGGCAACTCGGCCTATATGCGCGACACGGGCGATCCGACCACGACCGAAGGCGGCATGATCGAGTGGGGCTATTACGAGGAGACCGAGCCTCGGCTCTGCCATCCGCGCGACATCCTCAGCAAAGAGGAAGCGCGGCTCTCGCCCTCGCAACGCGATCTCGAGATCGAGCAAGTGATGGCGCCGCTCGAGCGCGCCATCGAGCTGACGCCGATCCTAGGCGAGCTTGGATATGAGGAGAAACGCTCCTTCAACGGGCTCTTGCAGGTCACCACCGATGGCGGGCCGTCGATCGGCGAGAGCCAGACGGCGCTCGGCCTTTGGTACGCCGTGGCGATTTGGGTGAAGGACGCGCCGGGCATGGCCAAGCTCTTGGTCGATTGGATGACCGATGGCCGCACCGAGATCGACCATCACGCCATCGACTATTCGCGGCTCTATCCGTTCCAGAAGGAGACGGATTTCATCCACGCCCGCTGCACCGAGACGGCGATGAAGGTCTACAACCCAGCGGTCCATCCGCGCGAGCCCTTCGCCGGCGGGCGCGGCGTGCGCAAGAGCCCGTTCTATGAGCGCGAGGTCGCGCTCGGCGGCTATTTCATGGAGCTGGGCGGCTGGGAGCGCGCCCATGGCTACGCCAGCAACGAGCCGCTGCTCGAGAAATACGGCAATCAGATTCCGGTGCGCGAGAACGAATGGGACGCGCGGCATTTCTGGCGCGTCTCCAACGCCGAACAGCTCGCGATGAGCGACGATGTCGGCATGGTGAACCTCTCGCATTTCGCCATCTACGACGTGACCGGCCTTGATCACGAGGCGTTCATGGAGCGGCTATGCGTCGCCAAGATCGGCGGAGAGGCGCAGATCGGTAAAGGGATCTACACGCATTTCCTGGATGAGAAAGGGATGGTGCGCGCGGGTTTCACGGTGTTCCGCCTGGCCGACCGGATCCGCTTCGTCGACGGCGCCGACGCGGGCCATCGCGACTTCACCTATATGAAACGGATGGCGCGCGAGCTTGGCTATGAGGTTGAGATCACGGATCGCTCAACCGAGCTTGTGACCATTGGCCTTTGGGGACCGAACGCCCGAGAGACGCTGCAAAGCCTTGTGTCCGCCCCGGAAGAACTCTCGCATGAGGCCTTCCCGTTCGCGCGGCTCAAGGAGATTGAGATCGCCGGCCAGAAGGTGCTCGCGTTCCGCATCTCTTACGTCGGCGAACAAGGCTTCGAGCTGCATATGGCCTATGACGACGCGCTGGCCGTGTGGGACGCGATCGCGGCGCGCGGCGTCATGCCGTTCGGCATCGAGACCTACGCCAATTCGCGGCGGATGGAGAAAAGCCTGCGGCTGCAGAACGCGGATCTGTTGACCGAGTACAATCTCCTGGAGGCGGATCTCGCCCGGCCCAAGGTGAAGGCGGCGGATTTCATCGGCAAGGCGGCGCATCTTGAGCATCGGGCCCGGCCGCATCAGCCGGCGAAGCTCTGCACGCTGGTGATGACCAAGACGCGGGACGCCAGCGGCGTCGCCCGCTTTCCCGTCGGCGTGCTCCCGGTGATGGATCCGGCGACGGGCGAAACCTTGGTCGACAGCACCGGCCGCCGCTCCTTCACGACGTCGATCGCGTACGGGCCGTCGGTCGGCAAGAACATCGCTCTGGCCTACTTGCCGCATTACCGCGCCAATCTCGGCGAACGCCTGCTGGTGGAGTATTTCGGCGAGACCTACCCGGTCGAAGTCGCGGGCGTCGGCTACGCGCCGCTCTACGATCCGGAAAACCTGAAGCCGCGAAGCTGAAGCCCCGAGATTAAAGGCGCGAAATCAAGGCCCCGAAGTTAGGCCGGAAGCTCGAGCCGAGGGCCGCGGCGCGCCGCGCTCTCCGCCCGCACGCGAACGCCGCGATGGGCCTCGACGGCCCGGAGCGGCGTTCACACCCGAGCGCGCCCGTTCCGAGCGGCATGCGCGGCGCGACAAGCGCGTCTCATGCATCCGGCCGCGGCGCGGCGGCGCGGCGGAGGCGGTCGTTGATCGCGCGGCCCAGGCCGGTCTCAGGGATCGGCGCCGCGGCGATGACGCCGGCGCCGCCAAGCGCTTCGTCGAGAGCGCGGAGATGCGCGAAGAGGCGCGCCGCCGCCTCCCTCAGATCGCGCCGTTCGGAGAGCGTCTTCGCCGGCGAACCAGTTGGCGGGAGCGGGCCAAAACCGAGAAAAGCCTCGCCCGGCGCCGGCGCGGCGGCGTTCAAGCGGAGCGCCGCGCCCGGCGCGTAATGGCTCGCGAGCATCCCCGGAGCGGCGCGCGGCGCGGCGTCGCCGGGAGCCTCTTGCGGCGCCGCCACCGGCGCGCCCAGCGCCGCCTCAAGCGCTTCGCGCGGCGCGCCGCCCTCCCGAAGCACTCGTACGGCGCCTTCCTCCACCGCGAGGATGGTCGACTCCAAGCCCACCGCCGAAGGGCCGCCATCGAGGATCAGATCGACCGCCTCGCCAAGGCCGTCGGCCACCGCCTCGGCGCGGGTCGGCGAGAGCTTGCCCGAAGGGTTCGCGCTCGGCGCGGCGACGGCGCCGCCAGCCGCGGCGATCAAGGCGCGCGCGCCCTCATGCGCCGGCACGCGCAGCGCTAATGTGTCGAGCCCCGCGGAGACGAGAAGGCTGATCCGCGCATCGCGCCGCGGCGCCACCAGCGTCAGCGGCCCGGGCCAGAACGCCTCGGCGAGCCGCGCCGCCACCCCCTCGATCACCGCGATCTTCCGCGCTGCGGCGAGATCCGTCGCATGAACGATCAGAGGATTGAAGCGCGGGCGCCCTTTCGCCGCGAAAATCCTCGCCACCGCCTCGTCGCTCCGCGCATCGGCGCCAAGGCCGTAGACCGTCTCCGTCGGAAAGGCGACGAGACCGCCGGCGCGCAGCAGCGCCGCCCCGAGCGCGACGTTCTCGGCGCTCAGCGGCGCGATCGCGCCGCGCGGCGGCGCGCTGGCGAGGTCCGTCATGATCGCTTCACGCGCCGCGACAGCGGCGGCGCAGAGCGGGTTTGCATAGTGTCGTCATGCGATCGACCTAGCGAAGCGCGCGCTTCGGCGCCAGCCTTGGCCGAAACCGAAAGGCGAGACGCTCAGCGACGGAAGGACGCGCGCATGACCACTCAAACGGAGAAATTCGAACGGTTCGAGGCGCTGCACCATCGCCAGAGCGCCTTCATGACGCCGAACCCCTGGGACGCCGGCTCGGCGCGGCTTCTCACCGGGCTCGGCTTTGACGCGCTCGCCACCACCAGCGCCGGCTACGCCTTCTCCATCGGCGCGCGCGACAGCGCGGCGAGCTTGTCCCGCGCTGAGATTTTGGCGAACGCGAAAGCCATCGTCGAGGCCACGGCCCTGCCCGTCTCCGCCGATCTCGAGGACGGATTCGGCGCGGCGCCCGAGGATTGCGCCGAGACCATCCGTGCGGCGGCGCAGATCGGTCTCGTCGGCGGCTCGATCGAGGATGCGACCGGCGATCCCGCCGATCCGATCTACCCACTCGTGCACGCCGTCGCCCGGATCGAGGCGGCGGTGGAGGCGGCGCGCGGCGCGCCGTTTCTGCTCACCGCGCGTGCGGAGAATTTTCTGTGGGGCAGGCCCGATCTCGGCGACACCATCGCGCGGCTGCAAGCCTTCGAGGCGGCGGGCGCGGCGGCGCTCTACGCGCCGGGCTTGCCGGATCTCGAGGCGATCCGCACGGTCTGCGCCGCGGTCTCGAAGCCGGTGAATGTGGTGATGGGCCTCTGCGGTCCGGTCTATTCCCTCGCTGAATTGGCGGAGGCGGGCGTGCGGCGCGTCAGCGTCGGCGGAGCCTTCGCGCGGGCGGCGCTCGGCGGGCTCATCCGGGCGGCGGAGGAGGCGCGCGACCATGGGACCTTCACCGCCGCCGCCGCCGCGCCCGCGGGCGAAGCGCTCTACGCGTTGATGGGACCGCCGCCGCCAAAGAGACGAGGCGGCTGATCGCGCCCTGCGGCGCGGCGCGCGGCAGGCGAAAAAGGCCGCGCTGCGAATCGCGCCGTCCTTGACGCGGGCGCGCCGCGGCTCAACGCTCTTCCCGAACGACGCTGACGCAGATCAGCGCGCCGCTCGCCGCCGCCCGGCGCGGCGAGATCAGTCAGGGAGAGACGTCCATGTACCAAGCCCCCCTCGCCGATATGCGGGTCGCGCTCGCGCATATGATCGACGCGTCGCGCCTCGCGGAGACCGAGGCCTTCGCCGATGCGACCGCGGAGACGGCGGATGCGATCCTCGCCGAGGCCGGCAAACTCGCCGCCGACGCGCTGGCGCCGATCAACCGCGCCGGCGATCTTGAAGGCGCGCGCATCGAGAACGGCGTGGTGCGCGCCGCAACCGGCTTTCCCGAAGCCTATCAGGAGATCGCGGCCGGCGGCTGGGTGGGCATGACCGCCGAGCCGGAGCATGGCGGCATGGGATTGCCGATCCTGTTCCAATCGGCTGTGGGCGAGATGTTCGCCGGCGCCAACATGGCGCTCTCGCTTTGCCCGCTCCTCTCCCAAGGCGCGATCGAGACGTTGCAGAATTTCGGCACGCCGGAACAGAAGGCGATTTACCTGCCGAAGCTCACCAGCGGCGTTTGGAACGGCACCATGAACCTCACCGAGCCGCAGGCGGGCTCGGATGTCGGCGCGCTGCGCACCAAGGCCGAACCGAAGGGCGACGGCGCCTACGCCATAACCGGCTCGAAAATCTGGATCACCTGGGGCGACAGCGATTGCGTGGAGAACACGGTGCATCTGGTGCTGGCGCGTCTTCCAGGCGCGCCGGCCGGCAGCCGTGGGATCAGCCTGTTCGTCGTGCCGAAGTTCCTGCCGAACGAGGACGGCGAGCCAGGCCCGCGCAATGCGGTGCAAGCGGTGTCGCTTGAGAACAAGCTCGGCATTCACGGCTCGCCCACTTGCGTGATGGCCTATGACGGCGCCGTCGGCTGGCTGGTCGGCGAGGAGAATAAGGGCCTGGCCTGCATGTTCACGATGATGAACAACGCAAGGCTCGGCGTTGGGCTGCAAGGCGTCGGCGTCGCTGAGGCGGCGACGCAAAAGGCGCTCTCCTTCGCGCGGGAGCGGGTGCAGGGCCCGACCGCCTCGCCCATGGGCGAAACTTCGATCCTCGGCCACGCGGATGTGCGCCGCATGATCATCCGCATGCGCGCGCTGACCCAGGCGGCGCGGGCGATCTGCTATGAATGCGCCTTGAACCTCGATCTCGCCGAGGCGGCGGCGACCTCGGAGGCGCGGGAGGAAGCCTCGCGCATGGGCGCGTTCCTGACGCCGATGGCCAAAGCCTTCGGCACCGATGTCGGCGTCGAGGTCGCGGCGCTCGACGTGCAGGTGCATGGCGGCTCGGGCTTTGTCGAGGAGACAGGCGCCGCGCAATATCTCCGCGATGTCCGGATCACGCCGATTTACGAAGGCACGAACGGCATTCAGGCGATGGATCTCGTCGGCCGCAAACTCTCAATGGATGGCGGAGAGACGGCCCGGCGCTTTCTCGCCGCGGCGGAAGAGACGGCGGCGGCGCTGGCCGAGGGGCCGCTCAGCGATGTCGGCGCGGCGCTTGGCGCGGCGACCCGCGCGGCGCAGGAGACGACGACCTGGATGCTGGGAGCCGAGCAGATCGACCGCGCCGCGGGCGGCGTCGCTTATCTTCGGCTTTTGTCGCTGGTGGGCGGCGGCAAGGCGCTGGCGCGCGCGGCGGCGGGAACGGGAACGCCCTCCCGCGCCAGCCTCGCGCGGTTCTACGCCGCCACGCTGCTGCCGGAGACGAGCGCGCTCGCCAGCGCGGCGCAATCCGGCGCGGCGGGCCTCTACGCGCTCAGCGCGGAAGACCTGATGGCGGCGTGATCAACGCTCCGCGGGAAGGATGCCGAGGCCCCGCCGCGACGGGGCCTGATTTTCGGCGCAAGCGGGCGTACTGTAACGGACAGCCGCTTGAGCCGCATCGCCAAGAACCGCATCGCCAAGAACCGCACCGCCAGGAGCCGCACCGCCGGGAGCCGCATGGCCAGGAGCCGCATCGCCATGAACAGCGTCGCCACGACCGTTCTCAAATCATCGTCCGCCGCGCCCCGATACGGGTCTCGCGACAACCGCGTCTTCGCCGCCTCCGGCGCGCTCTTGCTGGCGATCAGCGGCCCGCCGCCGGCGGCGGCGCAGCAAGCGGTGTGCGGGGATCCCGCGGGGTTTTGCGGACGCTCGGCGCAGTCCGGCTGTCTCGAGCGGCTCGGGGCCGGCGCCATGCCGGTGACAGGGCCGAACGCAACGGAGGAGGATCGCGCCTGCGCCAACGAACTCGCGCTCTACCGCGATTGTCTCTCGCTGATCGCGGCGCAATGCGGGCCGCCGCAGAACCGCGGCCCGGCGTCGAACAACGCCTCAGCCGCGCAGGACCCAAGCGCGGGCGCGCTGGAGATGTGGAACGAGATCAAGGGCGTCGACGATCCGGATGTGCTGGACGCCTTCGCCGACGCCTATCCGATGAGCCCGCTCGCGGTCATGGCGCGAAAGCGCGCCGACGCGCTGCGGGCTGCGGCCGCCACACCGTCAGGTCCGCAGCCGCCGCCGCCGCCGAGCGCGGCCGAACAGGCGGAGCAGGCCGCGGCCGAGCGAGCCGCCGCGGCCGAAGCGGCGCAGCTCCGCGCCAAATTCCGCGAGGGGCAGCGCCATCTCAACCGCGCCGGCTATCACGCCGGACCTGAGGACGGGATTTGGGGTGAGAAGTCTGCGCGGGCGCTCGAGCGCTTTCTGCGCCGCGAAGGGCTGGCGCCCTCGCGCGTGCTGACGCCGGAGGCTCTCGCCCTGCTCAGGGCGACGCCGGATGGATCGGCGCGCCAGGCCTCGGCGACCACGACCGCGCCCGCCGAGACGACGAGCCCCTTGCAGGCCAGTCTGACGCTCGAGTTCAGGTACCAGAATATGCGGCGCGACCGCTGCGCCGTGACGCTGGATGTGAAGGACAAGGCGCTCCGCCTCAGCAAACAGGTCTTCAGCGGCTGCGGGCGGGAGACATGGGTGCGGCTGATGACCGAGCCCGACGGCTCCGCGCCGGTGTCGGTGGTCGGCTACGGGACGGAGACGATCCGCCTCAACGGCTCGCGCTGGCGGTATAGCGGCCGCAGCGCGGAGAGCGGAACCCGCTCGCTGCGCAGCGTCACCTTGACCGTCGGCTTTGAGGAGCGCTAGCGCCTGAAGAAGAACCGCCGCAACTGGCGCGCCGGCCGAGGATGGTGAGCGTGGACGAACAAAGCGACGAGGCGAAGCGCGCCGATCGCCCCGAGGCGGAGACGAGGAGCGCGGAGACTAGGAGCGCGGAGCCGCTTGCGGCGAACGCGGCGACGAGCGCATCCGGACTGAACGATCCCGCGGCGCGCGGCGGCGCGGATCAGATCGAACGCGGCGTCGATCCCACGGCGCCGATCGAGCCCGGCGCCGTGCGCGAGGTGGCCGAAGGCGTCTTCCTGTTCGCCAACCCCGTCGCGTTTCCCCCAGGATTTCAGAACGCCTATCTGCTCGCTGATGAGGATGAGAACGGCGCGCCGAGCTGGACGCTGGTGGATCCGGGCCTCAGCCTGACCGAAAACGCCTGGCGCGAGCGGCTCGCGGGCCCTTTCGCCGAGCGCCGTCTCACACGGATCATCGCGACGCATCATCATCCCGACCATATCGGGGCCGCCGGCGCGCTGCAGCGGGACGGCGCGACGCTGGCCACGACGCGCACCGCTTGGCTGTTCGCGCGGATGATGCAGCTCGATGATTACGACGCGCCCGCCCCGGAGGCGGAGCGCTTCTACGCCGCCGCAGGCTTTGATGAGCCGATGCTCGAGCGCTGGCGCCAGCGCTCAAGGCTGAACTTCGCGGCGATGGTCCATCCGCTCCCGCTCGGCTATGAGCGCCTCCGCGAAGACGATGCGGTGACGATCGGCGGGCGCCGCTGGCGCGTGTTGATGGGTCATGGCCATGCGCCGGAGCATCTTATGCTCTGCTGTGAGGCGGACGATCTCCTGCTGGCGGGCGATCAGATCCTTCCGCGGATCAGCCCGAATATCGGCGTCTATCCGACCGAGCCCAATGGCGACCCGCTCGGCGAATGGCTCGACAGCTGCCACGCCTTGGTCACGCTGCTGGCGGGGCGGCGCGACATGCTGGTGCTGCCTGGCCATGGCGATCCGTTCCGCGGGCCGGCCAAGCGTTTGCGGCGGATCCTGGAGAAGCATGAGACGGCGCTGGAGCGCCTGGCGGCCTTCCTCGACAAGCCGAGAACCGCGGTCGAGTGCTTCGAGCCGATGTTCCGCCGCGCGCTCGATCCGTCTCATGAAGGGCTCGCCGTCGCTGAAACGCTGGCGCATCTGCACCGTCTCACCCGCCTCGGAAAAGCGCGGCGCGTCATTGGCGCTGACGGCGTCCATCGCTTTGAGCGGGCCTGACGCCGCGGTCTCGAGCGCCGTTCATCGACAGCGCGCGGAACAGCGCCACTTCTAAGCGTCAAAACCACGCCTTACGACGCCGGCTCAACCGGCGCGTTCTTTAGGGAGACATATTATGACCCTCGCCGGTCCCACCGATTTTTCGGCCCTGAAAGGGCGCACGATTTTCATGTCGGGCGGCAGCCGCGGCATCGGGCTCGCCATCGCGATCGCTTGCGCGCGTCATGGCGCGAACGTCGCCATCGCCGCGAAGACGGCCGAGCCGCATCCGAAGCTGCCAGGCACGGTCCACACCGCCGCCGCGGAGATTGAGGCCGCCGGCGGGCGCGCTTTGCCGCTGATCACCGATATTCGCGATGATGAGGCGGTGATCCGCGCCGCGGCTGAGACCGCGGAGCATTTCGGCGGCATCGACATGGTGGTGAACAACGCCTCCGCGATCCAGCTCACCAACACGATTGGAACCGAGCCCAAGCGATACGATTTGATGACCGGCGTCAATTCGCGCGGAACTTATGTCGTGACCCGCGCCTGCCTGCCCTATCTCCTGAAGTCCGAGCATGCGCGGATCCTGACGCTCAGCCCGCCGCTCGATTTCGCGCCGCAATGGTTCTCGAACCATCCCGCCTATAGCCTCGCGAAATATGGCATGAGCCTGCTGAGCTATGGCTGGACGCATGAGTTTGAAGGGAAGATCGGCGTGAACTGCCTCTGGCCGCGCACGGCGATCGACACGGCGGCGGTGCGCAACGTGCTGGGCGGCGACACGATGGCGGAGAAATCGCGCACGCCCGAGATTATGGGCGACGCCGCCGCGATCCTGCTGGCGCAGCCGCTCGAAGTGTCCGGCTGGTTCTGCATGGACGATCTCGTGCTCGCCGCGCATGGCGTCACCGATTTCGACACCTACGCCGTGACGCCCGGCGCGGCGCTGATCGGCGATTTCTTCGTGCCCGCTTCGGCGCCGGCGCCGCAGGACGCCGGCGGCGTGATCGGCTGGCGCGCGCCGACCTATTGAGCCCTTACGCCGCCTGCGTCTCGTCTCCCTCCGGCGCGCGGACGCTCTCCGAGGCCAGCGGCTCCCTCGTTTTGAAGGAGCCCGCCAGCTCCTTCAGCCGCTCGGCCTCTTCGGCCAACCGCACGGCGTTGCGCGCGGATTGATCGGCCGCCGCCGCATTGCGTTCGGTCACATCATCGAGCCGCGCGATCGCTTGGTTCACATCATCGACGCCCGCCGCCTGCGCCCGGCTCGCGGCCGAGACGCCGTCGATCATGTCGCTGAGCTTGCGGATCGCTTCATCGATCTCGCCGAGCGCGCGGCCTGTCTCGTTCACGAGCTGAACGCCGCGATCCACATGCGCCGAGCTTGAGGCGATGAGGCCGGTGATGTCGCGGGCCGCCTCCGCCGCACGCTGCGCCAGGCTGCGCACTTCGGACGCCACCACCGCGAAGCCCTTGCCCGCCTCGCCCGCGCGCGCCGCCTCGACCGCCGCATTGAGCGCCAGGAGATTGGTCTGGAACGCGATGCCGTCGATCACGCTGATGATGTCGCCGATCCGCTTCGAGCTTTGCTCGATCTCGCCCATGGTTTCAACCGCCTCGCCGACCACGCCGCGACCGCGCGAGGCGCGGTTCTGCGCATCGGACGCGAGCTCCGTCGCCGCGCTCGAATGTTCGGCGTTGGCGCGCACGCTCGCCGCGATCTGCTCCATGGTCGCCGCCGTGTCCTTCAGCGCGCGCGCCTGGCTCTCGGCCCCTTCCGCGCCCAGACGCGCCGAGCCGGCGATGTCCTTGCTCGCTTCATCCACCGTGCCCACCGCCGCCGCCATCTTGGCGATCGCATCGCCGAACCGCTGCAGATTGGCGTTCAATGTTTGTTTGGCCGCATCGAAATCGCCCAGGAACTCTTTGTCCATGCTCTGGGTCAGATCGCCCGCCGCCATCTGCGACAACGCCTGATCGAGCGCCGCCATGAAGGCGCTGACCGTGTCCATCAGGCCATTGAGCCCCTGCGCCGCAAAGGAGGTGAAGCCGAAATTATCGATCGCGGCGACGCGCTGATCGAAGGAGCCGACCTCGACGCTCTTGATCACGGAAAGCAGCTCCGCCTCCAGCGCCCGGATGCGCGTGACGTCTCGCATCTCGATCGCCCAGCCGATCACAGCGTCATGTCCGTCGCGCACGCTGGTGGCTTTCGTCTCGAAAATCAGCCCCTCGAAGGTCAGCTCAAAAAGCTCGTCGCCCTCGATATCGACGCGGCCGCCGCCGGCCTCGGACAAAGCGCGCACCTCTTCTTGCAGCCGCGCGCCGTCGCGCCGGCCGTCGCGCTGGGGCGTAAGCGCGTCGAAGGCCGCCTCATGCGCCGCCGCGAGCGCCTGGAAGGCTGGGTTCTCATAGACCGAGAGATGATCCGCGCCGAGCAGGATCATAGGCCGGGAGGAAGCGGAGACAGCCGCCTTCACCCGAGCCGCCTCCGCGCCTTGGGAGCTGATGGCGCGCAGCGACCGGGCGATCTCGCCCACATCGTCGCGGCGCGCCTGACCCGGAATGTCGATGCCGTCCTCAGCGCCGCGATCCGCCGGATCGAAGCGGCTGAG
>JBCBCG010000070.1:0-18941 GCA_038530925.1 Pseudomonadota bacterium
GCAGCCTCTCCGCGCGCGACGCGCTCACCGGCGAGGATCTCGGCGTCGAGAAAACGCGCCAATTCGTGAAAGTGAAGATCAACAACGCGCTGCGCGCGGCGATCGACAATGCGCTCGGGTCGCTGACGCTGCGCGCAGCGGATACGGAGACGCGCCTCGCCGCGGCGGCGAAGCTCTTCCGCAGCCGCGATGCGAGCGCTCTGCCCGCGCTCGAGGCGGCGCTCGAAGACGAGACGGACGGAGCCGTGAAAGCGGCGATGGCGCAAGCGCGGGCCGCGATCCTGTTCCTGAGCGCCGAGGCGTCGCTCGCGCAGCGGCTCGAGGCGACGGCGGTTTTGCGCGCGCGCGGCGATCAGTCAGCGCTTGGCCTTCTCTCGCGTCTGGCGCCCGACGCGCCTGAAGAGCTCACCGCTGCGACGGAGGAGGCCAAAGCTTCGATCGAGCGCGCGATCGAAGCTTGGGGCTATGCGCAGACGGTGTGGTACGGCATCTCGCTCGGCTCGGTGCTGATGCTCGCAGCGATCGGGCTCGCCATCACCTTCGGCGTGATGGGCGTCATCAATATGGCGCATGGCGAGCTGGTGATGATCGGCGCCTACACGACGTTCGTCGTGCAAGAGATCATCCGCAACAACGCGCCGGAGCTGTTCGACCTCTCGCTCTTGATCGCGGCGCCGCTGGCGTTCCTGGTCGCCGGCGCCGTGGGAATCGGCATCGAGCGCGGCGTCGTGCGTTACCTCTACGGCCGGCCCTTGGAGACGCTCCTGGCGACATGGGGCGTGAGCCTGATCCTGCAGCAAGCGGTGCGGACGATCTTCGGGCCGAACAATCGCGAGGTCGGCAATCCGAGCTGGATGTCCGGATCCTTCGACATCGGGCTGATGTCGATCACTTACAGCCGGCTTTGGATCCTGATCTTCGCGCTGGCGGTGTTCGCGCTGCTGCTCTTGGTGCTGAAGCGCACCTCGCTGGGGCTGCAGATGCGGGCGGTGACGCAGAACCGCGCCATGGCGCGCGATATGGGCGTTCGCACCGACTGGATCGACGCGCTCACCTTCGCCCTCGGCGCCGGCGTGGCCGGGCTCGCAGGCGTCGCGCTCAGCCAAATCGACAACGTCTCGCCGAATCTCGGGCAAAGCTACATCATCGACAGTTTCATGGTGGTGGTGTTCGGCGGCGTCGGCAATCTCTGGGGCGCGCTCGCCGGCGCCTTCACGCTCGGGATCGCGAACAAGTTCCTCGAACCTTTCGCCGGCGCCGTGCTGGCGAAGATCCTGGTGCTCGTGATCATCATCCTCTTCATCCAAAAGCGCCCGCGCGGTCTCTTCGCGCTCCGCGGCCGCGCCGTCGACAATTAGGGAGGGCTCGTCGCCATGGCCCGAGACCTGCCCGCCCTCGACCCGCAGGCCCAGTCGATTTGGGCGCGCGCGTTCGATCGGCGCTCTCTCATCTTCCTCGGCGCGCTCTTCTTGCTGGTGGTGATCGTTCCGCTTGGCAATCTCGCGCTTTCGCCAGACAGCGCCGCGCATGTGCCGAGCTTCGTCGTGTCGCTGCTCGGCAAGTATCTTTGCTACGCGCTGCTCGCCGTCGCGCTTGATCTCGTCTGGGGCTATTGCGGCATCCTCAGCCTCGGCCACGGCGCCTTTTTCGCGCTCGGCGGCTACGCGATGGGCATGCATCTGATGCGCGAGATCGGCCCGCGCGGCGTCTATGGCGATCCTGTGCTGCCCGATTTCATGGTGTTTCTGAATTGGGACGAGCTGCCTTGGTTCTGGCTTGGCTTCGATATGTTCGGCTTCGCCTTGCTGATGGCGCTGTTCGTCCCGGGGCTTCTGGCCTTCGCCTTCGGCTGGCTCGCCTTTCGCAGCCGCGTGACAGGCGTCTATCTCTCCATCATCACCCAGGCGCTGACATATGCGCTGATGCTCGCCTTCTTCCGCAACGAGATGGGCTTCGGCGGGAATAACGGCCTGACCGATTTTAAGGACGTTCTCGGCTTTGATCTGCAGTCGGATGAGACGCGGGCCGGCCTTCTGGCGCTGACCGGCGCGGCGCTGGCGCTCGGCTTCGTCATCTGCCGGCTGATCGTCGTCTCGCGCGCGGGCAAAGTGCTGGTGGCGGTGCGCGATGCGGAAAGCCGGACGCGATTTCTCGGCTACCGCGTCGAGGGCTACAAGCTCTTCGTCTTCACCGTCTCGGCGATGCTGGCGGGCCTCGCCGGCGCGCTCTACACGCCGCAGGTGGGCATCATCAATCCGGGCGAATTCTCGCCGGCGAACTCCATCGAGATCGTGATCTGGGTCGCGATCGGCGGGCGCGGCACGCTGATCGGCGCGGCGATCGGCGCGATCCTGATCGGCCTGGCGAAGACGCTACTGACGGGCTGGGCGCCGGAGCTGTGGCTGTTCGCGCTCGGCGGGCTGTTCGTGGCGGCGACGCTGTTCCTGCCGAAGGGCGTGATGGGCCTGTTCGATCGCCGCGCGCAAAGCGCGTTCGCGCCGCCGGACGAGCCCGCGCCGGCGCGGAAGCCGCCCGCGGCGACGCCAGCGGAGGGAGGCGCGTCATGAGCCAGGATCTCAGGGTCACAAAAGCGCTGCTCTATCTCGACGGCGTCTCGAAAACCTTCGACGGCTTTAAAGCGATCAACGGCCTCTCCTTCAGCGTCGCGCCGGGAGAGCTGCGCGCTGTGATCGGCCCGAACGGCGCGGGCAAAACCACCATGATGGACATCGTCACCGGCAAGACCAAGCCGGATGAGGGCGATGTGCTCTGGGACGGGACGGTGGATCTCACCACGCAGGACGAGGCGGATGTGGCGCAGCTCGGCATCGGGCGAAAGTTCCAGAAACCGACCGTGTTCGAGACGCTGTCGGTCGAGGACAATCTCGAGCTGGCGCTGAAAGGCGATCGCGGCGTGCTGGCGACGCTGTTGGCGCGGCGCACGAAGGCGGAGAGCGCGCGGATCGAGGAGCTTTTGACGCTGATCCGCCTGGAGGCGCGGCGCAGCGACTGGGCGATGGATCTCAGCCACGGACAAAAACAGTGGCTCGAGATCGGCATGCTGCTGGCGCAGGATCCCAAATTGCTGCTGGTCGACGAGCCGGCGGCGGGCATGACTGATGAGGAGACGATGCGCACCGCGGAGCTGCTGAAGAGCATCGCCGGCGATCACGCCGTGGTGGTGGTGGAGCACGACATGGCCTTCGTCGAGGCGCTGGGCTGCAAGGTGACCGTGCTGCACCAAGGCTCGGTGCTGGCCGAAGGCTCCATCGAGCATGTCAGCGCGAATGAACAGGTGGTGGAGGTGTATCTTGGCCGCTGACGGCGCATCGCGGGCGGAAGCCTCCGCGGCCGAGACGCCGCGCCCCGATGAGGCGCCGCGCGAGGCGGCGGGCGGCGCGCCGTCCGTCTCCGCCGAAGAGGGCGCGGCCCAAACAGCGGCGCTCCAGGAGGGCGGCGCGCTCGAGGTCGAAAGCGTTGATCTTCATTACGGCGCGGCGCAGGCGCTGAAAGGCGTGTCGCTGATCGCCAAGCCCGGCGAGGTGACCGCGCTGATGGGGCGGAACGGGGTGGGCAAGACCTCGCTGATCCGCGGCGTCGGCGGGCGCATCCCGCTCTCCGCCGGGCGCATTCGTCTGGGCGGGCGAGAGATCCACAAAATGCGGCCCGATCAGCGCGCTCGCGCCGGCGTCGCCACCGTGCCGCAAGGGCGCGAGATCTTTCCGCTTCTGAGCGTGCAGGAGAATTTGGAGACGGCCTTTCCCAAGCTACCGCGCGCGGATCGCTTCGTGCCCGAGGAGGTGTTCGAGCTCTTTCCCGTGCTCCGCGAGATGCTGGGCCGACGCGGCGGCGATCTTTCCGGCGGGCAGCAACAGCAGCTCGCCATCGGGCGCGCGATGACGACGCGGCCGCGGCTCTTGCTGCTCGACGAGCCGACCGAGGGCATTCAACCCTCGATCATCAAAGATATCGGCCGCGCCATCGGGCATTTGCGCGCCCGCGGCGACATCGCGATCCTGCTGGTCGAGCAGTATTTCGAGTTCGCGCGCGATCTGGCCGACCAGTTCTATGTGATGGATCGCGGAGAGATCGTGATGGGCGGCCGCGCCGCTGAGATGGTGGAGGCCGATGTTCGCCGCTGGCTCACCGTCTGACGCTCTGGACGGCGCGCCGGCGCTGCAACGCGTCGACGGCGAAGCGCGCGTCGTCTTCAAGCGCGGCGCCGCCGGCGCGACGCGGCTCGCCGATCTTTATCAGCGCGGCGCCGCGAAAATCAGGCTGCCGAACACCCATGACGGCCTCGCCGAAGCGGTGCTGCTGAACGCCTCGGGCGGCGTGACCGAAGGCGATCGGCTCGCTTACGGCGTCGGCCTCGAGGCCGGCGCGGCGGCGGTGGTGGCGACCCAAGCGGCGGAACGGGTCTATCGCGCGCCGCGCGACAGCGGCGCGGCGCGCATCCGAAACACCGTGACGCTCGGGCCCGGCGCGCGCCTGGATTGGCTCGCGCAAGAGACCATTCTGTTCGATCGCGGCCGGCTCGACCGCTCGCTCTCGGTCGAGATGGCGGAGGATGCGGCGTTTCTCGGCTTCGAGCCGCTCGTCTTTGGGCGCGAGGCGATGGGCGAGAGCGTGGGCCGCGGGTTTCTGAGCGATCGCTGGCGCATTCGCCGCGGCGGGCGGCTCATCTACGCGGATGCGACGCGGCTGGAGGGCGACATCGCGGCGATTCTCGCGCGGCCGAGCGCGCTTGGCGGGCGGCGCGCCATGGCGAGTTTGGTTTACGTCGCGCCCGACGCCGCGGACAGGCTTGAGCCGCTGCGCGCGATCTTCGCGGAGCTGCGCGGCGCAGGCGCGGACGATGAGCCCGGGTGCGGCGATATGTTCGCCAGCGCGGCGCCGCTGGCGGCGGCCTCGGCTTGGAACAGCGTGTTGTCAGCGCGCTTGACGGCGCCCTCCGGCGGGTCTCTGATGGTGTTCGCAGCTGCGGCGCTGCAAGCCTTTCGCGGCGCGCCGACGCCGCGGGTGTGGCGATGCTGACCGGACCAACGGGACGCGCGGCGCGGAACGAAGCCGAGGGCGGGCGAGAGGGAGCAGGATGCATCTGACGCCGAGAGAGAAGGACAAGCTCTTGATCGCGATGGCGGCGGAGGTGGCCCGCAAACGCTTATCGCGCGGCGTGAAACTCAATCATCCCGAAGCGGTTGCGCTGATCACCGATTTCGTGGTGGAGGGCGCGCGCGATGGGCGGACGGTGGCGGATCTCATGGCCGCCGGCGCGCATGTGATCGGCCGCGAGCAGGTGATGCAGGGCGTACCCGAGATGATCCATGACGTTCAGGTGGAAGCAACCTTTCCGGATGGCGTTAAGCTTGTTACCGTGCATGAACCAATTCGGTGAGCCGGCGCTGGGCGTCAGGCGCCAAAGCGGCGGTCCACGCGCGGCGGGAGAAAGCGCATCATAGATTTTTCGTGAGGCCTGTGGACGAACTGCGTGAAACACAGTTTCATGATGCAAGCCTATAGTCGACCGAGTTTACGACAGCGACGAAGCAGGAGACCAGAATGATGATCCGATCCGCCGCCCTGACCGCCGCCCTGGCCACCCCTGGATACGCCTTCGCAGGCGATGCGGGCGCGGCTGGGCCGGAGGCGCAAGCGGCCCTGCTTGCTGGTGTCGCCGCAGTTCTGGCCGGCGCGGCGCTGGCGCTGTCGCGTCTCGGCGCCGGAAAACAGCCGAGGCGCGTGAAAGTCCGCGTTGATGAAGGGCGGCGTCCCGAACCCCGCGGCCGGCGCTGACCGCGCCCGCTGACGAAGAGGCCCTATGATTCCTGGTGAAATCATCCCAGCGGCCGGCGAGATCGAGCTCAACGCCGGCAGAGCGGTCGTGACGCTGACCGTCGCGAACACCGGCGATCGTCCAGTGCAGGTCGGCAGCCATTACCACTTCGCCGAAGCCAATCCGGGCCTCTCCTTCGATCGAGAGCGCGCCCGAGGCCTCCGCCTCGACATCCCGGCCGGCTCCGCAGTGCGCTTCGAGCCGGGCCAAGAGCGCACCGTCGCCCTCGTTCCCTACCAGGGCGACCGCCGCGTTTTCGGCTTCAACGGCCAGGTGATGGGCGGTCTTTAGGCCGCCCGCCCTGAAATCGAACGGCGCACGAGCGCGTCCGCGCTCGCTTCCGCTTTCGGCGAAGCGCTTTCGCATCCTCAACGCTTTCCCGCTCCGCGCGGAGCGGTCTAAGCTGAAGCGTCTTTGGACGTTCAGGGGAGCGGACACATGTGCGGAGCCTGCGTGATCGAAGCGGTGAAGCAGCGGATGCTGAGCCGGCGCGATGTGCTGAAAGCGGCGCCGCTGGCGGCCGCAGCGCCGGCGGCGGCTCTGTCCTTCGCTCACGCGGCGGAGGCGCCGCGCCATGTGGTCGATCTCACCCATACGGTGTCGCCGGAGTTTCCGACCTATGATGGCGGGCCGGCCTACACTGTCGATAAGCGCTTCAATTTCGCCGAACACGGGATCAACGCGCATTTCGTGACCATCAATGAGCACGCCGGCACGCATCTCGACGCGCCCTTCCACTTCTCCGCCGATGGCGCGACCGTCGACGAGATCCCAATCGACAAGCTGGTCTGCCCGCTCGCCGTGATCGACATCCGAGAGAAAGCGGCAGCCGATCCCGACGCATCGGTCACGCCGGACGACATCGCCGCCTGGACCGCAGCCCATGGCCCCTTGCCGGACGGCGCCTGCGTCGCGCTTTTCTCCGGCTGGGCAGATCGCGTCGAGAGCGACGGCTTCCGCAACGCCGATGAGGCCGGCGTCCAGCATTATCCCGGCTTTCACGCTGAGACAGCGGCGATGCTCCTGGCCGAGGGCGCCGTCGCCGGGCTCGCCAGCGACACGCTCTCCATCGACATCGGCGCCTCAAGAACCTTCGACACCCATTACTTGTGGCTGCCCGCCGGCCGCTGGGGCCTCGAAGCCGTGGCGGGGCTGGACCAGCTCCCCGCCGCCGGCGCCACGCTGATCGCCGGCGCGCCCAAACGCAAAGGCGGCACCGGCGGCCCAACCCGAGCCCTGGCGCTGGTATGAGCGATAAGCGGAAGGTCTCCGCCACGGATATCGAGGTGCTGACGAGCCTCGAAGCGGTCAGGCGGCGGCCTGAGATGTATGTCGGACGGCTTGAGCAGGGCGAGGGCTGGCTCCATGCTCTCAATCTCGCGCTATCCTGGCTCCATCGCCAGGCGCGAAGCCGATGCGGCGAGCGTCAATCGATCGCCTTCACCCATGCGGACGAAGCGACGGGCCCGTTTCGGTTCTCTTGGAGCGCGCCCCGCCTCAACGCGTCGCCCTTCGATGCGCGAAAGTGGAGCGAGAGCCTCAGTCGCATGACGGACGATGATGGCGGGCCGAACCTCGAAGGCGTCGGCGTGCTAAACGCGCTCAGCGCCGCCCTGACCCTCGCTGCTGAAACCTCTGAGCAAGGGTTCGAGATCCGCTGCGCGACCGAGGCGTCGATCGAAACCGCGGCTCCGGGTGCGCCTTGCCGCGGGCCAGAAGCGATCACGCTCCGCTTTCGCCCCGGATCGGGTCTCGCGCCTCACCCGCCGGCGCCGGGCATGCTGCGAGGCTATCTGCTCTGCTTCGCGCATGAGCGGCCTTCGGTGCAGCTGGTCGTTGATCCGTCGCTCGCCGCGTTGTGAGAGACGCAGCGCCATCGATAAGGACCCCGAATGCGCCTGAGACACCGACCACCGGCCCACCGCGCTTCTTGCGCGCGCTCTGACGGCTTCGCGCAAGTCGGAGGTCCAGCTCGGCCCGCCTCTACCGCGCTCCACGATCCTTCGCGCCGCGCAGATGCGCCTCGAGATCGTCACCGCCGACCCGCGCGACGACCAGCCCCATCGCGCGCCATGCGCTGGCCTATCCGGTCAGCATTCACGACCCGGCCCACCGGCGCGCCTGTACGATAGACTGATCCCCGCTTGTTCGGCTTCGAGCCTTTCAGGAGACCTGATCCATGCCCGCCAAACTCTCCCGCGCCGCTTATGCGGACATGTTCGGCCCGACGACCGGCGACAGAATGCGCCTCGCAGACACGGAGCTCTTTATCGAGATCGAGAGCGACAGCGCGACCTATGGCGAGGAGGTGAAGTTCGGCGGCGGCAAGGTGATCCGGGACGGGATGGGCCAGTCGCAGCGGACCTCGGCCCAGGGCGCGGTGGATACGGTGATCACCAACGCCGTGATCATCGACCACACCGGGATCTACAAGGCGGATGTCGGGCTGAAGCATGGGCGGATCCATGCGATCGGCAAGGCGGGCAATCCCGATGTCCAGCCGGATGTCAGCATCGTCATCGGACCGTCGACCGAGGCGATCGCAGGCGAGGGCAAGATCCTCACCGCCGGCGGTATGGACGCGCATATCCACTTCATCTGCCCGCAGCAGATCGAGGAAGCGCTGATGTCCGGCGTCACCACCATGCTCGGCGGCGGCACCGGCCCGGCGACCGGCACCAACGCGACAACCTGCACGCCGGGCCCGTTCCATATCAGCCGCATGCTGCAGGCGGCAGACGCCTTCCCGATGAACCTCGCCTTCGCCGGCAAGGGCAACGCCTCAACGCCGGATGGGCTCACCGAGCAGGTTCGAGCCGGCGCTTGCGCGCTCAAACTTCATGAGGATTGGGGCACGACGCCTGCGGCGATCGATTGCTGCCTCGGCGTCGCCGAAGCGATGGACGTCCAAGTGATGATCCATACCGACACGCTGAACGAGAGCGGCTTCGTCGAGAACTCCACCGCCGCCTTCAAAGATCGCGTGATCCACGCCTTCCACACCGAAGGCGCCGGTGGCGGCCATGCGCCGGACATCATCAAGGTCTGCGGGCTGCAGAACGTGCTGCCCTCCTCGACCAACCCGACGCGCCCCTACACGGTGAACACCATCGACGAGCATCTCGACATGCTCATGGTCTGCCATCACCTCTCGAGCGCGATCCCGGAAGATGTGGCCTTCGCTGAAAGCCGGATCCGCAAAGAGACCATCGCCGCCGAGGACATCCTCCACGACATGGGCGCCTTCTCCATCATCGCCTCCGACAGCCAAGCGATGGGCCGCGTCGGCGAGGTGTTGATCCGCACCTGGCAAACCGCGGACAAAATGAAGCGTCAGCGCGGGCGGCTCTCGGAAGAAAAAGGCGAAAACGACAATCTTCGCGTCCGCCGCTATATCGCGAAATATACGATCAATCCGGCGATCGCCCACGGGCTCGCGCATGAGATCGGCTCGATCGAGGTGGGCAAGCGCGCCGATCTTTGCCTTTGGACGCCGGCTTTCTTCGGTGTGAAGCCGGATCTCGTGCTGATCGGCGGCGTCATCGCGGCGGCGGCGATGGGCGATCCCAACGCCTCTATCCCAACGCCGCAGCCAGTGCATATGCGGCCGATGTTCGGCGCCTTCGGCGGCGCGCTGCACGCCTCCTCCGTCACCTTCGTCTCCGAAGCCGCGCTGGAGGATGAGGTGCCCGAGCAGCTCGGCCTGCAGAAACTCGCCCTCGCCGCCCGCGGCACGCGCTCGATCCGCAAATCCTCCATGAGGCTGAACGATGCGACGCCGGACATCGAAGTCGATCCCGAGACCTATGTGGTGAAGGCCGACGGTCAGATCCTCACCTGCGAGCCGGCGACTGAACTGCCGATGGCGCAGCGGTATTTTCTGTTTTGAGCGCCGAAGCGTGTCGGACGACGCCGGCCTTCGGCGAGGGCCGCTGCCTCTGCGGCGCGGTGCGGTTTGAGTGGCGGGCGCCGCCGCTCTGGTCGGAGCATTGCCATTGCGAGAGCTGCCGGCGCCAATGCTCCGCGCCGATGACGAGCTTCTTCGCCGTCGCGGACGACGCTTGGGAGTGGACCGGCGAGACGCCGAAACGCTTCGACAGCTCGCCGGATGTGCGCCGCTATTTCTGCGGAACCTGCGGCTCGCCCATGGCCTATCAAGTCGACACGCGGCCGGGCGAAACCCACTTCTACGCCGCCTCGATGGAGACGCCGGAAGCCTTCGTCCCTGAAGGTGAGAGCTTCCCCGAAGAACGCCTCCCCTGGGGCCCGCGCTTCCCTGATCTCTCCAGCCGCGACGATTAACGGCAGCCGAGCCCGCCCCCTGTTCCAGTTCGTTTTGCTATACCGCTCACGCCGCGAACAGAGGGGGATGTGATCATGCGGATTGCGACGTTCGCGCTCTGCGCCCTGATTTTGGCGGGCTGTGCGCAGTATCAAGGGAAACCGATCACGCCGAGCGCGGTTGATCGAGAAGCGGAAACGGCGCCGACTCTCGCGCCCAACCAAGGACTGGTCGCGTTCTCGATGGCGAGCGATCCTCACCGCGGGTCCTCACTGCTGTTAGGCGACATCGAAGGCGATCCCGGCTATATCGTCACTTTGCAGGTTGAGAACATCGCGACCGGCGCGCGCTTTCAGTTTCGCGAGAATTCGAATTTCGTAGCCTTCCTCACGTTGGGCCTCGCGAACTCTGACGATTTTGAAATGGGGAGCGTCTACACGCACTCGCTGCCAGCAGGTGATTATCGCATCACAAATTTTCGCGTATACTACAATAACGGAAGTGTTGAAAAAACGTGGTATGGGCGAGCCGAGTTTTCGATTCCATTCCAAGTGAATGAACAGGGCCGCCACTACATTGGGGAATGGCGCTGCTTACCGCGCAAGGCGGAGAATATATTCGGCATGTCGATCGCCAGTGGCTGCACCTTTGCGGTCTCAGACGAATTCGAACGCGACGCGCCGCTGTTGAAAGCGAAATTCCCGTCGATCGACTGGTCTCAGCTTTCGAACGACACGATGCGCGCCGGCGATGCGCCGCCAGAGCTCGTGACCTTTCGCTGAAGGGAGGCGCAACCATGCGAATATTCACTGTCGCCGCCATCGCGCTTCTCACGGTGATGGGATGCGCTGCGCAACAAAAGCCGCCGGTCGCACAGAGTTCTGTGAGCAGCCGCAGCGCCGGTGCGCCGGCCGTCAGCGAAAGCCATGGCGTCGTCGCGCTCTCCATCGCCAGTGATCCTGAGCCGGTCTCGTCTCTTCTCTTTGGTGAGCAAAAACAGAGATCACGCTACAGCACCACTCTCATCGTAGAGAATATTGAAACCAGAGCACGCTTTGAGTTTTCCCAAGACTACAACCTGACAAGAGCGTTAACTTTTGGCCTCGTCGACGGCGATGACTTTAAGGGCGGCCGCGTGTATGCGCATAGGCTTCCAGTTGGCTCGTATCACATCACAGACTTTGAGGTGCTTTGGGCGACAGGATCACAGTTCGGAACGATCTCGCGCACCTGGACGTCGGCGGTTCCGTTATCAATTCCGTTCGATGTGGCGCCACAAAGCGTTTCTTATCTTGGAGAGTGGCGATGCTTGCCGCAAGGCTCCGAAGGATTTCTTGGAACCACCGAGGCGGTTGGCTGTCTGTTTGCGATATCAGATCGCTTCGACCGCGACGCGCCTCTCCTGAATGCGCGATTTACGAACATCGATTGGAGCGGGCTGATGAATAGCACCATGCGTTCTGGCGAGGCGCCGCCGGGCTTGATCACCTTCCGCTGATCCGTCGCAGTGCGGCGCCATTGACATCAGCAAGCGGTCTCAGGGAAGTCGAGCTGGAGCCAAAACGCCTGCAAGACGCCTGAAGGACCAAGCCGATGCCTGATCTCGCCCGACAAATGCACTGCGTGGAGATCGTGAAGGCCGGCGGGCCCGAAGTGCTGCAGCTCGCCACGCGGCCGACGCCCTTTCCCGCGCCTGACGAGATCCTGATCAAGACCGCCTTCATCGGCGTCAACCGGCCCGACGCGCTGCAGCGCGCGGGGCTTTACCCGCCGCCGAAGGGCGCCTCGGATCTGCCAGGGCTCGAGGCCTCGGGCGTCGTGATTGATAAAGGCGCCGAGGTGACGCGCTGGAAGGTGGGCGATACGGTTTGCGCGCTGACGAATGGCGGCGCCTATGCGGAATATGTCGCGGTGCATCAGGATCACGCGCTCGCGCCGCCTGAAGGGCTCGATCTGGCGGAGGCCGCGGCGCTGCCGGAGACGATCTTCACCGTTTGGTCGAACGTGTTCGAGCGCGCGGGGCTGAAGGAGGGCGAGAGTTTCCTTGTCCATGGCGGCTCCAGCGGGATCGGCACCACGGCGATCCAGCTCGCCGCCGCCTTCGGCGCGCGGGTCTTCGCCACCGCCGGCTCAACCGAGAAATGCGCCGCCTGCGAGACGCTCGGGGCGGAGATCGCGGTGAACTATCACGAGGCGGATTTCGTCGACGTGCTCAAGGAAGCCACGCAGAAGCGCGGCGTGGACGTCATCCTCGACATGGTCGGCGGCGATTACTTGCCGCGAAACGCGCGTCTCGCGGCGGAGGACGGTCGGATCGTCAACATCGCGTTCCTGCGCGGGCCGAGCGCGGAATTCAATTTCGCGCTGATGATGCTGAAGCGGCTGACGCTTTCCGGGTCGACGCTGCGGCCGCGCTCCGTCGCGTACAAAGCCGCGCTCGCGCGGACGGTGGAGGAGACAGTCTGGCCGCTGATCGCCGAGGGCCGGTTCAAGCCGGTGATGGATCAACGCTTCGCGCTCGCCGACGCGTCCAAAGCGCATGCGCGCATGGAGAGCGGCGCGCATATCGGCAAAATCATCCTCGAGGTCTGAGCGCGCTGCTTGCCTTACGGCGCGACGGGGGGGGGCGCCGCCTCGGATGGCGGAGCCGCGCGCCGCGCCCGAACGCCGCCTGCGGCCGTCAGCAACGGCTCGAGCGTCGCCAGCTGCGCCTCATATCGCCTCCATGCGCCGACTGATTTCGTGTGGACCGGCTCGCGCACCTGCCATGCGCTGGCGGTGCTGACCACGGCGCCGGCAGGGGCGTCGCTGCGCAGACAGGCGTCGTCCCACTCAAGCCCGAGATGGTCGATCAGCCGCCGCATCTCCAGCTCCGGCGTCGCAACCAGATCTTCGTAGCGCAGAACCGCGACGCGCTCGCCGAGCCGGCGGCGCCACAGCGCGGTGAAGGCTTTCACGATTTTGTGGTGATGCGCAAAGCGCTCAACGCTCTCGCTGAAAGGCTGCGGCGCCGCGAAGCGCGTGCGCAGCGCCGAGACGAACACATCGCGCGGGTCTCGATCGGTGACGATGAAGCGCGCGGTCGGGAACAGGGTCGCGATCGCGCCGGCCAGGAAGAGGTTCGCCGGCATCTTGTCGATCCAGAGCGAGGCGGGCCGCGCCGGCGTCAGCCTGCTCAAGCGATCCAGATACGCGGCGGCCGCAGCCTCTCGCGCCGCGGGCCCGGCGGCCAGGACGCCTTCGATCTCGGCGAAGACCGGCGCGATCCGCGCCGCGCGCGCCGCCTTGTTCGCCGCATCGGTGAAATGCTGCTGGAGCACAGTCTGGAGTTCGGCGGTCTCGCCCGCCGTTTCGATTTCGGAGTGTCGGCAGAGCATCTGTTCGAGCAGGGTCGAGCCCGAACGCGGCAGCCCCACGATGAAGAGCAACCGCTGAGCGGCGACGGCGCTCGGCTCAAGCGCCGGCGCCTCAAACATCTCCGCGGTGAAGCGAGCGCGGCTACGCCGCAGCGAAAGCTCATAACCTTTCGCGTTGTAAGGGGTCGGGGTCACTTGTTTTGAGGCCAGGAACGCGCCAAAGGCGCCGCCGAAATCCTCATCGCGTTCGCGCAGGAGGCCTAGCGCCGAAAGCGCGTGCGAGCGCTCCTTCTCCTCGACAGCGCCGGGCGCCGCCAGCCGCTCGATCGCGGCGCGATGACGCGCAGCCGCCTCCGGCGCGGCGCGGGTCAGGCGCAGATAGGCGTCGGCGAAGTCGGGCTTCGCCTCAATAACGGCTTCAAGCGCGCGGATCGTCAGCGGCTTGTCGCCGAGAACACTGGCGGCGGAGGCGATCAAGATCTGAGCGTGATGGTTGTCAGGCTCCACCGCCAGCACCGCCCGCGCTTCAGCGATCGCCCCGTCCGGGTTGTTGTCCGCCCGCATAAGCGTCTCGCCCCAGAGGAGACGCATCGTCGGCAAGTCGGGCGCAAGGCGGCGCATCGCTTCGATCTCAGTGCGCGCATCGCCATACCGGCCCGCGACCAAATCACTGAGCGCCTTATCGATCTTCTCTTTGAACGCCTGCTCCATGCCCGGATCGCCTGCTCCAATCAGCCCCGGCGCGAACCGTGACGGATCGTGGTTAAGCCGCGCCTAATCGGGGTTCAGCGCGGCGCGGGCAGGTCGACCATGCGGCTGCGGCAGTCGGCCCGCACATCGGCGCCGCAGCGCCGCGGGTTGAGCGAGAGATCAAGGCAGACGCGCACTTCGGCGAGATCGCCCGAGCGGCAGGTGATGGTGACGCCGTCGCGCTCAAAGCCTGGGTTCGCGGTCATGAACGCCGTCTCCACGACGCGCGGATCGAGCCTAGCGTCGCGAGAGGCTTTGGCGAGCGGCTCGGGCACGGCGACGCGCTCCACCGCCGCGCGCGAGGCGTCGAAATAGGCTTCGGCGGAAAGGCCGGTGCAGCTGCCATGCTTGCGCCATTGATGCGCGAGCAGACCGCGGCTGCCGGTCAGATCTTGATATTCGCGCAGAAGAGAACCGGGCACGCGGCGATTGGCGTCGGTGGCGCAATCCTGCGGATAGCCGTCCTCATATTGCGGCCAAAGACCATGCAGCGTGAAGCGGCGCCCTTGGCCGCATTGATCGCCATCGGGATTGCGTTCGCAAAAGCTGGGCGACCAGCTGAGCGCCAGCACATAGTAATCGAATGGCGCCGGCGCCGGCGCGTAGCGCCGGTCGGAAGCGGCGCGCGGCGCCGGCGTGCTTTGCGCCGCGATCGCCTCCGCCTCGGGCGCGGCGTTCGGCGCGCCGCCCTCGCTGAGCGACAGATCGCCCTCCAGCCAGGCGCTGAGGCCGAAGGCGGCGGCCATGATCAGCGCGCCGAACGCCATCAAAACGCTTCGATCCGCCGGTTTATCGCGTCTGCTCATCTCGTTCCGTCTCTCTGATCCCATCGCGCGCTCTTGCGGATGCGGCGCGCCGCGCCCTATGTAGCGCTATTCCCTGAGATGGTGGAGTGCGCGCCCGCGTCGCGAGCAAGCCCCGCCGCGACCCTGAGGGCGGCGATCGGCCGGCGGAGGCGCTGAGCGATCGCGGCGGAGGGGCCGCGCGGAGAGATCGTGACGCCCGTCGTCCGGAGAGGCCGCCGCGCCCGCCGAAGAAGAAGGAGCAGACCATGCCTCAGCCCTTGATGCCGAAGGCGACCGCCGTTTGGCTTGTCGACAACACCACGCTGACCTTCGATCAGATCGCGGAGTTCACCGGGCTGCATCCGCTCGAAGTGTCCGGCATCGCCGATGGCGAAGTGGCGATCGGCATCAAAGGCTTCGATCCGATCGCCAACAATCAGCTGAGCCGCGCCGAGATCGAGCGCTGCGAGAAGGATGGCGCGCGCCGCTTGAACCTCCTCAAACGCGTCTCCGCGCCCGAGCCGAAGAAAAAGGCGCCGCGCTATACGCCGCTCTCCAAGCGCCAGGACCGGCCGGCGGCGATCGCCTGGCTGGTGCGCAACCACCCGGAGCTGGCCGATGCGCAGATCTCCAAGCTGCTCGGCACCACCAAGCAGACGATCCAAGCGATCCGCGACAAGACCCATTGGAACTCCACCAACATCCAGCCGGTCGACCCTGTGGCGCTCGGCCTCTGCCGTCAGGTCGATCTCGACGCCGCGGTGAGGATCGCCGCCGAGAAGCGAGCGAAGGAAGGCGGCCCCGCGCCCGTGGCGCCGGTCGGTCCGGGCTTGATGTCAACGGACGAATCGCTGGGCGCCGAAGCGGCCGGCGCTGGCCTTAAAGGCGGCTTCGACGGCATCGAGCGCTTCGGCCTCGATGATGCGGGACCGACGCCTGACGAAGAGCCGAAGCCCGACGCCGGCCTCGCCGCGGAGACCCTCTTCGGCGGCGCCCTGGCCGATGCGCCTGAACCCGAAGAGGACGAGACCAGCGCCGTCGACGCCGACGCCCTGTTCAACATCCCTGAAGGCGCTGCGTCGGAGGCGGATGAGGAAGATGCGGCGAAGGGGTGAGACGAAGTGAGGTGGGGCGGTGCGACAAACGAAGCCGCCCGCGCCCGACAACCTGGTTCATTCACCGTTCGCCGAAAGCGCCAGCATCAATCGATCGGCTTCTTCATGATCGCTGCCGAAAGAGTAAAAACCGGGAAATCCGAACGGACTTCTCGGGAGCGAGCAACCTCTTGAGATTTAAGGCTCAATCGCTCCGCGCGGAGCGCTCTGGTGATCGGCCCCCAACGCGCGGCGCCCGGGCGCCGACCAGCTCCGTCCGTAGAGCTATGCTCAGCACTGCGGCGCACAGCACAAATAATGCGGCGCGGCCCTTGAACCTCCGCCAACTTTCCGAGTGGCTCCGGGGCATTCAATTCGATGTATCAGACCAAAACTTGGCCACAGACATAAGTTTTTTAACGCAATGATGAAAAAATACTTCCGCCCCGACCCCTCGGAGGCTGCCATCTCTGCTGTTGGCGGCCCTTACCACCACTTTTTATTGATGAACGAAATCGAGCATCCTGCAAAAAACTGGCGCAATGTTTTCAATGAATTCTTTGGAGTTATGCATTCGGCTGGCAACCAACGTTTCGAACATGCAGAATTGAGCGATGCAATTTTAGCTCATTTTTCGGACCAGATTTCGTGGATAAATTCGACAAACCCGGCGCTCGGGAATGAACCTCTTTCTGGGTTGTGTTGGTGCGGCCCAACAATAATCAACTCAGACGGCGCGGACATCGCCCGTAAAGTTTTCGGAGGCTGGGCGCGCCTACTAAGTTGCGGGCCAAAGGAAGTCCTTCTAACCGGGCCAAATAGTTGTATTTCAGATGAGCGGGGCAAGTGCACTCCCGGTTCTGAATCTTTTAATACGATAATCTGCGATCGGGATCGAACTGTTAGAAATTTGCAGCTCATTGAGCAGTTTGCAACAATCGTCGCCACTAGCTCCGGTGAACGCTATATCTTACATTTCGGAGTCTGAGCCGATGCGTCTCTATTATGCAATCGTCCGCTCTCGGCCTATGGCCGCTGACAAGCCATCCAAATTTCACATCGGCTTCATGCCGGTTGGCGGCGGTCATGGCCCGATGCAAAAATCAGGAACCTCGTCGCGCGTCCCGGGATGATCTCTCCGGGATCTGCTCCTCATCGCGGCTGCGAAGAAAAACGAGCCCGTTTCATCATTCGCGCAAGCGCACGATTTCAAGCGTGGTTCTTGACACAGCGCCTTTAACCCACAGGCGTCACCGCCTCCGCCAGAACCGTCGCGGCGGCCGCCAAAGCGCCGTCGCCGAGGGGGACCCTGAGCGCGCGCATCGCCGCTTCCGTCGCGCCGAGGACGCCCATGATGGAGCCGCCGCTGGCGTGGCCCATATGGGCGATGCGGAAGGCGCCGCCGGGGCCTTTGAACTCGCCGATCGGTGTGCCGAGCGAGACGCCGAAGCGCTGATCGGCGAGCGTTTTGATCACCGCGCCGTCGCATCCCTCGCCAAGACGCACCGGCGTGACCGTGTCGCAGCGGGCGCGCGGATCGAGGATGTTGAACTCCAGCGCGCCGCCCTCGGCCCAGCGCTCGATCGCCGCGCGCACCGCGCTCGCAAGCGCCGCATGGCGCGCCCACGACGCTTCCAGCCCCTCTTCCTTCAGCAGAAGATCGAGCGCGCGGCGCAGGCCGAATAGGAGATGCTCCGGCGGCGTGCCGCAATACTTCTGGTAATGCAGCGGTCCTTCGCGCTCAGCCCAATCCCAGTATTTGGTGCGGAGATCCGCCGTCTTATGCGCCTCGAGCGCGCGAGGCCCGGCGACCAGCGGCGCAAGGCCCGGCGGCGTCATCAAGCCCTTTTGCGAGCCGGTCATGGCCAGATCCACGCCCCACGCCTCCATGCGAAAGGGCATGCAGCCGATCGAGGCGACGCCGTCCACCATATAGAGCGCCTCATGCCCCGCGGCGTCGATCGCGACGCGGATCGCGGCGATGTCGCTCACCGCGCCTGAGGCGGTGTCGATCTGCGCCACCAGCACCGCCTTGATACGCCCGTCATCCTGGGCGAGGCGCTGCTCCACCGCGTCAGGATCGACGGCGCCGCGCTCGCGCCCGCGGAGCGTCTCGACCTTGAGGCCCATCGCCGCGCCCATCTCGCCCCAGCCCACCGCAAAGCGCCCGGCGTCAAGCACTAGAACGGTGTCGCCGCGGCTGAGCGTGTTGCTGAGCGCCGCCTCCCAACCGCCATGGCCGTTGGCGACATAGATGTAAGCCCGCCCGTTCGGCGCGTGAAACAAGGCCTTGAGATCCTCGCGCAGCGTATCGGTGATGCGCTCAAGCTCGCCGTCATAGATGTCGATCACCTGCCGGTTCATTGCTTGCAGCACCGTCTCGGGCACCGCGGTTGGGCCCGGCAGCGCCAGGAGCCGCGGCCCAAAGGACAGATCGGTCATCCGCTTCATCTCCTGCATTTGATCCCCTGGGCGCCGCCTTAACCGAGGACGCGGCTTATCAGCAGCCGATAGACGGCGATCGCGACGAGCGCGTAGATGGTGGTGAGCGTCAGCGCCTGCTCCCACGGCATCTCGTCCTGCAGCCACAATTTCAGCCCGGCGCTCATCACGACCGACATGAGCAGCGCCGAGACCAGCCAGCCGAGCCAGCCGCGAACGATCAAAAAGAGGATCGGCAGCATCACGACGGCGGCGAAGATCGGCCCGCGGTCGTCCAACCGATCCCACAGCGCCTCGAAGCCGACGCCGAAGATCTGCACCAGCGCCGCATTGCCCGCCGCCGCGCCGAACGCGCCGCCCAAGACCAGACCGATGATCGCGCGGAGCATGCCGCCC
>JBCBCG010000071.1:0-18922 GCA_038530925.1 Pseudomonadota bacterium
ACAGAAGCGCTGCAGAGCCTCTACGCGCGTCTTGAGGACGGGCGCAGCGTCGAGCCCGGCGATGTCGACGCATCGGTGCGTTTGTCTGGCGGCGCCGATCAGCTCGAGATGTTCAAAGGCGGCGAGCGCCTGGAGATCCGGACCAAGAAAAAGACGATCGAGCCGCGCACGCCCGGCCAACGCCATTACGTGCGCCAGCTTTTGAACAAGGAGCTGGTGTTCGGCGTCGGGCCGGCTGGTTCGGGCAAGACCTTCCTGGCCGTCGCGGTCGGCGTCGCCTTTATGCTGGAGCGGCGCGTCGACAAACTGATCCTGTCGCGGCCTGCCGTTGAAGCGGGCGAGCGGCTCGGTTTCTTGCCGGGCGATGCGAAGGAGAAGGTCGATCCTTATCTCCGCCCGCTTTACGATGCGATCAACGAGCTTTGGTCGGGCGCGAAACTCGACAAGCTGATGGAGGATGGGCGGCTCGAAGTGGCGCCGCTCGCCTTCATGCGCGGGCGCACGCTTTCGAACGCCTTCATCGTGCTCGATGAGGCGCAAAACACCACCGAGATGCAGATGCGCATGTTTTTGACGCGGCTGGGCGAGAACTCGCGCATGGTGGTGACAGGCGATCCGAGCCAAGTGGATCTGCCGCGCGGCGTGCGATCGGGCCTCCATGAAGCGCTGAGCGTGCTGCGCGCCGTGCCGGAGATCGGGATCACCAAGCTCAGCGAATCGGATGTGGTGCGGCATCCTCTTGTGGCCAAAATCGTCGGCGCCTACGCCGCGTCGGACGACCGGTCGTGAGCGCCGAGGCCTCGGGCGAGACGACGATCGCGGCCGAGGCGCGCCGAGGCGGCGGGGAGGAGGTCTCGCCGCCGGGCGATCCCGCTTCGGATGGGTGCGTGGCGCTGAGGCTCGACGCGGCGCGCTGGTCGGAGTCGCTGGGCGATACGGAGGCGGTGACGCGGCGCGCGGTGATCGCGGCGCTTGAGGCGGCGAAGGTCGATCCCGCCGCGGTCGAGCTTTCGGTTTTGCTGATCGATGATAACGCGTCTCAAGCTCTCAATGCGCGTCATCGCGGCCGCAACGCCGCAACGAACGTCCTGTCTTGGCCGGCGTTTTCGCTAGACGCGCCGCTCAACGCGAGCGCGATCGACGGATTGGCGGCGGGCGCGCCGGACGCTTTGGTCTTCCTCGGCGATCTCGCTGTGGCGTTCGAGACGACGCTGCGGGAGGCGGAGGCGCAGAGCAAGAGCTTGGATGCGCATTATTCTCACCTTATCGTTCACGGTGTTCTTCACCTTTTGGGGTATGATCACCAGAGTGAAACAGACGCTGGGGCGATGGAGGCGACAGAGATCGCCGCGCTTTCGGCGATTGGCGTTGCGGATCCTTACGCGGACGGATGAGCGTCTGTCGCGAGGGCCCGCATAGGTAGATGGGATGATGGACGCGCAGAGTTCCACGCCCGGCGGCGCGCCCGATGATCAGGGCGAAAACGACGCCGGGCCTTCTAGTCTGCGCCGCATGGTGCGGCGCGCTGGCGGTTTGTTGCGGTTGGGCTCGGGCCGAGGCCAGGCGCTGGACGGCGTCAATGGTCATGACGCGATGAACGGCCGGGCCGATGCGGCGGAAGGGGCCGGCGCGGTGTTCGCCGCATCGGCGGTGCGTTCTCGCGATGAAGCGGCGCTGCTCGCGAATGTCATGCGGCTGCGCGATGTGCGCGTCGACGACGTGATGACGCCGCGGGCCGACATCGTCGCGGTTGAGCT
Organism: Pseudomonadota bacterium; assembly: GCA_038530925.1. GTDB lineage: Bacteria > Pseudomonadota > Alphaproteobacteria > Rhodobacterales > Rhodobacteraceae > JALEGB01. Next base: position 1,758 of record JBCBCG010000071.1, read on the forward strand.
CAACGCCAGCTTGGAGGACGCGCTCAGCGTCTTTCGAGAGAGCCAGCATTCGCGGCTTCCGGTCTTCCGCGAAACGCTCGACGATCCGGCGGGCGTCGTGCACCTGAAAGATCTGGCGCTTAATTACGGCTTCGGCGCCGGGTCTGACGCCTTTGCGCTCTCGAACCATTTGCGCAGCGTGCTGATCGTGCCGCCCTCGATGCGCGTCCAAGCGCTTTTGCAGCGGATGCAGGCGACGCGGCGGCATATGGCGCTGGTGATCGACGAATATGGCGGCGTCGACGGGCTGATCACCATTGAGGACGTGATCGAGCAGATCGTCGGTCAGATCGAAGATGAGCATGATGATGCGGAGCGGCCGCTCTGGCGGCGCGAGCCGAGCGGCGCGTATCTGGTTGAGGCGCGCGCCGAGATCAAGGATTTCGTGGCCGCGACCGGCGCCTCGCTTTTGACCGATGAGGTTGAGGAGGAGATCGACACGCTGGGCGGTCTGGTCTTCATGTTGGGGGGGCGCATTCCGGAGCGCGGCGAGGTGCTGACGCATCCGAACGGCCATGAGTTTGAAATCGTCGACGCCGATCCGCGGCGGGTGAAACGCATGCGGGTGCGGCTCAAGCAGGCGGCTGCGGGCGAGACGGCGCCGGACGCGGGCTGATCATGTCGCGCGTTTTCGGGCGTTCCGGGCGTTCCCGTCGCAGATGACCTCGGCGTCCGGAGATCAGACGGCGCCGAGCGCTGTCGCCACGCTGCGCGGTCGCGCGCTGTCCGCGCTTGAGACCATCGCCGCGCCCCTGGCGATCGGCGCGGCGCTCAGCCTGACCCAAGCGCCGGCTTCGGCGTGGCCGATCTTATTTTTCGCGTTGCCGCTGGTCGCGTGGCTGCTGGAGCGCCGGCCTGCAGGGCGCGCCGCCGCGGCGCTCGGTTGGTGGCTCGGCGTCGGCTATTTCCTGCCAGGGCTGCTCTGGATCGGCGAGGCCTTCTTGGTGGAGGCCGAGCGCTTCGCTTGGGCGCGGCCCTTTGCGGTGACCTTGTTGCCGATGGGGCTCGCGCTGTTCTGGGCGGCGGGGTTCTGGGCCGCGGCGCGCCTCGGGCGCGATCCGCTCTCCCGCGCGCTGGCGCTGGTTTTGTGCTTCGGGGCGGCGGAAGTCGCGCGCTCGCATGTTCTCACCGGCTTTCCCTGGGGTCTCTTCGCTTACGCTTGGATCGACGCGCCGGTGGCGCAAGCGGCGGCGTGGATTGGGCCTTACGCGCTGAACTTGGCGACGCTCTTCGCAGCTTTGGCTCTCTACTTTCTGTTCGTAGCGGCGAAGGCCGGCGCGGGCGGCGGGCGGATCGCGTCGCTCGCGGCCGCGGCGCTCGGCGCGGCGCTTCTCATCGGCGCATGGAGCGGCGGTGCGGCGCGGCTCGCGGCGGCCGAGTTGCGGGCGACGGGGCTGACGGTGCGGCTCGTCCAGCCGAACATTCCGCAAAAGGAGAAATGGGCGCCTGAGCATGTGCGCCGCAATTTCGCGATCCTCCTGTCGTTGAGCGGCGAGGCGCCGGCGGGCGCGCGGCCGGACGTCGTGGTCTGGCCGGAATCGGCGACGCCTTATCCGGTCGAGGCGGACGCGGCGATGCGCCGGGCGGTCATGACGCGCCTGCCGCAGGATGCGTGGCTCGTCTTCGGCGCGATCCGCCGCGCGGCTTTGCAGGGCGGCGGCGAGGGCGTGTTCAACAGCCTGGTGCTGGTCGCGCCCGGTCCCGAGGCGCCGCTGGCCGCGCTCTACGACAAGCACCATCTCGTGCCCTTCGGCGAGTATCTGCCGTTCCAAAACACGCTCGAGGCGCTTGGCGTCTTCCAACTCGCGGGCGGCCGCGGCGCCTTCTCCGCCGGCCCCGGGCCGCGCACGCTCGCGCCGCCCGGTCTGCCCGCTTTCGCGCCGCTGATTTGCTATGAAGCGATTTTTCCCCATGAGCGCGCGCCGCTGGCCGAGCGTCCCGAATGGCTTTTGCAGGTCACGAACGATGCTTGGTTTGGGGATAGTTCCGGCCCTCGTCAGCATCTGGCGCAGGCGCGCTTTCGCGCGATCGAACAAGGGCTCCCCTTATACCGATCAGCCAACACGGGAATCAGCGCGGGAATCGACCCGTATGGTCGGCTGCTCGGCGCGCTGGCGCTTGGCCGTCGCGGGGTTGTTGACGCGCCGTTGGTTTCTCCGATCACGCCGCCGCCCTATATGCTTTGGGGCGAAGCCGCGTTGATCGCCTTCTGGCTGGCTCTGATGCTCGCGATTGTTGCAGCCCGAGCACAGCGAAGCACTTGAGGCGCGAGCGGCGCCGCGGCGCCGCGCTGGTAAACTTCGCAGATTTGTTAATGTTTCAGAGACCTACGTTGGTTCGGAGGAGAGGCCGGCATGTGAGGTCGAACCGATGGCGCGGTTCGGCTGAGCGGACGTGTGTGGTTTTAGAGGGGTGTCACGGTGCCGAAATCACCGAATCCGATCGATGTGCATGTGGGCGCGCGCTTGCGCGAAAGACGCATGTTGCTCGGGATAAGTCAGGAGAAGTTGGGAGACAATCTCGGTCTGACGTTCCAGCAGATTCAGAAATACGAAAAGGGGGTGAACCGGATCGGGGCGAGCCGCCTGTTTCAGATCGCGCAGTTTCTTGACGCGCCGGTCCAGTATTTCTTCGAGGGCGCGCCGGGCGAGGCGGAGGAGACGCCGGAGATGATGCGGTTCCTCGGCACCGTCGAGGGGCTTCAGTTGAACGCGGCGTTCACCAAGATTAAGCATGACGAGACGCGGCGACGGATCGTCGAGCTTGTCAAAACCTTGTCGGAGAGCGAGGGCCCTCTGCACGATCTAGCGGTCTAGCCGTCGCCGCCGCGCCGGCAGACCCCATCCGCGGGGAGCGGCGCGAGCGAAGATGAGCGACGCGGAACAGCGGCCCTCCGGTCAAATGAGCGGAGAGGCTTGGAACAGCGGGCGGCGGCTTTGGGGCCGCCGCCGCAGTCATAAGCTCCGCAGCGGCCAACGCGCGCTGATGGAGAGCCTTACTGAGCGCTTCTCCGTGCCGGGCCTGGCGCTCGCTTGGGACGCCGAGACCGGCGCGCGGCGCGACGAAGGCGCATGCGATCCTGAACAATCATTGGATTTGAAGCTGCTGTTTCCGGACGCGAGCGGCGTTTGGCTTGAGATCGGCTTCGGCGGCGGCGAGCATCTCGCCGCGCAGGCGGCGGCGCATCCCGATATCGGCTTTATCGGCTGCGAGCATTATGTCGACGGCGTCGCCAAGCTGCTCGCGCGGCTCGATCGCGCGGCGCTTTGCAACGTGAGGGTGCATCCCCATGACGCGCGCGACGTGATCGATGCGGTCGCGCCGGCCAGTTTGGGGCGCGTGTTTCTGCTTTATCCGGATCCGTGGCCGAAGCGGCGGCATTGGAAGCGCCGGTTCATCGGGCGCGAGACGCTCGATGCTCTCGCGCGGGCGATGGCGCCGGGAGCGGAGCTGCGCATCGCCAGCGACATTCCCGATTACATCCGCCATTGCCTTGATGAACTGGCGCGCCGGCGCCGGTCGGGGCGGCGGGATTTCCTGTGGACGGCGCAAGCGGCGTCTGATTGGCGCGCGCCGTGGCCGGAATGGCCGGGAACGAAATACGAGCGCAAAGCGCTGGAGGCGGGGCGCGCGCCCTGTTACCTGACCTTCCGCAGAACCACGGAAGCGGCGCCGGCGCAGAGCGAAACCTCAGGAGATGGGACGACGGCATGAGCGGCGGCGCGCCTAAACCTATGGTTGCACGTCCGTCTGGGCCGCTCCGCGGCGCGGCGGCGATCCCGGGCGATAAATCGATCTCGCATCGCGCGCTGATCCTCGGCGCGATGGCCGTGGGCGAGACGCGGATCACCGGGCTGCTTGAAGGCGAGGATGTGCTCGACACCGCCAAGGCGCTGCGTCTGCTCGGCGCGGAGATCGAGCGGGACGGGCCCGGCGTCTGGCGCGTTCATGGTGTTGGCGTCGGCGGTTTCGCGGAGCCTGACGACGTGATCGATTATGGCAATTCGGGCACCGGCGTTCGGCTCCTGATGGGCGCGGTCGCGACGCATGATCTGACGGCGACCTTCACCGGCGACGCCAGCTTGCGCAAACGGCCCATGGGCCGCGTCACCGAGCCCTTGGCGGCGTTCGGCGCCCGCGCTTATGGCCGCGCCGGCGGCCGCCTGCCGCTTACGCTGATCGGCGCGAAGGATCCGATTCCAGTGAGCTATCGCCTACCGGTCGCCTCAGCGCAGGTGAAATCCGCCGTGCTGCTCGCCGGGTTGAACGCGCCGGGCCGCACGGAGGTGATCGAACCTGAGGCGACGCGCGATCACACTGAAAGGATGCTTCAAGGCTTCGGCGCGACGCTTCGGATTGAACCGATCGCAGAAGGCGGGCGGCGGATCCTGCTCGACGGTCACGCGGAGCTGACGGCCCAGCGGCTCGAAGCCCCGCGCGATCCAAGCTCCGCGGCCTTTCCGCTCGTTGCGGCGCTCCTGGTCGAGGGCTCGGAGGTGACCGCGGCCGGCGTCGGCCTCAATCCGACGCGCGCCGGCCTTTACACGACGTTGCGGGAGATGGGCGCGGATCTGACCATCGCCAATGAGCGGATCGAGGGTGGCGAGCCGATCGGCGATCTTACGGCGCGCTTCTCCACGCTGCGGGCGATCTCGCCGCCGCCGAGCCGGACGCCGAGCATGATCGACGAGTATCCTGTCCTCGCGGTCGCGGCGGCGTTCGCCGAAGGCGTCTCGGTGTTCGAGGGCCTCGGCGAGCTGCGGGTGAAGGAGACCGATCGGCTGGCGGCGGTGGCGCGCGGTCTCGCCGCCTGCGGCGTCGAGGTCGAGGAGCGGCCGGACGCGCTCATCGTGCATGGGCGCGGGCCGCGCGGCGTTCCGGGCCTTAAGCCGGGCGCGGCGCCGATCGCGACGGAGCTGGATCATCGCATCGCCATGGCCTTCGCTGTTATGGGCTTCGCCGCCGCGGCGCCGGTGCGCCTGGACGATGGCGGGCCGATGGCGACGAGTTTCCCGACCTTCGAGGATCTCATGCGCGGCCTCGGAGCAGATTTGGGAGCAGATTTGGGCGCCGATCTTCCGGCGGAAGGCGGCGAGGCGGCGCCATGAGCGGCGCGCTCGTGATCGCGATCGACGGGCCGGCGGCGTCCGGCAAAGGGACCATCGCCAAGCGCCTGGCGGCGCGCTTCGCGCTGCCGCATCTCGATACCGGCTTGCTCTACCGCGCGACGGCCGCTGCGGCGCTCGCGGAGGGCGCGGCGCTTGAGGATGCGGCCGCAGCCGCTCGCGCGGCGGCGGCGCTGACGCCGGCCGCGCTTGAGGATCCGGGCTTGCGCAGCGCCGCGATGAGCGCCGCGGCCAGCATCGTCGCCGCCCATGCCGATGTGCGCGCCACGCTGCTCCAATTGCAGCGCGATTTCGCCTCTCAGCCTGGCGGCGCGGTGTTGGATGGGCGCGACATCGGCTCGGTCGTATGCCCGGCGGCGCCGGCGAAGCTGTTCGTCACCGCCAGCGCGGCCGTCCGCGCGGCGCGGCGGGCGCGCGAACTCGCCGGGCGCGGCGAGCCGGCGGATCTCGCGGCGATCGAGCAGGATTTGATCACGCGCGACCGGCGGGATCGCGAGCGGAGCGCCTCGCCGCTGACGCAGGCGACCGACGCCCACTTGCTCGACACCACGGATTTGGATATTGACCAGGCGGTCGAAGCTGCAGCGCGCTATGTCGCAGAGGCTGCGGCCGCGACTGGGGAAGGATAGGCCCGGAGCGATCCGGGCTTTTGGCGTTTTCGTCGGCCGTTTCGGCCGCACAGCGCTGTCTCGAATGATAGGGAGCTGGGCTCGTATGGGGCGGGTCTGGCGCGGTAGACCGCCGGATACAACCGGCAGGCCGGCAAGCTGTTGAATGTTGGAGCGTTTATGAGCACTGCGGAGATGCGTCAGCCGTCGATGGACGAGTTTGAGGCGATGTTGAACGAAAGCCTCGGCGGCGATGATTCGCCGATGGAGGGCGCGGTCGTCAAAGGCACGGTTCTGGCCGTGGAGAACGGGCAAGCGATCATCGACATCGGCTTTAAAATGGAAGGCCGCGTGGAGCTGAAAGAGTTCTCCGCGCCGGGCCGTCCGACGGAGATCGGCCCTGGCGACATCGTCGAGGTGTATTTCGATCGGGTCGAGAACGCGCGCGGCGAGGCGGTGCTGAGCCGCGAGAAAGCCAAACGCGAAGAGGCTTGGGACCGGCTGGAGAAAGCCAATGACGCCGGCGAGCGCGTCGAGGGCGCTATTTTCAGCCGCGTCAAAGGCGGCTTCACCGTCGATCTCGGCGGCGCCGTCGCCTTCCTGCCGGGCAGCCAGGTGGATGTGCGCCCGATCCGCGACGTCGGCCCGCTGATGGGCGTGCCGCAACCCTTCCAGATCCTGAAGATGGACCGCCGCCGCGGCAACATCGTCGTCTCGCGCCGCGCCGTGCTTGAGGAGAGCCGCGCCGAGCAGCGGGCGGAGATCGTCGCGCGGCTGCAGGAAGGCGACATCATCGACGGCGTGGTCAAGAACATCACCGAATACGGCGCCTTCGTCGATCTCGGCGGCGTCGACGGTCTGCTCCATGTCACGGACATGGCCTGGCGCCGCGTGAACCACCCGAGCGAGGTTTTGAACATTGGCGAAACCGTCAAGGTTCAAGTCGTCAAGGTGAACAAGGAAACGCAGCGCATCAGTCTCGGCATGAAGCAGCTGATGGCGGATCCGTGGGACGGCATCGAAGCGAAGTATCCGCTGGGCGCGAAATTCAGCGGCCGCGTGACCAACATCACCGATTACGGCGCGTTCGTTGAGCTTGAGGCCGGCGTCGAAGGTCTCGTCCACGTCTCCGAGATGTCTTGGACGAAAAAGAACGCCCATCCAGGCAAGATCGTGTCCACCAGCCAAGAGGTGGAGGTCATGGTGCTGGATGTCGATCCGAACAAGCGCCGCGTCTCGCTCGGCTTGAAGCAATGCCTCGACAATCCGTGGGACAGCTTCGCCGAGAACCATCCGATCGGCTCGAACATCGAAGGCGAGGTGAAGAACATCACCGAGTTCGGCCTGTTCATCGGCCTCGACGGCGATATAGACGGCATGGTGCATCTCTCCGATCTCGATTGGGATCGGGCGGGCGACGACGCCATCCAGGATTACAACAAAGGCGATGTGGTGCGCGCCAAAGTGCTCGACATCGATGTTGAGAAAGAGCGCATCTCGCTCGGGGTGAAGCAGCTCGACGGCGATCCGTTCGAGACGGCGACGGAAGGCGTGAAAAAAGGCCAGGTGGTCACCGCGACGGTCACCGCGGTCGAGACCGGCGGCATCGAAGTGGATGTCAACGGCTCGAAGTGCTTCATCCGCAAATCCGACCTTAGCCGCGACCGGAACGAGCAGCGCGCCGAGCGGTTCTCGGTCGGCGACAAAGTCGACGCGAAGATCACGAATATCGACAAAGGCTCGCGGCGCATCACGCTCTCGATCAAGGCGCGCGAGATCGAAGAGGAGAAGGAAGCGGTCGAGCAATACGGCTCTTCTTCGTCCGGCGCGTCTTTGGGCGACATCCTCGGCGCGGCGTTGAAGAACCAGCAAGACGGCGGGGATTAAGTTCGACGCGGCGCCGTTGCGGGCCGCGTTTGCGAAAGGCGCGTCGCTGCGGCGGCGCGCCTTTTTTGGTTCGGCGCGGGCGGCCGGCTTGGCCAAAAGCTTGCGAAGCGCTCCTATCCGCCCATGTGGTGGCGGTGGGGCGCTCGGCTGCGCCGCGCGGCGAGAACGCCGCGGACGCTCGAGGCTGTGGGGTGAAGGGAGATCAGAATGGACGCCAATAAACCTGCCGGCGGCGCGGCGCAGCGCGATGAGCTCGCCGCGAGCGTCGCCGCAATCGCCGCGTCGATGGACCGCACGCGGGAGGATCAGGCGCGCGAACGCCGCCGCGTCTGGTGGCGCACGTGGCTCTTCCGCGGGGTGATCATCCTCCTCGTGATCTTCGGCGCGGTCGGCGCGTCGGTGAACGAGGACGTGGTCGTCGCCGGCGACCATATCGCGCGCTTCACGGTGGAGGGCGTGATCACGGATGATCCGCAACGCGACGCCCTTCTGGCGAAGATCGCAGAGGAAGATCGCGTTAAGGCGTTGATTGTTCGAATTAATAGTCCCGGCGGCACAACAACCGGCGGTGAGGCGTTGTATGAATCGCTGCGCCGCGTTGCGGAGCGGAAACCCGTTGTGGCGGTGATGGGGGAGGTGGCGGCCTCAGCCGGCTATATCGTCGCGCTCGCCTCCGACCATATGATCGCCCGCGGCAACAGTTTGACCGGATCGATCGGCGTGATCTTCACGGCGCCGAACGTTCACGGGCTGCTCGAGAATATTGGCGTGAGCGTCATTGAGCTGAAGAGCGGGGAGCGCAAGGCCGAGCCGTCGCCGTATAAGCCCGTCGATCCGAGCGCGCTGACCTTTGAGGCGGAGCTGATCCAAGACAGCTTCGATTGGTTCATCGGTCTTGTCAAAGAGCGCCGGGCGCCCAGCGCCGAGACGCTGGCCGAGATTAGCGACGGCCGCGTGCTGACGGGCCGCATGGCGGCGGAGGCGGGATTGGTCGACGCGCTCGGCGGCGAGAAGGACGCGATCGAGTGGCTTTCGGCTGAAAGAGAAGTGGACACATCCCTTCCCGTGCTCGAGCGTGAGGTGCCGCCCGAGGATCCGAGCTTGGTCGAGAGCTTGTTCGGATCGAGCGCCGGAGCGCTTCTGGGGCTCGCCGGAGATGGGTTCGCGGCTCGAGTCGGGCTTGCGCTGGAGGGGCCAGCGCTCCTTTCGGTTGCGCGATAGGGCCGCCCGGCAGGGGCTGGGCGGTGGTTTTCATGCACAACCGCGGCCCAAACGCGTCGCCTGGTTTTTCGGAAAAATTGTGGTAGACGTTAGGTCACCCTCATGTGAGCTGCGCGAGAGTGCGCCGGATGATACATATGATAGGTTGTATATTGCATGGTTGACCGCAACCCTTGTGAATGGTTGTGTTCCCGTTAAGCGTGCGACGGCGGAGGGGGTCCGCGGAATGTCGCGCACGCAAGGAGACGCGTTCGTCATGATCAAATCGCAGTTGATATCGAAAATCGCCGAGGACCGGCCGCATCTGTTTCATCGGGATGTAGACCTGGCGGTCAGCACGATCTTGAATACAGTGGCGGAAGCGCTCGCGCGCGGCGACCGGGTGGAGCTGCGCGGCTTCGGCGCCTTCTCCGTGAAGCATCGCGACAGCCGGATCGCGCGGAACCCGCGCACGGGTGAAGAGGTGCAAGTGCCCGAGAAGCGCGCCGCCCATTTCAAAGCGGGCAAGGAGCTGCGGGAGCGCCTCAACAAAGACTACGCGCCGGCGCATCAGTAAGGCGCGGCGCGCTTGCGCGGGCGCGCAGGCGGTTTAAAGAATGGAAAGCGTCGCGGCTCCGGCCTCGGCGCTTTTTCTTTTGGGCTCGGGCGCGGCGTCGCCTGGATCGAATTTCGCGCGGCTCGGGAGAGGGCGCCATCCCTGCGAGACGCTCCCCGCCCGCAAAGAAGGACGAATGATGCGTGTTTTAAAGCTCGCTCTGCTGATGCTGATGGCGATGGCCGGCGCCTTGCTGCTGGTGGCGAATTGGACGCCGACAGCCGAGTATTCGGCGGCCGCCGCCGGCTATGGCCTCGGCGATCTACAGCGGTTGAGCCAGGATCTGCGGATCGAGCGCATTCAAATCCGCACCGATCCGCTCGGCCTTGGTGAAGATCTGCTTCCGACATTCGCGATCGCCGCGCCGGTGCTCATGATGGTGCTGCTGGCGCTAGGGCTGATCGCCGGCGCGCTGCTGGCGCAAATCGCCGCCCGGGGCTCGCGCCGCGAGTTGCGCGAGAAACGCGACGAAGTTCTGCTGCTGAAGGCGGAGCTGCACAAAGCGCAGGCGCTGCTGAAGGCGTCGGATCATCCGGCGAGCGTGCTGCCCGTCGCGCGCCGCCGCTGATCCAGAGGCGAGGCGAAGAGCGGCGATGGCGCTTCGGGTTAAGATCTGCGGGTTGCGGCGTCCCGAGCATGTCCGCGCGGCGGTGGAGGGCGGCGCGGCTTACCTCGGCTTCGTGTTTTTCGCGGCGTCGCCGCGCAGCGTCAGCGCCGAGACGGCGGCGACGCTCTGCGCTGAGGCGCCGGCGGGCGTGGCGAGAGTCGGACTGTTCGTCGATCCTGATGATGCGATGCTTCAGAAAACGCTCGACCTTTGCCCGCTCGACATGATCCAGCTGCATGGGGCGGAGACGCCGACGCGCGTGGCTGAGACGCGCTCGCGCTTCCGATTGCCGGTGATGAAGGCGCTGCCGATCGCGGGGCCGGAGGATGTGGCGCGGATCGACGCGTATGAGGGCGTCGCCGATCAGATCCTATGCGACGCCAAGCCGAAGCCAGGCGCGGCGGTTCCGGGCGGCGCGGGCGAGGCCTTTGATTGGGCGCTTCTGGCGGGGCGGCGTTGGCGCAAGCCCTGGCTCCTCGCGGGCGGGCTGAGACCCGAAACGGTCGCCGACGCCGCGGCGATCAGCGGCGCGAGCCAAGTCGATGTCTCGTCCGGCGTCGAGGCGCGCCGTGGCGAGAAGGATGAAGGTTTGATCCGAGCGTTCTTAGCGGCGGCGGCCGCAGCGCCCGCGGCGGCGTGACGAAGGGCTCGAGCGGACGAGAGACGACAGACGCGGCGCAATGCTGCGCGGATGGGAAGGAAAACGAATGCTCGACGCACCGGGCGATGGCGCCGCGCGGCCGAATTCTCTGCGCAGCGGACCGGATGGCGATGGCCGCTTCGGCCAGTTCGGCGGCCGCTTCGTCGCTGAAACCCTGATGCCGCTGATCCTTGATCTGGAGAAAGAATACGCGGCGGCTCAGGAGGATCCGGCCTTCGCCGCGGAGATGCAGGATCTCTGGAAGCATTATGTCGGCCGCCCGTCGCCGCTCTATTTCGCCGAGCGTCTGACGGAGCATTTCGGCGGCGCCAAGATCTATCTGAAACGCGACGAGCTGAACCACACCGGCGCGCATAAGATCAACAATGTGCTCGGTCAGATCTTGTTGGCGCGGCGGATGGGCAAGACGCGCATCATCGCCGAGACGGGCGCCGGTCAGCATGGCGTCGCCACGGCGACCGTCTGCGCGCGGTTCGGGCTTCAATGCGTCGTGTTCATGGGCGCGACCGATGTGGAGCGCCAACAGCCCAACGTCTTCCGCATGCGTCTGCTTGGCGCCGAAGTCGTGCCGGTGACCGCCGGCCGCGGCACGCTGAAAGACGCGATGAACGAAGCGCTGCGCGATTGGGTCACCAATGTGCGCGACACGTTCTACTGCATCGGCACGGTCGCCGGGCCGCATCCTTATCCGGCCATGGTGCGGGATTTCCAATCGATCATCGGTCGGGAGACGCGGGAGCAAATGCAGGCGGCGGAGGGGCGGCTGCCGGACAGTCTCGTCGCCTGCATCGGCGGCGGCTCCAACGCCATGGGTCTGTTCCATCCTTTCCTGGATGAGCCGAGCGTCCGCATCATCGGCGTCGAGGCGGGCGGGCATGGCGTCGACGACCGGATGGAGCACGCGGCGTCTCTCAATGGCGGCGCGCCGGGCGTTCTGCATGGCAACCGCACGTATCTCCTTCAAGACGAGGAAGGTCAGATCCTCGAAGGCCATTCCATCTCGGCCGGCCTCGATTATCCGGGCATCGGGCCGGAGCACGCCTGGCTCCATGATCTTGGCCGCGTTGAGTATGTTTCGGCGACGGATGCGGAGGCGCTGGAGGCGTTCCAACTGATCTGTCGGCTGGAAGGCATCATCCCGGCGCTTGAGCCGAGCCACGCGCTCGCCCATGTCGCCACGCTTGCGCCGACGCTGCCCAAAGACCACCTGTTGGTGATGAATATGTGCGGACGCGGCGACAAAGACATCTTCACCGTGGCGGCGGCGCTCGGGATCGAGATGGGCGGCGGCGATCCGGGACGCGGCGTCGCATGAGCGCGGACGATGTCAGCGGTGCGATCGCGCAGGCGGAGGCGGGCGCCGCCCCGCGGACGCGGCTCACCACGCGATTTGAGAGCCTTGCGGCGGAGAACCGCGCAGCGCTGGGCGTTTTCGTCATGGGCTGCGATCCGGATCCAGACGCCTGTCTCGCGCTGATCCGCGGCTTGCCGGCGGCGGGCGCCGATTTCATCGAGCTTGGCATGCCGTTCACCGATCCGATGGCGGATGGGCCGGCGATCCAGCGCGCCGGGCAGCGCGCCCTGGCCGCGGGCGGCTCGCTGACCACGACGCTTGAAATCGCGCGCGCCTTTCGGCGCGAGGACACGGCGACGCCGCTGATTTTGATGGGCTATTACAATCCGATCTACCATCGCGGCGTCGCGCGGTTCCTCGACGAGATCACCGAGGCGGGCGTCGATGGTCTGATCGTCGTCGATCTGCCGCCCGAGGAAGACGCGGAACTTTGTTCGCCGGCGCGGGCAGCCGGCGTTGATTTCGTCCGCCTCGCGACGCCGACCACCGACGCGGCGCGCTTGCCGGCGGTGCTGCGCAACACGAGCGGCTTTGTCTATTACGTCTCGATCACGGGCGTGACCGGCGCGGCGTCCGCGAGCGCGTCCCAGGTCGCGCCGGATGTCGCGCGGATCAAGGCGGCGACGGATCTGCCGGTTTGCGTCGGCTTCGGGGTGAAGACGCCAGAGATCGCGCGGGACATCGCCAGCGTCGCCGATGGCGTGGTGGTGGGTTCGGCGGTGGTCTCGCTGATTGAGCAGAACCGACCGCGGGATGAAATCCTCGAGTTTGTGCGGTCGTTGGCCGACGGCGTGCGAAGCGCCGCGCGTGGCTGAACGGAAATAAAAACCAACATGGTCGATCGATGAACTGGATCAACAACGTCGCGCTGCCGAAGTTCAACACGCTGTTTCAGCGTCGCGACATGCCGGAAAACCTTTGGCGCAAATGCGATAATTGCGAGCAAATGGTGTTTCATCGCGACCTAAAGCAGAACCTTTACGTCTGCTCCTACTGCAATCACCATATGCGCATCACGCCGAAAGAGCGCCTCGAATCGCTCTATGATCATGGCGCTTACACAATGGTCGAGACGCCTGAGGCGGTGGTCGACCCGCTGAGCTTCAAATCCGACAAACAATACGCGGTGCGTCTGCGGGAGGAGCGGCGCCGGACCGGCGAGAAGGAGGCGATGGTGGTCGCCCATGGTCCGATCGGCGAGGTCGACACCGTCACCGCGGTGCAGAATTTCGGCTTTCTCGGCGGTTCGATGGGCATCGCCGTCGGCGACGCTCTGCTCACCGCGGCGGAGACGGCGGTCGAGCGCAAGGCGCCGCTGATCGTCTTCAGCGGCAGCGGCGGCGCGCGGATGATGGAGGGCATTCTCGCGCTGATGCAGATGCCTCGGACCACCATCGCAGTGCAGATGGTGCAGGAAGCGGGACTGCCGTTCATCTCGGTGCTGACCAATCCGACCAGCGGCGGCGTCACCGCCTCTTACGCGATGCTGGGGGATATCCAGATCGCCGAGCCTGGCGCGCTGATCTGCTTCGCAGGGCCGCGGGTGATCGAGCAAACGATCGGTGAGAAGCTGCCGGAGGGCTTCCAGCGCTCCGAATATTTGCTCGAGCACGGGATGCTCGACATGGTGGTGAACCGCAAACAGCTCCGCGAAGAGCTGGTGAAGGTGCTGCGCATGCTCACAGGGTTGCCGCTCTTGCCGGCGGGGCGCTTGCCGAAGCCTGGATCGCTCCTAACGGAGGAGGATGTGGGCGCGGCGGCGCAGGCGCCTGAGGCGGCGGGCGAGGCGCCTTCAGGCGGCGCGGCGCCGCAGGAGTGAGCCGGGCGATGTTGAGCGGTGCGGCATGAGCGCGAAGCCGCCTGAGCCCGCTGACAGCGACGCGATTCTGGCGCGGCTGCTCAGCCTGCATCCCAAGCTGATCGATCTGTCGCTGGGCCGGCTGCAACGGCTGCTGAGCGCGCTCGGCCATCCAGAACGCGCCCTACCCTCTGTGATCCACGTCGCCGGCACCAATGGGAAAGGTTCGCTGACGGCGTATCTTCGCGCGGGTCTCGAGGCGACGGGCGCCCGCGTTCATGTCTACACCTCGCCGCATCTGATGCGGTTTCATGAGCGGATCCGGCTGGCGGGCGCGCTGATCGAGGAAGACGCGCTCGCCGCCTATCTCGCCCGCGCCGAGGCGGCGAACGGCGCGGCGCCGATCACGTTCTTCGAGATCACCACGGCGGCGGCGTTCCTCGCCTTTGCGGAGACGCCGGCGGATTACACGCTGCTCGAGGTCGGGCTCGGCGGCCGGCTCGACGCCACGAATGTGATCGACACGCCGCGGCTGACCGCGATCACGCCGATCGGCATGGATCACCAAGAGTTTCTTGGCGACACGCTCGGCGCCATCGCCGCGGAGAAGGCCGGCATCCTCAAGACGGGCGCGCCCTCCGTCGTGGCCGCCCAAGCGCCGGAAGCGCAGGCGGTGATCGAGCGGCGCGCCGCAGAGGTCGGCGCGCCGCTGATCTCGGAAGGTGTGGAATGGCGCGCGAGCGAGGAGCGCGGGCGGCTGGTGTTCGAGGATGAGCGCGGGCTTCTCGACTTGCCGCCGCCGGCGCTCGCCGGGCGGCATCAGATCGGCAACGCCGGCCTCGCCGTCGCGGCGCTGCGCGCGCTCGACCTCGACGAGGCGGCGATCGCTGCGGGCGTCGCCGGCGCCGCCTGGCCCGGCCGGCTGCAGCGCTTGCGCGTTGGCGGGCTCGTGGCGGAGGATCTCGGCGCCGATGTCTGGCTTGATGGTGGGCATAATCCGGCTGCGGCCGAAGTCGTCGCGGCGCATATGGGCGCGCTTGAGGAGGGCTCGCCCGCGCCGCTTCATCTGATTTGCGGGATGCTCGGCACAAAGGATGTCGAAGGGTTTCTCGCGCCGTTTCAGGGGCTCGTGCGGCGCGTCTACGCGGTGTCGATCCCGGGCGAGGCGAATGCGCTGGCGCCGGAGCGGATCGCGGCGGCGGCGGTGAGCGCGGGGCTGCAGGCGCAGATCGCCGGATCGGTCGGCGCGGCGCTGAGGCTGATTGGCGCCGAGGCGCGGGAGGCGGGCGGGGCATCGCCGCCGCGCGTGCTGATCTGCGGTTCGCTCTATCTGGCGGGTTGGGCGCTGCGTGAGAATGGGGAGGAAATGCGGTGAACGATCCAGCGCAAAAGGGCGTCGCCGATGTGATTCGGGCGCGGCGCACCGACAAAATTCTCGTCGATCCTGCTGCGCCGCTCGCGCCTGAGGGGCCGAGCCGCGCGACGCTCGACGCCTGGCTCGAGACCGCCGCCGCCGCGCCCATGCACTATCCGTCGCACCTCTCGCATCGCAGTGAGACGAGCGCCCTGCCCTCTCCCGCGCCCTACCGCGCCTACAAGCTCGACGCCGCCGGATGCCGCGCGCTTTTGGGCTGGCTCCAGGACGAGAAGATCGAGACCGGCAAGATCGCCGATATGCTCGCGGGCGCGGCCGCGCTTCTGCAGGTCACTTGGACGCCGGAGCCGCCCCTGGCGCCCGACGCGGACCGCGCCAAGGGCGAAGAGCGTGAGCGCATGAATATGGAGCATGTCGCAGCCGGCGGCGCCGTCATTCAAAACCTGCTCCTTCTCGCGACCGAAGCGGGCTGGCGGAGCTATTGGTCGAGCGGCGGCGTCCTTCGGGAGAAGGCGGTGTTTGAGCGCCTCGGCATGCCGGAGAGCCAGGTGCTTCTCGGCGCGGTGTTCCTCTTCCCGCCGGAAATCGGTTCGGCGCGGGTGATGCCGGGCAAATGGCGCGGCAAGCAAGGCGCGGTCGCAGACTGGTCGGTCTGGCGCGATCTTTGACGCCCGCCGCATTCACTGAAGGAGCCTGCGGATGATCCTCTATGCGCGTTATCTGTCCCCTTTCGGCCGCAGAGTCGCGGTGTGGCTCGGGCTGCAAGGCGTCGCCTTCGAGCAGGTCGCGCTGGCGCCGATGGAGAACTTCGAGGATTTGCTGGCGAAGAACCCTGTGGGCCGCGCGCCGGCGTTGGAGCTGCCGGATGGGACGGTGCTCGTCGACAGCACGATGATTTGCGACCATCTCGAAGCGATCGCGCCGCCCGAGCGTCGGCTCCTGCCGAGCGACCCGGTGGCGCGGCTGGCGGTGACGCAAACCATGGCGCATGCGCATGGCGTCTCCGAGAAAGCGGTCGCCTATGTGTATGAGGCGATGCGCCGACCGGAGCCGCTGCAATGGGACGATTGGAAAGCGCGCCTGATCCGTCAGATCGAAGGCGGCCTGGCGGAGATGGAGCGGCGCACGCCGGCCGACGGATTTTTCGGCGGCGAAAGGCCGAACGGCGCCGATGTCGTCTCGGTGATCGCTCACGACATGATCGGACTGGCGAGGCCCGATCTTCTCGGTGAGAAAACACCAAAGCTCGCGACGCTCAGCGCGCGCGCCAACGCGCTGGAGCCGTTCGCCTCGACGCCGCCGAAGATGGCGTGACCGCGCGTCGCCGCGTCAGGCGAAATAGGCGCGCAGGATGCGTTGGTAGATCGCCGTCAGCCGCTCGATTTCGGCGATTTCGGCGTATTCGTCCACTTGATGCATGCTCGCGCCGGTGAGGCCAAACTCGACGACCGGGCAGAGATCTTTGACGAAGCGCGCATCCGAGGTGCCGCCGCCTGTGGTTTGCGCCGGCGCAAGTCCCGTCTCCGCCGCAACCGCCTGAGCGACCAAATCAGTGAGGCGGCCGGGCGCCGTGACGAACGCCTCGCCAGAGATCTTCGCCTGGACCGTCAACGTCACTCCGTCGGCCTCTGCGGCGGCGCGCGAGGCTTCGCTTTCGAGCCAGGCGACCAGGCGCGCGCCGGTATGCGCGTCGTTGAAGCGGATATTCAGCCGCGCTGTCGCCTCGGCGGGAATGACGTTCGTCGCCGCATTGCCGACATCCACGCTGGTGAGCGCCAGGGTCGAGGGCTGGAAATGCTCGGTTCCGTCATCAAGGCGCGCGGCGACGCCGTCGAGGATCGAGCTTTCCGTGATGATCACGATCTTGGTGGCGGCGTACATGACGAGACCTGTT
>JBCBCG010000072.1:0-11636 GCA_038530925.1 Pseudomonadota bacterium
GCGGAGGTCCTTGCCGAGATCGACGCCGCGGCGCACCGCCGGGCGCTCCTTGATCGCCGCGCGCCAGCGCGCGAGATGCGGAAAAGGCTCCAGCGAGCGGCCCATGGCTTTGGCGATCAGCACCCAGGGAAAGCTCGCCATATCGGCGACGGAGTATTCATCGCCCAGGATAAAGGCGCGATCCTCCAGCCAGCGGTCGAGCACGCCGAGGGTGCGATCGTATTCGCGGGCGTATCGCGCGGCGGCGTAGGCGTTATCCTTCGGCGCGTAGTTCCAGAAATGGCTATGCTGGCCGGCCATGGGGCCGAGATTGCCCACCTGCCAATAGAGCCATTCTTCCGCCTGCGACTGGAGCCTCGGATCCTCCGGCCAAAAGCGGCCGGTTTTCTCGCCGAGATAGCGCAGGATCGCGCCGCTCTCGAACACCGAGAGCGGGCCCGGACCATACCGCGCCGGCGGATCGGGATCGACGATCGCCGGCATGCGGTTGTTCGGGCTGATCTTTAGGAAGTCCGGCGCGAATTGATCGCCCGCGCCGATATCGACCGGCCTCAGGCGATAAGGCGTCTCGCATTCCTCGAGCATTATGCTGATCTTCCAGCCGTTCGGCGTCGGCCAATAATAAAGATCGATCATCCCGCGTCCTCTCGATCCGCCGCATCGTCGACCCGCGCCGAGCCGCGGAGAGGCGCTTGCGCCGCGCCGCAGGCGAGAAGCGTCTCGATCGCCTCATCCGCATAGCCCGCCGCGGCGAGCGCCTCCCGCGTATGCTCGCCGAGCGCAGGCGCCGGCGCGAGGCGCTCAGCCGGCGCCGCGGAGAAGACCGGCGCCGGCCGCGTCTGGCGGAGCCGTCCGGCCGCCGGATGCTCAGCCTCGCGCAGAAGATCGTTCGCGGCGATCTGCGGATGGGCGATCATCTCCGCCCGCGTCAGCACCGGCGCGCAGGGCACGTCTTGCGCTTCGAGTCGCGCCAAGATGTCGTCCCGTCGAAACGGCGCCAGCGCCTCTTGCGTCAGCGTCAGCCGCGCCTCTTTGTGGATCTCGCGGCCCATCGGCGTCTCGAACCGCGGATCCCGCAGGAGATCGAGCCGCTCCGTCGCGCGCGCGAGGCCCTCCCAATGCTTGTCCTGCATTGCTGCGACAGAGACATAGCCGTCGGCGACCTCATAGATCAGATCGATGTAGCTCTGCGCCTCCTCCCGCTCCGGCTCATCGCCGATGAAGGTCCGCGCGCCCATATCGGAATGCCAGAGGAAGGCGACGACGGCGTCGAGCATCGAAAGGCGGATATGCTGACCGCAGCCGCTGCGCTCGCGATGATAGAGCGCGGCGCAGATCGCTTGGGCCATCTGCACGCCGGTCAGCTTGTCGGGCAGGATCGTGCGCACGAGCCGCGGCCGCGCTTCATCTGAGCCCGCCTGCACGGTGGTGAGGCCGGAAAGCGCCTGGATGAGCGGATCGAACACCGGTTTCTGCGCGTAAGGCCCGTCGAAGCCGAAGCCTGCGATGGAGGCGTAGATCACCTTCGGGGCGGCCGCGCGGATCGCCGCCTCGCCGAGCCCGAGCCGCTCCGCGACGCCGGGACGGAAGTTCTGCAAAAACACATCCGCGCCCGCCGCCAGTTTGAGAAGCGCCTCGCGGCCCGCCTTCTGCTTGAGATCGAGCACCACCGATTTCTTGTTGCGATTGTTGTTGAGGAAGGAGGCGGAGAAGCCGCCGCGCCGCGTCGCCACATCGCGGGAATAGTCGCCGCCAGGCGCCTCGACCTTCCACACCGTCGCCCCTTGATCCGCGAGGATCATCGCCGCGAGCGGGCCGGACACCATCGAGGTGAGATCGACCACGGTCACGCCGTCGAGCGGCCCGCCGACCGCCCTGTCGCTTGCTTCGCGCTCACCGCTCTCGCTCACGCGCGTTCCTCCCCGCCGCCGCCCGCCGCCTCGTCGTCCCGCCGCGCTTCACGGCGGAGCCAATCGGCGACCTTGGCCGCCGGCTCGCGCAACGGGCCGGGCCGGCGCACCAGATGATACCCTGTCGTCTCCGCCCCGCGATCATCCTCGAAGAGCAGCACGAGGCGCCCGGCGGCGATGTCGTCCTCCACCAAAGCGCGCGCGATCATGCCCACCCCTTGACCGCCCCGAATGGCGTCCAAGGTCATATTGCCCGGCAAATGCAGCACATCGCGCTTCTCGCCCGCCCGCTCCACCCCATGGGACGCGAGCCACACGCCCCATTCATCCGTGCCCGCCTCCTGGATCCAGGGCAAGCCGAGAAGATCATGCGGCGTTTTCACCTCGCGGCCTTTCAGGAGGCTCGGCGAAGCGGCGACCATGTGATGCGAGGCGAGCAGCGGTTCTGATTCAAGGCCCGGCCAATCGCCCACGCCGTAGCGGATCGCGAGATCATAGCCGCCGGCGACGATGTCGACGGTCTCGGGCGTCGGGTTCAGCATCAGCTCGATCATGGGATGGGCGTTGCGGAAGGCGCCGATGCGCGGCGCGAGCCAGGAGGCTGAGAACATCGGCGTCAGCGTGATCCGCACCGGCCGCTCGCGCGCCTCCTCCTCGAACGCCGCGAGCGCCGCGCGCATCTTTTCAAACGCCTCGGTCAGTTGCGCGGCGAGGAGCCGCCCTTCCGGCGTGATGGCGAGCCCGCGCCCTTCGCGCCGCGCCAAGGGATGGCCGAGCCGCATCTCGAGCTTGCGGATCTGCTGGCCCACAGCGGCGTGCGTGACATTCAGCTCCGCGCCCGCGGCGGAGAGCCCGCCCAGCCGCGCGGCGGCCTCGAACGCGCGCAATTGGCTGAGCGGCGGCAAGGCTGACCACTCCATGTCGCTCCTTTCACACCTGGCTGCGACCGACGGCTGTTGCGGATCGCAACAGTTTTCAGGGCTTTCAGAAATCACTCGCCAAGCGGCGCCACATTTGAAAGCTCAGCTTACAATATGGAATCATTGCTGACTGGCAAGTCTGGCGTCTTTCCACCATATACAGCTTCAGAAGCGCGCTGGAGCGCAGAGACAGGAGAAACGAAATGCTGACGATCTGGGCTAATTCTTTCAAAACGGCGGCCGGCGAAGCGGCGATGCAGGCGGATCGCGCCACGCGTGAAACCGGCCGTGAGCGCCCGCGCCTCTCCGCGCCGGCTCAGGCCGCCGCCCCGGCGGCGTCTTTGGCCGACAAGCCTCGGCAAGCTCACTAACCCGCGGCGCTTCGTCACAAGCGCCGCCGCGCGCTTCCCAGCGCCTTGCGCCTCGGATCCGGCGAGCCGGACCGAGGCGCTTTTGGTTTTCGCACGGCGACCCCCGCCTCAGGAGGCGACCAAGGCTTCGGTCTCGCGCCGGAGCGTCAAGGCCGGGCTCGGCGGCGGCGAGGCGACATCGGCCCAAGACAGCACCGCGTCCTCCGCCACCGGGCGGATCAAACGGAGCCCATCGCAGAGGCCGATCGGCAGCGCTTTGGCGGCCAGGCTCTCGGTCGACGGGATCGCCTTGGCGTAGACGGTTCGCCCGCCCTCCCCATCCAGCGCTTCGCCCGGCGCGAGATCGCGCTTCGCCGCCGCCACCGCGTCAGCCCGAAACGCCCGCGGCTGGCCGGTCGCCTCGCCCCGAAGCGCCGCCGACGCGACCGAAATCCCAAGCTCAAGTCCGATCATGTGAAAGGGTTTGTACATCGCCGCGTAACGCCCGGTGGCGTCGGTCGGCAGACCATACTGCTTGAAGCACGCGGCGGCGTAATCGGTCTCCGCCTTCAGCACCACGTAAACGCCCCAGCGCAGATCGCGGAACACCGGGCGCCCGTCGCGTTCCAGCGAGGAGACCACCTCCACCACGCCTTCACGCTCCAACACGCCGCCGAGCTCGGCCGGCCGCAGCAGATGGGCGAGATCATCGACGCCGCAAGGCGGAAAGGCGAGCCCCGCTTTCGGCGCGGCGAGCCCGCACGCGTTGGCGACGGCCGTCATCTCGATGGCGGATTTCGCGCCATCGAGGAAGGAGTTGAACATCTTGGGGTTCATGCCCGCTTTGGCCGCAGCCTCCGCGCTGACGCCGTAATGAGACCAAACGTCGTCCGGCGTGACCTTATGATAAGCGGGCAGATGCTTGGTGCCTTTGCCCGCCGCGGCGACCGTGAAGCCCGACGCGCGCGCCCAATCCACCATCTCGGCGATCAACGCCGGCTGATCGCCATAGGCGAGCGAATAGAGCGCATCGGCCGAGCGCGCCCGCGCCGCCAGCGCCGGCCCGCAAAGCGCGTCCGCCTCCACATTCACCATGATCACGGCCTTGCCCGCGCCGATCGACGCCAGCGCATGCACCGCGCCCGCCCGCGGCGCGCCGGTCGCCTCGATCACCACATCGACCTCGTCGAGCCGCGCCAGCTCCGCGCCATCTTCGAGATACCGCGTCGCGGCGATCCGCTCCGCGCTCCAGCCGGCCGCCGCGCAGGCCGACTGCGCCCGCGCGCCGTCGAGATCCGCGATCGCCGTCACCGCGACCCCCGGCGTGTGCGCGGCCTGCGCCAGAAACATCGTCCCAAACTTGCCCGCGCCGATCAGACCGACGCGCACAGGCCGGTCCAGCGCCTCGCGCGCGCTAAGAAGCTGATGCAGGTTCATAAAACGCAGCCCTCTCGGCGGGATCGATGGAACGCCGCGCCGCTGGAACGCGCGCGGCCCCAAGCCGTGCCAAGAGCATGAGGGGAAGGGAAGTGAAAAAGCGAGCGCCGCGGCGAACCGCGACACCCGCTCTTTCATCGACAGGCGCGGCTTTGCTGGAGAGGATGCGCCGTCATGCTGGCGGGGCGTGTTCACGTCCCGCCATGTGGAAAAGATAGCCCGTCCGCCTTGCCAAACTGTAATCGGCCCGCGCGAGGGCTAACGAAAAAGTCGCCATGTTTCAGTTGCGCTGAAACATCTAAGCAATCGCGGCGCCATTTTCCGGCGCAACGCTCAGCGACGCCAAAAGCCCGGCGTCGCCAGCACCAGAACGCTGAGCAGCTCAAGCCGGCCCAGCAACATGGCGAAGATCAAGATCGCCTTGGCCTCCCAGCTCAGAGAGCGGAAATCGCCCACCGGCCCGATGGTCTCGCCAAGGCCCGGCCCGACATTGGCGAGCGCGGTCGCCGCGCCGGAGATCGAAGTCTCAAGATCGAGGCCTGTCGCCGCCAGCGCCACCGCGATCACCGCAAGGCTGGCCACGAAGACGAAGAAGAAAACGACGACCGATGTCACGACATCAGCGCTGACGCGCTTGCCGCCGAAGCGCGGCGCGAAAATTCCGTTGGGCCGGCGCACACGCTGCAATTCGGCGAAGGCGACCGCGCCGAGGATCTGGTAGCGGAACACTTTCACGCTGCAGCACGTCGAGCCGGCGCAGCCGCCGATCAGGCCGATCACGAAGAACACGGTCACAGCGAAGGCGCCCCAGGCGGCGTAGTTCGTGGTGGCGTAGCCTGTGCCGGTCAGGATCGAGACTGAATTGAACAGTGTTTCACGAAACACGATCTCGCTGTCGCGCGGATCAGCCGCAAGCCGATCGAGCAGCAGCGCGATCCACACCGCCGCGGCGATGCAGAGGAAGGCGCGGATCTGCGGATCGGCCAGTAGCTTCTCACCGTCGCCGCGCACCAGGTCCAGATACCGCAAGAACGGCAAGCTCGCCAGGATCATAAAGCCGACGCAGGCGTATTGGGCGCTGGGCGTGAAGATCGCGAAACTGCCGTCATGATTGGCGAAACCGCCGGTCGCGATGGTGGTGAAGGCGTGGCAGACCGCGTCGAACGCGTCCATGCCGCAGGCGCCGTAGACCAGCGCCGCCGCGAGCGTCAGCGCCAAATAAATCGAGAAGACAGAGGCCGCGATGTCCCGCGCTTTGCCGAGCGAGGATCCCTCCGCGTCGAACCCTTCCGAGCGGAAGAGCTGCATGCCGCCGATCCTGAGCCCCGGCAGAAAGGCGATGGCGAAGACGACGATGCCGATGCCGCCGATCCATTGCAGTAAAGCGCGCCAGAGCAGCAGCCCCGCCGGCAAGGTCTCGAGCCGCTGCATCACCGTGGAGCCCGTGGTGGTGAGGCCCGAGACCGCCTCGAAGATCGCGTTGATCATCGGCTCGCCGGTCTCGCCCAGCATGAACGGCAAGGCGCCGAACAGCGGCACCGCCACCCAAGCCGAGACCACCAGCAGCAGCGCCTGATCCACCTGCAGGCGCTCTTGGCGCCCCGACTGGCATCCCAGCGTCAAGGCGCCGCCGACCAAGGCCGTCAGGATGAAGGACACAGCGAAGGCGCGCCAGCCCGGATCGCCCGACACGCCGTCGATGAACGCCGGCGGCAGCATCAGCGCGCCGATGGCGAGCACGAAGAGCCCCACCACATAGCCGACCGGACGCAGATCCATCATCGCCAGCCCATCACCGCGAGCCGCCGCGCCGCTCCTCGGCGCCGGCCGGCCTCCGCCGCTCGCGCATCATCGCGCCGCTTGCCTACCCTGGTCGACGGCAAAGCATGGATCTGGCGGCGTGTCTTGAGAAAGGAACGGATCTCGCAAAGATGACGCAGCGGCGCGCCGACGCGGTTCCGTTCGCGATCGGGAAACGCGCAGGCCGGCGCGCCGCGGGATTTAACCAACAAGCGCGTGCGAAGCGCAAAGGGCGCCGATGGGCCAAGCGAGCAAACAAGAGATCGATAGGGCGATCCTGCGTCACCGCCTCGAGCTGCTTTGGCGCGCGCGCTGGGCTCTCGGCCTCGGCGCCGGCGCGCTCGCAGCCGCCGCGCTTGGCCTGAGCGACCTGCACCGCCCGAGTGCGACGGAAACGCTGACGCTCACCGCGCAGACGATCGGGCATAGCGATTCAGGCTCGCGGCTCATCTGGGTTCTGGAGCGTCGCGACGGCGCGCGTTTCACCGCTCGGGTTTCGCCTTCGATGGCGTTTGAGCCTGGCGCCCGCTTTTGCGCCGAGATACGGCGCGGCGGCGTAATCCGCGCCGAACAGATCGTCCACGGCACGCTTCGCCCTTGCCCCTGACCCGTCGGCGAGACCTGCGCAAAGCGGCGCGCGAAAAGCGCGGGGCGCTGGATGGCGCCCCGCGCGTCACGCGCTGGAGTGCTCCGGATCAGCGAATTATTTTGATCTCGACCCGGCGGTTGCGCGGCTCGGCGACGCCGTCCGCCGTCGCCACCTTCAGCTGCGTCTCGCCAAAGGCGATGGCTTCAACCGACGGACCCTGCGGCCCGAGCGCGCCGCGCACCAAGGCCGCCGCCGCATCCGCGCGGCGCTGCGACAAGCCCATGTTGAAGCCGGACGGACCAGCCGCATCCGCATGGCCATGCACGATGATCCGCGCCGCCTTCGCCGCGCCGAGATGATCGAGCCGCTGCGCCAGAGCCGCCGCGCCCTCGGCCGCAAGCTCATCCGAGCCGAAAGCGAAGACCGCCGTCAGCAGCTCGGGCGCCGGCAGGGCGCGCTGAGCCGCCGCCTGCCGACGCTCGATCACAAAGGCCGCCGCGGCGTCCGCACGGCGCATCTCCGCGCGCGCCTCGGCCGACGCGCCGGCGCTCGCCGCCGCAAGGAGGCTCGCATCCGAAGCAGGCTCAGCCGCCGCGGAAGCGTCATCCGCCGAAGCTTCATCAGCAGGCGCTTCATAAGATGCGGCCTCATAGGCGGGATAGACGCGCGCGGGCGCTTCGGCCGGAGCGGCCGCCGCTTGCGTCTCGACCGGCTTCGCCGCGTCCGCGCCGGGCCGCATGGACGCCGCGACCGGCTCGGCGAGCGCCCAGGTCGTGGCCGTCGACATGTCGAGATGCGGGCCCCAGCGCTCCATCCACGCTGAGAGCGACGCGCTCGGCGCCGGGCTTGGCGTCGGGCTTGGCGCCGGACTTGGCGTCGGGCTCGGCGTTTGGGTCGGCGTTTGGATCTTGGCTTCATCACGCGCGGCCGCGGGCGGCGTCGGCGCGCCATGGGCCGTCGCCAGCGATTCGAGCGCCAATTTGGCTTTCTCGGCGCAGGCGAGCATGCGCTCGGGGCGTCCGTCGGGCTCGCTCTCGCGCAGCCAACAATCGAAACCGACCTGCGCCTCGGCCATCGCCGCCGGCGCGCGCGTGGCCGCGCCAAGCGTGAAAGCGTTCATAAGCTCGATCCGCGCTTCGATCGCGGCCGAAGGCGCCCCAGGCGCGGCGATCATCGGCGCGGGCGGCGGCGTGGCGCCCGCCGCGACCGACCGGCGCGCGTAAAAATCAGCTGGGGCGTAAGCGCGGCGGTCATAGGCTTCACTGGCGAGGTCCAGATAGCCGGCCTGCAGGAGCGCCGCAAACGACGCCGGCGGCGCCAGGCTCTCCGCCGGCGTCTCTGGCGCGGCGCGCTCAGCGAAGGCCGCCGCCGCGTCGGCCGACGCGGCCTCGGCAGAAGCCCGACTGGCGTGTTGCTGCGCCACGCCGCCGCCCAGCAGCGCCAACGCCGCGAGGAGGCCAATGAGGTATTGCACTTTGAACGGAGGCTGCGCCTCTCCCGCCGCGGCGGCGTCCGAAGACGCCTTGTTGGAAACGGATGTCGAAGCTTGCGCAGCCGCCTTCGGCCGCGCCGTCATCAGCGTAGTTCTCATCGCCGGACCCATTTCAAAAGCGCCGACCGCCGGGCGGAAGGCGCAGGCTTCGCGGTCGGCCCTTCTGACCTCCCGTCGATCCGCCGCGATGGGGCGACTGCCGGCGCGCCGACCTCCTCTCGCATTTTAGCGAAGAGGCATGCCAGGCGCGCGTCACCGCGGCGCGTGGTGACCATCCGGCAAGTTCGGTTTCTCTTTGGTTAATCTCCACAAACAAGCCCTTGTCGCGCCAAGGACGCTCCTGGACGAGTCGCAGTTATCCACAAGATTAGGAGACCAGGTTAGGAGATCTTCGCCACTGCCGACGAAATAAAATACACTTAAAAATCAGACAGCAAGCGAGCGGCGGCGCAACGTGCGGCTGCGGCTCAAACCGCCGCGGCGATCGCGCGGGCCGGCGCTGGTCGAGAGGATCCGCCCGCGCGCAATCGGCGCCGGCGGATCCGAGGCGGCGCCTCAGCGCTCGAATTCGACCGCGACGAAGCGGCGGCTTGCGCCGCGCGCGACCATCAAAAGCACGGCGTTGCGATCAAGCTCGCGCGCCGCTTCGATCTTCGCGATCGCCTCATCAGGCGTGCTCACCGCGTCTTGCTGCACCTCCACCAGAACATCGCCTGGGCGAAGCCCCTTCTCATATGCGGCGCTGGTCTCGTCCACCGTCGCGATGACGACGCCTTCAGTCAGCTCATCCGCGATGGAGAAGCGGCTCCGCGTCGTCTCGTCCAACGCTTGAAAGCCGAGGCCGAGCGCCAGCATCTCCATCGTCTCAGGCTCCGCCTCAGACGTCTCCTCCTCTGAGGTCTCAGCCTCGCCGCCCGCAAGCCGGCTTTCATCCAGCAGCGCGATCTCGACGTCCAGCGCCTCCACCTCGCCGCTGCG
The DNA here is from genome assembly GCA_038530925.1 of Pseudomonadota bacterium. Classification (GTDB taxonomy): domain Bacteria; phylum Pseudomonadota; class Alphaproteobacteria; order Rhodobacterales; family Rhodobacteraceae; genus JALEGB01. Next base: position 9,477 of record JBCBCG010000072.1, read on the forward strand.
GAACACTTCGACGGTGACGACCTCGCCCACCGGCGTCTCCGCGACGAGACGCGGCAGATCCCGCATCTCGCTCACTTCCGAGCCGTTAAATCGCAGGATGATGTCGCCCTTCAGAACGCCCGCCGCGGCGGCCGGGCTCTCATCCTCTACGCTGTTGACCATCGCGCCGTAAGCGCGGTCGAGCCCAATGCTGCTGGCGATCGCGTCATCCACCTCTTGGATGAGGACGCCCAGCCAGCCGCGGCGCGTCTCGCCGAAGGTGCGCAACTGCTCGATCACCGATTGCGCGAGCGAGGACGGCACGGCGAAACCAATGCCGATCGACCCGCCCGTCGGCGAGATGATCGCCGTGTTCACGCCGATGACCTCGCCCTTCATGTTGAAGAGCGGCCCGCCCGAATTGCCGCGGTTGATCGCGGCGTCGGTCTGCAGGAAACGGTCGTAGCGGCCGGCGTTGATGTCGCGGTCGAGCGCCGAGATGATGCCCGAAGAGACGGAGAAGCCCTGTCCGAACGGATTGCCGATGGCGAGCACGAGATCGCCCACACGCACTTGATCGCTATCGCCGAAGGGCGCCACCGCCAAATCGCGATCCGGCTCGATCTTCAGGAGCGCGATGTCGGTTTGCGGATCGGCGCCCATTAACTCGGCGTCATAGGTTTTGCCGTCGGAAAACTCGACGACGATGTCCTCAGCGCCTTCGATCACATGGTTGTTGGTGACGATGTAGCCTTCCGCGTCGATCACGAAGCCCGATCCCTGGCTCTCCATCCGCCGCGGCGCGCCGCCGCCGCGGCGATCGAAGAAGTCGCGGAAGAACTCGCCAAAAGGATTGTCCGGCGAAATCTCCGGCCCTGGGCGCGCCGGCTGATCGACGGTTTGGGCCGTGCTGATCGCCACCGCCATCGGCGTCAGTTCCTCGGCGAGATCCGCGAACCCTTCGATGGGCAAGCGCGCCTCCGCCGGCCCCGAGACGGCGATCAGCGACGCCGCAAGCGCGAGCGCCGCTATGGGCGCAGTGCGAAGCCAGGGAAATACAGTCACAAGATCCTCCTTGGATCATCGAATGGTCGATGGAGCGCTGGTTGGCGGCGACGGCACGTTCGGTTCCGCGCCGGCGCCGGCGCCGACAGACTGAAATCCGGATCGTAGATGCGTCCGCCGGCGCTGCGAGACGCGGCCTGCGCCGAGCATCGCATGGGACGATACGCATGATCCGCCGCCAACGGCGCGTCCTTTCGAATGGCCTGCCGAATTGACATAAACCTCTAACTAGGGCGTTCAGCATGGCGCGGCGAGGCGCCGCCGCCAAGGAGCAATCTGCTCCCGCCGCGATCGAACCATCTTCGCGCCAATCCGTCACAAAATTCAGAACACGCCCGCGGCCGAGCGCATGTTCGCTCAGAGCGCTCGGCCCCTCGCGCGCCAAAGACGCTGAGCAGATCGATCTGCACAAGAAAAAGGCGGACGCGCAAGCTCCCTCGCGCGCCCGCCTCATCCGATCCGGGGCGACGCTGTTATTGCAGCGTGTCGCTCTTCAAGTATTTGAAGAAATCGCTATCCGGAGAGAGCACCATGGTCGAATTGTCGCCTTGGAGCGCTTGTTCGTAAGCCGTCATCGAGCGGTAGAATTCGAAGAACTCCGAATCCTGGCTGAACGCCTCGGCGAAAATCCGGGTCCGCGTGGCGTCCGCCTCGCCCTTGATGATCTCCGACTGCTTACGCGCCTCTGAGAGCGTTTCGGTCGCCAGACGCTGCCCTTGCGCGCGGCGGCTGCGCGCCGCCTCTTGGCCGCGGGCCCGCTCATCCGCCGCTTCCTGCTCACGCTCGGCGGCCATCCGGTCGTAGGTCGCTTGCAAGTTCTGCTGCGGCAGATCGGCCCGGCGGATCCGCACATCGACGATCTCGACCCCAAGCTCTTCGGCTTGCGGCGAGGCTTGCGACTTGATCCGCTGCATCAGCGCCGCGCGCTGGTCTGAGAGGATCGCGTCAGAGTCGACTTCGCCGAGCACTTGACGCACGCGCGAGTTCAGAAGCTCGCCCAAGCGGTCTTTCCCGCGTGAGAGGCTCTGCACCGACTCGCGGAATTTGCGCGGATCGGCGATGCGGAAGCGGGCGAAAGCGCTGACGATTAGGCGACGGTTGTCGAGCGGCGTGACT
>JBCBCG010000072.1:11646-18887 GCA_038530925.1 Pseudomonadota bacterium
GGCGGCGGTGGCGGCGGCGTGACTTCGAGATCCGGCGTCTCGAGCGGCAAGATCCGATCATCGTAGAACACCACCGTGTTGAAAGGCGGCGGATATTTGAACTTCAAGCCAGGTTCGGTCTCGACCCGAGCCACTTTACCGAACTCAAGCACAAGCGCCTGACGTCTTTCATCGAGAATAAAGACGCTTGAGAGGATCCCGATGACGGCGACGCCGACAACGAGAACCAAAATGGGCAGAAAACGCGACATTATGTAATCTCCTCTCCGACTCAGCGGTTGGCGCTGGCGGTTTGACTGCCGCTGCGCAGCTGATCCAGCGGCAGATACGGCACAACGCCTTGTCCGCCGCCTGCGGTGTCGTCGATGATGATTTTGTTCATGTTGCCGAAGACGCGCTCGATGGTCTCAAGATAGAGGCGCTTCCGCGTGACTTCGGGCGCGCTCGCGTATTCATTCAGAACGGCGACGAAGCGCGCCGCCTCACCTTCAGCGCCCGCGACGACGCGCGCGCGATACGCTTCGGCGTCTTCGAGGATCTGATTGGACTGACCACGCGCTTCGGCGGTGATGCGGTTGAACTCGGCCTCGGCGCGCTTCAACAGCGTATCCCGCTCCTGCTCGGCCGCCTGCACGTCGCGGAACGCGTCGATCACCTCTTCCGGCGGGTCGGCCCGGTCGAGCGTGACGCGGCGGATGCTCACCCCGGCGTCGTATTCGTCGAGCGTGCGCTGAATGAGATCCTGCACATCTTGCTGCAGCACCGCGCGGTCGCGGTTGAGAAGCGGCGCGAGGTTTGAGCGGCCGACGACCTCACGCATCGCCGATTCCGCCACCGCGCGGATGGTCGCCTCTTCTTCGGTCAGGTTGAACAGGAGCTTGCGCAGATCGTTGATCACCCAAACGACCTGGAAGTTGATGTCGATGATGTTGGCGTCGCCGGTCAGCATGATGCCGCTGTCGCGCACCGAGGAGGAGCGGCCGCCGCTGAAGTTCGAGCCGATCGGGATCACGTTCTCGGACGTCACAGCGCGGATTTCGGCGGTTTGCACCGGCCATGGCGCGAAGTTGAGGCCCGGGCCTTGCGTCGTCGTGTATTCGCCGAAGGTCAGCACCACCGCCTGCTCGTCGGGCTTAACCGTGTAAAACGAAGCGTAAAGCCAAGCGCCCGCCGCGACCAGCAGCAACAGAAGAACGCCGACGCCGCCGCCCCCGCCGCCGCCCTCGCCGAGCACGTTCTTGAGCTGGCTTTGGCCCTTCTTGAAGAAGTCGTCGATATTCGGGCCCTGACCGCCGCCCCCGCCGCCGCGACCTCCGCCGCCGCCACCGCCGCCCCAGGGGCCGCCGCCATTACCGCCGGAGCCGCGGCCGCCGCCGCCGGCCCCCCAAGGACCGGATGATTTTGGGCCGTTGTCGTTGCTCCAGGGCATGTCGTCTCCTTCATTCGATTATTGTCGATCCGCGCGCGCTGTCTCGCCACGCGCGCCGGATCCGCGCCCCTTCAGCGCGGCGGTGGGATACCAGCGCCGCGCCTGCGCCGCCCGTCTCTCGCCCGCGGCGCCCGCGCGCCGCCACTTAACGCTCCACTCGTTCCCGGAATGCTAACGCTCGGGAGGACTGTTTCCAGTGAGGCGCTCAAATCTTCGAATCGCTGATGAGATTAACAGCGGCGAAACGCCGCGCCATGGTTGGTTGGGCCCGGCGCCGCTTTTCGCAGCACTAACGTGGCGTCCCGCCTCGCAAGTTCAATGCATCACGGCGCTTTCAGAGCGCCGCCGGCGCCCAGCTCGTCCGCGCCGAGGCGGCGCGGCGCCGCGCCGCGGGTCACGCCACCGGCTCGCGCATCGTGACCAGCTCTTCGGCGGCTGTGGGATGCACCGCGACGGTCCGATCGAAATCGGCTTTCGTCGCGCCCATTTTTACTGCGATCCCAAGGCATTGAATCATTTCGCCCGCGCCATGACCCACAAGATGCGCGCCCAAGACGCGGTCGTTCGCCGCGTCGACGACCAGCTTCATCAGCATCTTCTCCGCCCGGCCCGAGAGGGTGTGCGGCATCGGCCGAAAGGCGCTGCGGAAAACCCGCACCGGGCCGCGCGCGCGCGCTTCGGCCTCGGTCAAGCCCACCGTGCCGATCTCCGGCTGCGTGAAGACGGCGGTGGCGACGAGATCATGATCCGGCGCGATCGGGTTCGATCCGAACACCGTGTCCGCGAAGGCGTGCCCTTCGCGAATCGCCACTGGCGTCAGGTTGATGCGGTTGGTGACGTCCCCCACAGCGTAGATCGACGGCGTCGCGCTTTGCGACCACTCGTTGACCGGGATCTCGCCGCCCGCCCCCAGCGCGACGCCCGCGCTCTCGAGCCCGATCCCCGCAGTGTTCGGCCGGCGCCCGGTGGCGAACAGCGTCTGATCGATCTCAAGCGCTTCGCCGCCAGTGAGATGCGCGATCAGCCCAGCCTCCGTTTTTTCTATCTTGCCAATCACTTGGTTGAAGATGAACCGGACGCCTTTCGCCTCCATTTCGGCGCGGACATGGGCGCGCACGTCTTCGTCGAACCCGTTCAAGATCTCGCCTTTGCGGTAGATCAGCGTCGTCTCGACGCCGAGACCGTTCATCACGCCGGCGAACTCGCAAGCGATATAGCCGCCGCCGGCGATCAGCATGCGCTGGGGCAGCGCGTCGAGATGGAAGATCTCATTCGAGGTGATGACATGCTCGGCGCCGGGAAATGGCGGCACGAACGGCCGGCCGCCCACCGCGATCAGGATGTGCTTGGCGCTGATCGGCGCGCCTTGTCCCACGATCCGCACCTCATGCGGCCCCGCGACGGTCGCCCGCGCGTCATAAAGTGTGACGCCGGCCTTCAAGAGATTGGCGCGGTAGATCCCTTCCAAACGCGCGATCTCGCGATCCTTCGCCTCGCGAAACCGCGCCCAATCGAAACTCGGCTCGGCGGCGCTCCACCCAAATCCAGCCGCATCTTCGAAATGCTCGCGAAAACCGCTGGCGTAGACCATCAACTTTTTCGGGACGCAGCCGCGGATGACGCAGGTGCCGCCATAGCGGTCCTCCTCCGCCAGCGCCACGCGCGCGCCATGCTGCGCGGCGATGCGCGCCGCCCGCACCCCGCCCGAGCCGCCGCCGATCACAAAGAGATCGCAGTCGAATTCCGCCGCCATATCAGTGTCCCCTCGCCGCCGATGTCCTGTACCGAACCACAAGGACCTTCTTGAAACCGAGGACCCTCAATCGGCGTCTTGCTGCATCAGGCCGCGGACAGGGTTTCCGCCCCGCCTTCAGCCGTTCCAAAAATCGCAAGATCCGCGACGCCGACGAACAAGCCCGTCTCCACCACGCCCGGGATCATCGTCAGCCCTCGCTCCAGCGCCGCGGCGTCGCCGATCCGCTTGAGCGGCAGATCGAGGATCATGTTGCCTTCATCCGTCAGGAAAGGCTCGTCGCGCCGCATCCGGAGCTCCGCCTTGCAAGCGTCCACATCATGCTCCGCGAGCGCGCTCTCCACCACGGCGCAGGTCGTCTGCCAGCCGTAAGGCGTGATCTCAACAGGCAGCGGAAAGCGCCCCAGCGTCTCCACGCGCTTGCTGTCATCGGCGATCACGATCATGCGATCCGAGGCGCAAGCGACGATTTTCTCGATCAAAAGCGCGCCGCCGCCGCCTTTGATCAGCGCGAGCGCCGGATCAACCTCATCCGCGCCGTCGATCGTCAGATCGAGCCACCCCGCCGCATTCAGCGTCGTCAGCGGCGCGCCCGCCCGCTGCGCGTCGCGTCCCGTCGCTTGCGAGGTCGGCACGCAGCTGACCTGAAGCCCCTCCGCCGCGATCCGCTCGCCAAGAAGTTCGACGAAGATTTGCGCGGTCGAGCCCGTGCCGAGCCCGAGCTTCATGCCATCCGTCACATGCTCGAGCGCGGCGCGCGCCGCGGCGCGCTTGCCCGCTTCTTTCGCGGCTTCGGTGGACATCGATCGCTCCTTTGCGGCAGGTGGCGGCGCCGGCGCGCGGCGCCTCGTGATGGAACGCTCGCGCCGCGCGGCGGCGAGCCACTCTCTCTGGGACGCCCGCCTTCCAGCGAAGCATGCTGTCGACAGCTTGGCGTTAAGGGATCAAGGTCGTCGCCGTCAAACAAAGGCCGCCAAGGGAGAGAGCCTTGCCCGTGAGCGTGTTCGCCATCTTCAAGATCGGGATCGGCCCGTCGAGCTCCCATACGATGGGTCCGATGAGCGCCGCCGCAGCGTTCTTGGCGCGGCTTGGCGAAGGGCCGCCCGAGCCCGGCGCCGGCCCGCCCGCGCGGATCCGCTGCCGGCTGCATGGCTCGCTCGCCTTCACCGGCAAGGGCCACGCCACCGATCGAGCGGTCGCCCTCGGGCTCCTGAATTTCGAGCCGGCGCGCGTTGATCCCGACGAAGCGGAGGTCGCGCTTTCCGCGCTGGCGCAAGAGACGGAGCTTCCGCAGGAGCGGCGCCCAAGCGCGCTCGCCGACCGCGCGCCCGGCGCGATCGCCTTTGATCCGGCGGCCGATGTGGTCTTCGATTACGGCCCGCCCTTGCCCGGCCATCCCAACGGCCTGGTGCTGCAGGCTTTCGACGCCGCAGGTCGGCTCTTCGCCGAGGAGACGTATTATTCGATTGGCGGCGGCTCGGTGCTGACGGAGGCGGCGCTCGCCGAAGAGCGGCGTGGCGGCGGCGGCGCGGCCGCGGCGCCCTCCGGAGCCGCCGCCGCGCCTTTCCCTTTCACCAGCGCCGCGGAGATGCTGCGGCTGGCGGCGGCGAGCGGGCGCTCCATCGCCGAGATGGCGCGCGCCAATGAAGCCGCGCTCGCCCCCGAGCGCGACCTCGACGCAGGGCTCGATGCGATCTGGGCCGCGATGAGGGCCTGTCTCGAGCGCGGCCTCGCGCAAGAAGGCGTGCTGCCCGGCGGCCTCAAAATGCGCCGCCGCGCCAAAGCGATCGCCGCCTCTCTGACCGCCGAGCGCGGCCGGAACGACGCCGCGCCCCATGTGATCAACGACTGGATCGGCGCCTATGCGATGGCGGTGAATGAGGAGAACGCCGCAGGCGGACGCGTCGTCACCGCCCCCACCAACGGGGCCGCCGGCGTCGTGCCCGCGGTGATCCGGTACTTTCTCGAACACTGCCCGACGCCGCCGCGCAGCGAGCGCGAGCGCCTGGTGCGCGATTTCCTGCTGACCGCCGGCGCGATCGGCGCCCTCATCAAGACCAACGCCTCGATCTCCGGCGCGGAGGTTGGATGCCAAGGCGAAGTCGGCTCAGCCGCGGCGATGGCGGCGGCCGGGCTCGCCGCGGTGCTCGGCGCCACGCCCGAGCAGATCGAGAACGCCGCCGAGATCGCGCTCGAGCACCATCTCGGCATGACCTGCGATCCGATCGCAGGTCTCGTCCAAGCGCCCTGCATCGAACGCAACGGCCTCGGCGCGGTCAAAGCCGTTGCGGCGGCCTCTCTGGCGCTGCGCGGCGACGGCGCGCATTTGATGCCGCTTGACAATTGCATTGAGGCGATGCGCCAGACGGGCCACGATATGAACGAAAAGTATAAAGAAACCAGCTTGGGCGGCTTGGCGGTGAACCTGCCGGAATGCTGACGGCGCGTAGTTCTGACGCGCCGTGGCGTCATCGGGCCCAGGCGGTCTAACGCAGCGGAGCGCGTCAAAGGACCGGAGAAAAATCGATCGCTCTGACTGTCTTGGACGGAGCGGCCAAAGCACCAGCCGACGATGCGCACAAGGCGGCTGGCGACGATCATGGATTATGTGGAGGAGGCCTATGCGTCAGCCAAAAAACCAAGCGCGGAACAGGCTAAAATCAATGGTAGGCGGCGTGACAGTCTCGGGCCTAGCGATGATTGCAACCGCTTTGGCGCCTCAGAACGCTTCCGCCAGCGAACGCTGGAAGTTCAGCGAAACACGCAACGGCGCGGTCGCCGAAAGCTGCGGAGGCTCAGGGGTCTACACCGCCTGCGCTAACCTTGCGTGCAACTTTGCCGGCGGGAAAGTCCTTTTCTTAGACCGCATTTCGCGAGATGCGCCATTGCGCTCCCGCGGCAGAATAGAATCTCGTGACTATGTTGATAATGTTAGGTGGCGCGAGTATTCACCTGGCTCGGGCCGAAGCTTCTACGCGAAAGAAATAAATATAGATGTAGCGATCAATATGCTTAAAAGCCGTCGCGGTTTTGTGGCGGTTATCAACGATCGACTGCCAGGCGGCGAAGGCGAGATTACTTTTTCGCTGCGCGGATCGAACAGAGCGATTGAGCGACTGGAACGCCATTGCGATCGTCCGGCCCAGGCGGCGCCGCCACCGCCGGCGCGCACGCAGACCGCGGTCGCGGAGACCAGCCGCTGGCGCTATACCGAGGAGGGACGAAACGCCTACGCCGAGAGCTGCGGACAGTTTGGTCGCCGCGAGATCTGCGCGACGGTGTATTGCCGGCGTGGGCGCGGCGTGGAGTTCGGTCTCTCCGGCCTCAATGAAGAGAATGATCGCCCTCGCGCCGGACGGCTGACGCTCAACCGCTCCCGCGACGTGACCTTCACGCTCGAGCGCGGGCCCGAGGGGCGCGGCGATCGGATTTGGCGCGCGGATCATCCCAATCCGGAGCGCTTCGTCGAGCGCCTGAAGCGCGCAGATCTTCTTGAAATCGATGTGGAGCGACGTCGGCGGCCGCTGGTGTTCACGCTCCGCGGGTCGAGCCGCGCGATCTCGAACGTCGAAGCGCGCTGCGATGAGGTGGCGGATCGACGCGCCGATCGCGTGCAGACGCAGCGGCCGCGGCGCATTCGGACGCGGTATGAGGAGGAAGCGTTCGGGCGCTGGGGCGTCGATCGGTTCAGCTGCCGCGGCGGCGGCTGGGTGTTCGATCAAGGCGCTCTCGCGACGCCGGATGGCGCGCGCTGCGGCCGTCTCGAACTTTTTGAAGTCGCGCGCGGTCCGCTCGCCGGCGGCGTCGGGGTGCGCGGGCTGCAATGCCGCGGCGGCGCGCGGCCGCTGCTTGGCGAAACGCGTGAGTTTGAACTGCTGCGCCAGGGCGATCGCCTGGTGATGCGCACCATCGAAGAGCGCACGATCCGCGCAGGCAATCTCACCATCCAACTTGGGGCGCAGGAGCAAATACGCGAGCTCATCCGCTGCCGACGCTGATCGCGCGGCCGGTCTTGCCTTAAGCCAAAAGAAAAGCCGGCTCGTCCTGAAACGGCGAGCC
>JBCBCG010000073.1:0-18803 GCA_038530925.1 Pseudomonadota bacterium
GCAGCGCGACGCGCCGCGCGTCGAGCCCGGCGGAGAGCATCAGCCGGTTGAGCGGATCATCGTCGCGCGCGCCGCGCTGCTCCGCGCGCTCAGCCGCTTCTTGCGCCAGGCGCGGATCCCGTACTCGGTCGCTTACATGGAGGATGCGCTCGCGCAGAACCCACGCGTCGCCGCCGCCTTCGTCACGCTGTTCGAGACGCTGTTTGATCCGGCGAGCGCGCTTTCGGAAGAGGCGCGCGCCGCGGAAGCGTCGCGGCTTGCGGAGGACATCGGGACGGCGCTCGACGCGGTGGCCAGCCTCGATGTCGACCGCATCTTGCGGCGCTTCCTCAATGCGATCCAAGCGACGTTGCGCACGAATTACTTCCAGAAGGACGAAACGGGCGCGCGCAAGGATTACGTCTCCTTCAAATTCGACAGCGCAGCGCTCGACGATTTGCCGGCGCCGCGGCCGTGGCGCGAGATCTTCGTCTACTCGGCCTGGGTCGAAGGCGTGCATCTGCGCGGCGGGCCGGTGGCGCGCGGCGGGCTGCGCTGGTCGGATCGGCGCGAGGATTTCCGCACCGAGGTGCTGGGCCTGGTGAAGGCGCAGCAAGTGAAGAACGCGGTGATCGTGCCGGTCGGCTCCAAAGGCGGCTTCCTGCCCAAAAGGCTGCCCCAAGGCGGAACGCGCGAAGAGGTGCAAGCCGAAGCGATCCGCAGCTACCGCACATTCCTTTCCGGCCTGCTCGACATCACCGACAATCTGAAGGAAGGCGCGCCGATCCCGCCTGAGGACGTGGTGCGGCGCGATGAGGACGATCCGTATCTGGTCGTCGCCGCCGACAAAGGCACGGCCAGCTTCTCCGACATCGCCAATGAGGTCGCGGCCTCTTACGGCTTTTGGCTCGGCGACGCCTTCGCCTCGGGCGGCTCGGTCGGGTATGATCATAAGGGCATGGGCATCACCGCCCGCGGCGCTTGGGAGGCGGTGAAGCGCCATTTCCGCGAGCTGGGCCGAGACACGCAGACCGAGCCTTTCACCGTGGTCGGCGTCGGCGATATGTCGGGCGATGTGTTCGGCAACGGCATGCTGCTCTCGGATCAGATCAAGCTGATCGCGGCCTTCGACCATCGCGACATCTTCATCGATCCCAGCCCCGATCCGGCCGCGAGCTTCGCCGAGCGTCAGCGCCTCTTCGCCCTGCCGCGCTCGAGCTGGAAGGATTACAATGAGAGCCTGATCTCGCAAGGCGGCGGCGTGTTCTCGCGCGCGGTCAAAGCCATTCCTTTGAGCGCGGAGATCAAAGCGCTGACCGGCCTCTCCGCGGACAGCGTCGCGCCGTATCAGCTCATCAACGCGCTGCTGAAGACCGAGGCCGATCTTTTGTGGTTCGGCGGCATTGGAACCTATGTGAAGGCGGCGGAGGAGAGCCACGCCGATGCGGGCGACCGCGCCAATGATCTCATTCGCGTCGATGCGGCGGATGTCGGCGCGCGGGTGATCGGCGAGGGCGCGAATCTCGGCGTCACGCAACTCGGGCGCGTCGCGCTCTCCGCCCGAGGCGTCAAACTCAACACCGATGCGGTGGACAACGCCGCCGGCGTCGATTGCTCGGACCATGAGGTCAACATCAAGATCGCGCTCGGCGCCGCGATGGCGTCGGGCGGCGTCAGTCTTCAAGGCCGCAACGCGCTTTTGGCCGAGATGACGGACGAGGTGGCGATGCTGGTGCTCGCCTCGAATTACGCGCAGACCGGCGCGCTCTCGCAAGCGGAGGCCGAAGCGCCGGCGCGGCTTGAGGAGCATATTCGCTTCATGCGGGCGATGGAGGCGGCGGGCGCGCTCGACCGCGTCGTGGAGCGCCTGCCCTCGGATGAGGCGCTGAACGATCGCGCCAAAGAAGAGCGCGGGCTCACGCGGCCGGAGCTCGCCGTGCTGCTCGCCTACGCGAAGATCGGGCTCTACGAGGATCTGCTGAGTTCCGATCTGCCCGATGATCCCGCGGTTGAGAGCTGGCTGATCGCCTATTTCCCAAGCGCCCTGCGCGACCGGTTTCCAGACGCGCTGCGCGGCCACCGTCTGCGCCGCGAGATCATCGCCACAGTGCTGGCCAACGCCGTGATCAACGAAGGCGGGCCGACGGTTCTGGCGCGGCTGACGGAAGAGACGGGCGCGAGCGCCGCGGAAGGGGCGCGGGCCTTCTTGGCGGCGCGGGCGCTGTTCGGCTTCGCCGCCATCGGCGAGGAGATCGACGCGCTCGATAATCAAACCTCCGCGGAAAGCCAGATCGCGATGCGCCAGGCGGTGGCGCGCGCCCACGCCGTGCAGAGCCTGCGTCTGCTTCAGCGCGGCGAGACCGGGCCGATCGGGCCGGTGCTCGAGCGATATGGCCGCGGCGTGAACGAGGTCGGCCACGCGGCGGAGCGGCTGTTCTCCGATTTCTCGCGGCGGCGCTGCGAGAGCCGGAAGGAGGCGCTGCGCGAGGCCGGCGCGCCGGAGGGGCTGGCGGCGCGGATCGCGACGCTGGAGTTTCTCGGCGGCGCGGTCGACATCGTTGCGGCGGCCCAGGCGCTCGATCGCAGCGTGATCGATGCGGCCTCGACCTATTTCGCGGTCGGCGCGCGGTTCGGGCTCGATTGGCTGCGGATCTCCGCGCGAGGGATCAAGCCGCGTAATGATTGGGAGCGGCTCGCGATCGGGCGGTTGATCACCGATTTGCGCGATCAGCAATCCAGCATCGCCGCGGCGGCGCTGAAGGCCGGCGGCTTCGGCGCCTGCGGCGGGCCTTGCATCGCGGCGTGGGAGGAGGCGCATGCGCGCCCGGTGGCGCAGGCGGACCGCGTCCTGGCCGAGCTGCGGCGCGATGGAAGCTTGAGCGTCGCCAAGCTGACGGTGGCCGCCGCGCAGATGCGCGGCTGCGCCTGACCGCTTAGAGCCTGACCGCTTAGAGCCTAGTCGTCTAAGGCCAAATCGCTCCGGAGATTTCCACCGGCAGGTTTATCTGGGTCGCTCTGTGTGCCGGAGGAGGAGGCCAGCATGCATGGCGAGGCCTTGTTCTGCAGATTTCATTCTGCAGATCTCAGAGCGCGCGCGGTTGGGCGGGGTGAGGCGGCAGAGAGCCGCCGCGCGGTTGCGGACCGTTTCGGCGTCAGCCCGTCTCCGGTGATCAGAGGGACCGAGCGCGTCCGTCGGACGGGAAGCCTGATCCCGAGCCCAATGGGCGGCGGTCGAGCGAAGATCTTAGGCGATCACGCCGCTTGGCTGCACAGCCGGATCCGCGGCGGCGAGGACTGCACCTTGAGGGGGCCTGGTGATGGATGGGGCTGGTCCTGGTGGGGGCCTGGTCCTGGTGGAGGCCTGGTCCTGGTGGAGGCCTGGTCCTGGTGGAGGCCTGGTCCTGGATGGGGCCTGGTCCTGGATGGGGCCTGGTCCTGGAGGAAGCCGGTCCTGGAGCTACGCGAGGGCGGCTTGGCTGTGAGCTATCTCGCCGTTTCGCGCTTCGTTCACGCCGAAGGGCCGAGCCATGAGACAAACGGCGGTCGCGGCGGAGCAAAATAGATCCGACATCGCATGCAAAGGCGCCCTCTGGCGGCGGGTTCAAGGCCGCTTCGACCCCAGCCGCCTTGTCTTCATTGATGAAACCTGGACGAAAACCAGTATGGGGCTCCTTCGCGATCGAGCCTGTGGCGCGCGCGATCGCCAGAGGCGACGCCGTTTGGAAACGGGAAAACGCTCCGCTTGATCGCCGCGCTGCGCCATGACCCGATCGATGCGCCCATCGTGATCGACGGGCCGATCACCGGCGCGATGTTCCCGCTCTATCGGGAGAGCCAGCTCGTCCCGGCTCCGGCGGACGGCGACATCGTCATCCTCAACACTTTCGGCAGCCATAAGAGCACGGCGGCGCGCAAGGCGATCAAAGCGGCCGGCGCGCGCATGTGGTTCCCGCCGCCTTAATGTCACGACCTCAACCCGATCGAGATCCTTTCCGCCAAGCTGACGCACTGGCTCAGAGACGCGGCCGAGCGCACGATTGAGGCAACCTGGCGAAGGGTCGGCGCCGTGCTCGACCGCTTCTCACCTGATGAACGCAGACGCTATCTCCGCCACTGCGGAGATGCGTCACTTTGAGGATATCAGGCGCTAGGGGCTCTCACGGCTCATGGCGTCCAATAGGCGCCGAGGCGGCGCTGCGTCGCTTCCACTGCGGCGAGGCGGCTTTGGCCTTCCTCGCCCGCCTCGGCCAGGAGCGCGGTGATCAGCGCTTCGATCAGCACGATGGTCGCGGCGTGCGAGGCGAAGAAGGGCGGCCCGTCCGCGGCGGTGACGAAGCCGACGCTCGCTCCGCTCAGCGCCGGGCAAGCGGCGCTGTCGGTGATCACCACGCTGCGCGCGCCTTGCGCCCGCGCTTGCGCCGCCGCCGCGATGCTGCGCCGAGAAAACGGCGTCTGCGCGATCACCAACGCCGCATCGCGCGCATCGAGCCCGGTGAGCGACCAGCGCGGGCGCGGCGCTCACCGGGCTCAAGAACCGACCAAGGCTCCGCGACCCAGCCCGCAAGGTGGGCCGCATAGGTTGCGAGCGGCGCGGAGCTGAGATCGCCGATCACCAGAACGCGCCGCGCCGCGCCGAGAAGCGACGCCGCCGCGGCGCAGCGGTCCGCCGCGCCGCCCAGCGCCTGGGCGGCGATCGCCTCGAGCGCGGCGACGACATGGCGCGTCAGCAACGGCGCCGCGTCCTCCTCCGCCTCGCGGCGCAGCCGCCGCGCGCGCGCCGCCACCGCGCCTTGCTCTTCGGCGAGCGCCGCGCGGCAGCTCTCGCGCAGCGCCTCATAGCTCTCGAAACCAAGGGCGCGCGCCAGGCGCGAGAACGTTGCTGGCGAGCGCTCCGCCAGCGCTGCGACGCTGCGCAGGCTGCGGCTGGCGATCTCCAGCGGATGCGCCGCTGCGAAGGCCGCCGCCTCCTGAAGGCCGGGACTGAGCGTCGCCGCCCGCGCCGCGATCCGGCGCGCCAGCGCTGTTTCCGTCATCGCCGCTCCTCTTCTTGGCGCGATCTCCAAGTTGTTGAAACAGGTGTTTCAGAATTGCGCCAGCGCCGCGGCGAGCGTTTCACTCACCCTCTCATCGACCGTACTCAGAGAGAGCCGATCGCCATGCGCGCCGCCGCACCATCCGCCGCACAGCCGCCGAGCCAAGCCTCCGTCGTCGTCATCGGCGGCGGCGTCATGGGCTGCTCGACGCTCTATCACCTCGCCAAAGCGGGCGTGACCGACGCGGTCCTGCTGGAGCGCCATCAGCTAACCGCCGGCACGACCTGGCATTCCGCCGCGCAAGTGCGCGCGCTCCGCTCGTCGCGCAATCTGACCGCGCTGATCCGCTACTCGATCGAACTCTATCAGTCGCTGGAGGTGGAGACGGGCCAGGCGACGGGCTGGATCCAGAACGGCTCGCTCTCGATCGCGACGACGCCGGAGCGGCTCATCCATATCGAGCGCCAGGCGGCGCTGGCGGGGCTCTATGGCGTCGCGGCGGAGATGGTCTCAGCTGAAGAGGCGCAGGCGCGCTGGCCGCTGATGAACGGCGTGGATGTGTTGGGCGCGGCCTGGTCGCCGGAGGATGGGCGTGTGAGCCCATCCGATCTCTGCGCCGCGCTCGCGAAGGGCGCGCGGGCGCGGGGCGGGACGATCTGCGAAGGCGTCGGCGTCGAGGCGATCCTCACCGAGGGCGGGCGTGTGCGCGGCGTCGAGACCAGCGCTGGCGCCGTTCGCTGCGACGCGGTGGCGCTCTGCGGCGGGCTCTGGAGCCGCAGCCTGGGCGCCAGCGCCGGTGTCGAGATTCCGCTCTGGCCGTGCGAGCATTTCTATCTGCTCACCAAGCCGGTCGAGGGCGTTGCGAGCGCGATGCCGACGCTCTCGGACCATGACGGCCATCTCTACATCCGCGATGAAAGCGGCGGGTTCTTGGTCGGCTGTTTCGAGCCGATGGGCAAGCCGATCGATCCAGAGCGGCTGGGCGATGATTTCGCGTTTCAGCTGCTGCCGGAGGATTGGGATCATTTCGAGCCGATGATGCTGAACGCGCTGCATCGTCTGCCGGCGCTCGAGACGGCGGAGGTGCGGATGCTGCTGAACGGGCCGGAGAGCTTCACGCCGGATGGCGCGTTTCTCCTCGGCGAGACGGCGGAGACCGAGGGGCTCTTTCTCGGCTGCGGAATGAACTCGGTCGGCGTCGCCTCGGCGGGCGGCGCCGGCATGGCGCTGGCGCAGCACATTCTCACCGGGCGGACGCCCTTCGATCTGCATGAGCTTGAGCCGAACCGCTTTCACGCCGCGCTCAGCTCGGCGAGCGCGCTGGCGGCGCGGGCGCCGGAGGTGCTCGGAAAACATTACGAGATCGCCCATCCCGGCCGCCAATGGGCGCATGCGCGCGATCTGCGGCGCACGCCGCTGCATGATGAATGGGTGCGGGCGGGCGCGCTGTTCGGCCAGGTCTACGGCTTTGAGCGGCCGCTCTATTTCGGCGCGGAGGCGGCGCCGCGTCTCACCTTCGGGCGGCCCGATTGGTTCGATGCGGTGGGGCGCGAGGTCGCCGCGGCGCATGAGGCGGCGGCGCTGTTCGATCTCTCTAGCTTCGGCAAGATCGAGGTCGCGGGCCGCGATGCGGCGGCGTTCCTCAACCGCGTCTGCGCGAACCAAATGGATCGGCCGCCGGGCCGCGTCATCTACACTGCGATGCTGAACCAGGCGGGCGGGGTCGTTAGCGATCTCACCGCGATCCGGCTGAGCGAGACGCGGTATCGGCTCTATGTCGGCACGGCTGCCATCAAGCGCGATTGCGCCTGGCTTCGCCGCGCGCTGGCGGCGGAGGATGACGTGGCGCTCGAAGACGTGACCGAGCGCTTCGCGGTGATCGGCGTGATGGGGCCGGAGGCGGCGCGGGTCGCTGAGCGGATCGGCGCGCCGGCGCTGAACGCCGTCCCGTATTTCCGTGC
Source organism: Pseudomonadota bacterium (assembly GCA_038530925.1). GTDB lineage: Bacteria > Pseudomonadota > Alphaproteobacteria > Rhodobacterales > Rhodobacteraceae > JALEGB01. The sequence goes on from JBCBCG010000073.1 coordinate 6,974, forward strand.
GGCGGAGGTGGAGATCGCGGGCGCGCCGGCGCTGGCCGCGCGCCTTTCATATGTCGGGGAGGCGGGGTGGGAGATCACCAGCGCGGCGGCGGAGGCGCCGAAACTGTATGCGGCGTTGGCGGCCGCGGGCGCGCAGCCGGCGGGGCTTTTCGCGCAAACCTCCATGCGCATCGAGAAAGGTTTTCTCGCCTACGGCCATGACCTCGATGAGGATGTGACGCCGCTTGAGGCGGGGCTCGCCTTCGCGGTGGCGTGGGACACGCCCTTTATCGGACGCAAGGCGCTCAGCGCCCGGAGAGAGCGCGGCGTCGAGCGGCGGCTCGTCACTTTGCTCTTCGAAGATGCTGATGTGGTTCCGATCGGACTTGAACCGGTGCTGCGAAGCTGCGCCGGCGCGGCCGATTATATCGGCGCGACCACCTCCGCCGCCTTCGGCTATCGGGTCGGCCGGCCTGTGGCGCTCGCCTCGATCCGCGCCGAGGCGGCGGCGGAGGGCGCGTCGCTCGCTGTGGCGATCGGCGCGCGCCGCTGCGCCGCGACGGTTCGGCTCGGGCCGGCCTTCGATCCGGACGGAACGCGGTTGCGCCGGCTCTGACCGCCATGCGCGCCGCCGCCTCGGCCGCCTCAGCCGCGTGGCGGCGGGTCTGTGAAGGCGCGGGCGAGTTCTATGATTTCAACGCTGTAATGGCCAAGGACGCCGGCGACCGCGGCGAAAAGCGTCCAGCGCGCCAATGCGCCGGCCGCGCGCGCCGGATCGACGCCGACGCGCACTTCGATCTCTTGATCGGGCAGGCTCGCCTCCGCGCTATGGCCTGTCGCGTCGGCGACGCGGGCGCTGGCGCGGATCCGCAAGGGCCGCACGCCGGTCTTCAGCGGCTCGACGGACCAGCGCCATTCGGCGGGTTGATCCGGCAGGCCGAGGCCGATCAGCGCTTGGCGGTCGATCCATTGCGTCGGCGCGGTCAGCGGGCGGATGGCGTAGGCGACGCTCGGATCGTCGAGAGTCACGGTCATAGCGCTGGCGGCAAGGATCGCGTGCCGGCGCGCGGGGCCCGGCATGCCCTCGCCGCCATCCTCGCGGCGCGAGATTCGGACGGTGATCTGCTGCGGCCGACCGACCCGCATCCGCCGTGGGATGCTCTCGAACAGATGCGCCGCGCGAAAGGCGGCGGCGCTGGGCGGCGGCGCATGCGCGGCGGAGGGTTCGGGAGCCAAGGGTTCGGGAGCTAAGGGTTCGGGCGCCGAAGGGGCGGGCGCTGGGGGAGTTGGGGATCGATGCGTCGCCGAGATCGTATCGAGCGGCAGCGGATCGAGAGAGAGGGGCTCCGTCTCAAGCGCCGCCGCATCCGGCGCGGGCGCGCCCGGCGGCGCTGATCGAGCGCGCCGCCGGGCCGCGGCGTCGAGCGCCGCGGCCTGCGCGGCGCGGGCGCGGTCGAGATCGTCGCGCGCCGCCGCGTCGAGCGGCGCCGCGTTCGCCTCGCGCTTCATGGCTGCGCGCGCATGGTCCGACGCCGCGCGGACCGCGGCCGCGCGCGTCTCCGCATCGGGCGCGCGGGCGGCTTCGGCGGCGCGCAAGCTGTCGGGAACCTGTAGGCGGTCGAGATCCTGACGCGTCGCCGGCTCGGGCGCGGCGTCGTCCGACTCAGGCGTCGCGGCGTCCGCCTGGCGCAAGGCGGCGGCGGCGTCTTCATAAAGACCGCCGCTGCGGGGGGGCGGCTCGTCCATCGCGCCCGGCGCATCGCCGTCGCCGCTTTGAGGATCAGCGGCGCCGGCCGGCTCACCGCGTGCGCTGGGGAGGTCGGGCGCGCGAGGCGGTTCGGGCGGGCTGGAGTCGTCGCCGCCGCTGATGAGATCGCCCTCGCCGAGATCGCCGGCTCCGAGATCGCCCGCGCTGAGATCTTCGGCGCCGAGATCGCCCGCGCCGAGATCTTCGGCGCCGATGGGAATCCGCGATGCGAGCGCGCCGAGATCCCGCTCCACGTCGAAGGGCGCCACGGACGGCGCCGGGATCGGCGCCGCCTCGCCCGTAATATGCAGCAGGCGCACGGCGGCGCCGTCGAGCAGCACGGGAATAAGCGGCGCGCCCTTGGCTTGCGCCGTCTCCGCCGCGAAGCGGATCCAAGGCGCGTCGACGGCGTTCTGGCTTAGGAGCAGGACCACCGCGCCGGCGCTTTCGATCGCGGCCTCCGCCCCGGCGCGCATGTCCGCATTCTCGAGATTGGGCGGCTGCGGCGCGACCGCCGCCTCCGCCCGCGCGCGCAGCGCCGTCACCAGCGCCTCAGCGGCGGCTCTGTCGCCCGCCGCCGCCACGATCATCGCCGACCCCATCGCCTTTGCTCCGCTGCTCGGTCTTCGCGTCTTAAAGCCGGTCGCTCGCCCACGGCCGACTCGCCCGCCGCTCCATCCCGGATTTTGGGGATTTCCGCCAGCCTCTCATGACCCTCGCCCGGAGGCGGCGTGAGCGAATCAAAGTTGTCAACGCCGGGCTGCAACCGCTTTCGCCGCGGCGAGGAACGGCATTCCGCGCAACGGGTTGTGGCTCTTTCGTCGCCAAAGGCCAGATGCGCTTTGCGTGCGCCTCGCGGTAACGTTATATTCACAGGAAGAGCAGCATCGCAGGACCTCGAAAATGAGGCCGCGACCAGGGCGCGAGGAGCGCGATCCCTAAGATGGCTGATTTGGCCTATGATCGATACGTCGCGCCGAGGCCGACGGCGTATCACAAGACGTTGACTGCCTATCTCGAACGGCGAGAGCCCGATTTATGGCGCTGGTTCGCCAGCGATCCGGTCGCCGAAGACGCGGCGGAGACGCTGCGCCTCGAATTGCTGAAAAACACCTATCGCCTCGATCGCGGGGCGCATGCGGGGCTCTACGCGGAGGCGGACGACATCGCCGGCGCCATGGCGCTCGGCGCGCCGGTGACGCTGTATCAAGCCGAGAGCGATCGCGGCCGCAACGCGGCGCTCTATTTCGAGCCCGGCGGCGCGCATTTGGTGTTCGAAGGCGATGCGCTCACCGCGCTCGATCCGGCGGAGCTGCGCTTCGTGCTCGGCCATGAGCTGGCGCATCATCGGCTTTGGACCGAAGAGGGCGGGCGGTTCTGGACGGCCTATCGGCTGCTGCGCTGGGCGACGGCGCAGCCGAACGTGGCGCCCGCTTTCGCCGAGACGGCGCGGCTCGAGCGGCTTTACACGGAGGTGTTCGCCGACCGCTATGGGCTCTGGGCCATCGGCGATCTCGAGCCCGCGCTCGCGGCGCATGTGAAGCTCGCCCATGACGCCGCGGAGGCGAGCGGCGCGGCCTATCTCTCTCAGGCGGAGGAAGCGCTGGCGCAAAACGGCGGCGGCCGCTCCGAAGGGCGGTCGCATCCGGAGAACTATCTCCGCGCCGTGCTGATGGCCGCCTGGGCGCATGATCCAGCGGCGGCCGAAGGGCGCGCCCGGGCGCTGATCGAAGGCGCCGCGCCGCTCGAGGCGCTGGATCTTCTGGCGCAAGAGCATGTGAACGATCTCTCGCTCTGGATGCTCATGGAGTTCCTCACCGAGCCGTGGGCGAGCCGGCCTTTGATCCGCGCGCACGCCCATGAGGTGGCTGGCGAGCTGGGCGACCGTCTTGGCGAGCCGAAGCATCAGGGGCGGGACATCGACAAGCTGCGCGGCGCGATCGCGACGCTCCATGGCAGCGTGAAGCGGTATCTCGCGTATTTGCTGCTCGATTTCTCAACGGTCGATCCGCAGCTTGAAGACGTGATGCTGGCGGCGGCGCTGCGCTTCGCGGAGGATTTCGGCCTCACCGAAGCGCTGCGCGCGGTGGCGAGCCAGGAGCTGAAGACGACCAAAGCGAAGCTGACGGATCTGGAGCGGAACGCGGTGCGCATCCTCTCCAAAGCAGAGCTGTCGCTCGGCGCGATCGAGCCGGCGCCGGACGCTGAGACCAGGGCCGCGCCGGTGCGCGAGGCGCGCCGCGCCGGCGACGCTGCGTAAGACAGTCCAGCCTAGAAGCAAGAGCCCGCAAGAGGCTCCATCGAACAAATGGGCCGCGCGCGGCCTGGAGGCGAGCATATGAGCGAGAGCGACGAGGGCGCGCTGCGCGATCTCCATCGGGAGATGCAGCGCGAGCTGGCGCAGGATTTCCATGATCTTCTGAAAGAATTCGCGCGCTATGAGGCGATCGGCACGGAAGATGTGCTCTCAGCGGTGACGCCGCTTTTCCGCCAAGTCGCCGAGCTGCATGAGGCGGGAAAAATCGCGCCGCTCGATGGGTATGAGGCGGTGCGCGTTTATCGCAAGCGGCTCTTCATCGGGCCGGGCCGCGCCGCCGCGCCGAAATGGAACGCGCTCGCGCTCTCGCAGATCCAAGGCGCGCCAAGCGTCGGCTCCGGACCGATGAGCGGCTTTGCGGCGCTGAAAGAGACGCTGGATGAAGAGGATCCCGGCGCGCGGCTGATCGGTCAGCATCGGCGCACGCCGAAGCGTCCGGTGTTCATCGCGGGCTATCGCAGCTGGGAGCATCTCGTCGGCAATCACGACCCGCTGACGGATGTGTTCTGCCTCGGGATGCTCGCGGTGAGCCTGGCCACCGGTCTTGATTTCACCGAAGAGGCCGATCTCACAGAGTTCGCGCGGCATCGCCGCAGCCTCGCGCAGCTCAATCCGCGGCTGCATCCGACGGTCGCCGACATTCTGATGCGCATGTGCGCGCTCGACCGGCGCGACCGGCTGCAGGATCTGGCGCAGGCGGTCCACGGGCTCGAGCATCACCGCCAGATCGCCTCGCCCTTGGCGAATGATCCGAGCGAGGCGCGCCTCAGCCGCGACGGCGAGATCCTGAAGGAGCTGCGTGGCCGGCTCTATGATCTCTCGCGGCGCAACAAGCTGTTGCATCACAAACCGTCCAACGCGGAGCTGAACCTTACTGAGGCCTCGACGCCGATCGTGCTGAATGTGGACGCGATCCGGCCGGAGCAGCTCTTCTGCTGGACCGGCGAGCATGCGCGGCGCGTCGCTTCGGGCGAGACCGCCTCGCTCTCGGAGTTCATCCGTTTTGAGGAGATGACGCATGCGCCGGCGGTGCTCGACAAGATCCGGGCACAAGCGCGTAAGGATCGGACGGAGTTCGGCTTCTCGCAGCTGCGTCTGGTGCTTTGCTTTCTGCGCTGGCGCAATCTGAAGGACGATCCGGAGACGCCGATCAATTCGCCGCTGCTGTTGTTGCCGGTGGAGCTGAAGAAGCGCCGCGGCGTGCGCGACAGCTATGACATTAAGGCGACTTCGGCGGAGGCGGAGGTCAACCCGACGCTGCGCCGGTATCTGAAGCTCATCTATAATGTGGAGCTGCCGGCGTCGGTGGATGTGGGCGAGCCGGGCGCAGTCGACGCGCTGCATCTCGCGCTCTCCGAACAGATCGCGCGGTCCGAGCCTGGCGTGAAGCTCGAGAAAGTCTCGACGCCGAATGTGCGCGCCATGCATCAGCGCGCGCAGCGCCGCGTCGATCTCTATCGCACTCGCCACAAGCCTTCGGGCGGCCAGAAGCGCATGGGCGATATCCTATACTCCTACACCCGCTCGCAGTTCCGTCCGCTTGGCGCGCAGCTCTATCGGCGCTATGTGGCGCCGCCCGCCTGGCCGAAGCGGCCAAGCGGGTTGAAGAACGCGGCCGAGGCGCTGCGGCGCGAGGAGGGCGACGCCGATGCGCGCCAGCTCGCGCTTGGCATGGATCTGTCGGCGCTGCGCCGCGCCGCCACCGCCACGCTCGAGCCGCGGGCCGGCAAACGCGCCGCGTCGGAGGCCGAGAGCGCCGGCGCTGGTCAGGCCGAACAGCGGCGTTGGTCCTTCGATCTCTGCGCCGTGACGCTGGCGAATTTCAACTACCGCAAGATGTCGCTGGTTCGCGATTTCGACGCGCTGCTGGAGAAAGGCGTCGGCGCGCCGGAGGGCGAGGCGAGCGTAGCCGATGCGCTCGGCGGCAAGAGCACCGCGTTCGAAGAGTTGTTCGCCGACCGGCCGAAACCCATCGCCGGGCCCGCGCCCGAAGCGCCGCCGCTGCTCGAACGGTTCTCGGTCGTGAAAAGCGATCCGACGCAAGAAACCGCCGTGCTGCGCAGCCGCTCCGGCGCGAGCTACGTGATCCAAGGCCCGCCCGGCACAGGCAAATCGCAGACGATCGCGAATCTGATCGCCGATTACCTCGGCCGCGGCAAACGCGTGCTGTTCGTCTGCGAGAAGCGCGCGGCGATCGATGTGGTGTTCCACCGTTTGGAGGCGCTGGGGCTGCATCGGCTCTGCGCCCGCGTGCATGACAGCCAGGAAGATAAGAAGAGCTTCATTCTCGATCTCAAAGCGCTGTTCGAAGGGTGGCTCGACGCGGCGCCAAACGAGGCGATCGAAGGGCGCCGGCGCGAGGCGGCGCAAAGCGCGGAGGCGGCGCTGACGTCGCTCGCCGCGGTGGATCGGGACATGCTCTCGGAGATCGACGGCGCGCGGCTGCATGAGTTGTTGTCCTATGCGGCGGCGGCGGTGCGGCCGGCCGCTCATGGCGAGCATGCGGAGGCCGGAGCGCCGGAAGGCGGCGGCGCGGCGCGTCGAAGCGGCGGGCTTGCGGGGCTCGACGCGGGCGAGGCGGCGCTCCTGCCAAGCCTCGGGGATTGGCGCGAAGGCCGCGCAGCGGCCAAGGAGATGGAGGCGGCGCTCGCGCGTATCGACGGCGCGGCCGCGCCGATCCTGGCCGATCATCCGGCGCGCTTCGTCTCCGCCGAGGCCTCGGCGGATCCGCATCTCTTCGAGCGGCTGGAGGCGGCGCTCGACGCGTTGGAGCCGCATTTGGCGGAGATGCGCGCTTCGATCGAACTCGCGGTGTGGCCGGACAGCGCGGGCGCAGCGCCGCTCAGCGCGCTCTTTTCGCAGATCGATTACGCGGCGCGGCTGAAACCGCTGGTCGAGGCGCGGCGCCTCAGCCTGTTCGATCCGGAAAGTCCCGCGGCGCATCGGTTCAAATCCGATCTGCATATGCTGCAGCTGGCGCGTGAAAACCTCGAACAAGCGCGCCGGCAAACCACGCTGTGGAACGATAAGCTCTCGCCGGTCGAAACCGAGACGGCGCTGCGCCTGGCGCATCAGCATGAGGGCTCTTGGCTCGGCTTCCTCTCCTCGCCCTGGCGCACCGTCCGCGACGAGGTGGCGGCGCGCACCGGCCTCGACCAGCTGGCGATCAAGCCGACCGTGACGCAGCTCCTGACTGATCTCGAGAAGGAGCATAAAGCCGCTGAGGAGGAGCAGACGCATCTGCGCGCCATGGCGGCGCCGCTCGGGCTTTCGGACGGCGAGACCGCGATCGCGCTGGTCGAGGAGATCGAGTGCAAGCATCCGCGCGAAGGCCGCGACGCTAAGCCGTTGATGGATTTAATCTTGCAGGAGTTGAACGGCGCCGAGCAGCATGTGCGCGCGCTCGGCGCGTTGAAGGCGGCCGCGGACGCTGCGCGCGCGGCGCTCGCCGCGTGCTTCGAAGGGCTGGAGACGCTGCCGGTCGATCGCGCCTTCAAGGCCTTGGCGGATCTCGCCGAAGGGCGCGAGGCGTTGCCCGCCTTCGCGCCGGCGCTCCGCGCTCTCGCCGAGGCGCCCGATACGGTGCGCACAGGCTTGCGCCGCATTCAGGCGACGGTGGACGAAATCGAAGCGGCGGTGGTGGATCGCACGGTGGAGCGGGCGCTGGCGGCGCGTCCCGCGGCGCGGGAGAGCAGCGGGCCGGGGCTCGACGCCCAAGGCGAGGCGGTCGCCGCGGCGCTCGACCGGCTGCGCGTCGCCAACGCCGAGGCGCTGCTCGATAAGGCGCGCCGTCGTTTCGTGGAGCATGTGTCGCTGACCGCGCGGCTCGATCTCGAGCTTGATGAGGCCGGCCAGCGCCTCCGCCGCACTTATCTCGCCGCGCGCCAAGATCTCGAGCGCGAGCTTTCGAAAAGCCAGCGCTTCCGCTCGATCCGCGAGCTGATGGCCGGGCCGGCGGGGCTCTTGATCCGGGATCTCAAACCGATCTGGCTGATGAGCCCGCTTAGCGTGGCCGACATCCTGCCGCTCGAGCCTGATCTTTTCGATGTCGTCGTGTTCGACGAGGCGAGCCAGGTGCCGGTGGAGGAGGCGGCGCCGACGCTCTTCCGGGCGCCGCAGGCGATTGTCGTGGGCGATGAGAAGCAATTGCCGCCGACGAATTTTTTCGGCGGGTCGGACGGCGATGCGGATGGGTTCGAGGATGGCGGCGCCGATGACGAGATCTCGCTCGATCTCGACGCGGACAGCTTCCTCGGCCAAGCGGCGCGCACGCTGCCGGCGACCATGCTCGGCTGGCATTACCGCAGCCGCGCCGAAGAGCTGATCGCGTTTTCGAACGCGCTCTTTTACGGCGGGCGCTTGATCTCGATCCCGTCGACCACGCGGCTGGAGCCGCGCGCGCCGATCCGCGCCGCGGCGCCCGAGGATGGCGCGACGCTCTGGACCGAGATCCTGCGCCGCCCGATCAGCTGGCATCAGACGCCGTTCGGCGTCTATGAGCGCACGCGCAATTCCGGCGAGGCGGCGTATGTCGCGCAGCTGGTGCGCGGTCTGCTGTTGGCGAAAACCGGCAAATCGATCGGCGTCGTCGCCTTCTCCGAAGCGCAGCAAACCGAGATCGAGCGAGCGCTTGAGGCGCTCGCCAAGGAGGATGCGAAGTTTCGGCGGCTTTACGAAGCGGAGCTTGAGCGAGAGGAGGACGGCCAATTCGCCGGGCTCTTCGTGAAAAACCTCGAGAACGTGCAGGGCGATGAGCGCGACGTGATCATCGTCTCGGTCTGCTACGCGCCGGACGGCGCTGGGCGGATGCGGATGAACTTCGGTCCGATCAACCGCTCCGGCGGCGAGAAGCGGCTCAACGTGATCTTCAGCCGCGCCAAGGACCGGCTGGCGCTGGTGTCGACCATCGCGGCGGATGCGATCACGAACGATTACAACACCGGCGCGCTCTGCCTGAAAACCTATCTGCGCTACGCCGATGCGGCGAGCCGCGGCGATCGCGAGGCGATGCTGCGCACGCTCGCGCAAGTCGCGCCGCAAGCGCTCGACGCGGCGGAGCGCGAGCCGCATCCGCTGGCCGATCGCGTGGCCCAAGCGCTGCGCGAGCGCGGCTGGGAGGTGGAGACGGCGCTCGGCCAAAGCGCGTTTGTATGCGATCTGGCCGTGCGGCCGACCGGCGGCGCGGCGGGCCAAGATACGGGCCGAGACGCGGGACGAGACGCAGGCCGCGACATGGACGAGGACGCGGGCGACCGCGCCTCGCCGCGGCCATTGGCGGTGCTGATCGACGGGCCGGCGCATTTCGCCTCGACCGATTTGGTCGAGCGGCATGTGGTCAAGCCTGGCGTGCTCGGCGCCTTTGGATGGAACGCCATGACCGTTCTCGCCATCGATTGGCGGCGCGATCCCAACCGTGTGATCGAGCGCATCGAGGCGGCGCTGCGCCGAGGATGACGCCCGCGCCGCGCCGCGCGGTTGAGGAAAGGCTTGCGCTCGATTAGTTTCTGATTGAAACATTCGCGACGAAAATGGAGTCGCGAATGTTGACAACGCTTATCTTGCAAGACGATCCGGCGCTCTCCTCGGCGCTGAGCCATGCTGTGACGGCGTATGGGTTCGAGCCCGAAATTTTCGCGTCGGCGCGCGCGGCGTGGGATCGTTTGCAGCAGCGTCCGGTGGACCTCGTCATCGCGAGTTTTCTGATCAAGCGCGCTGGCGGCTTTACGCCCGAGGGCGCGCTTGTTTTGGTGAACAAGATGCGGATGAACGCCCAGAACGTCGACGGCGCGTGGATGGTCGACGCGCCAGATCGCGCCTGGATGGGGCGGGTTCCCGTGATCGTCACCCATGATGCGCCGCGCTCGGTGCGCGCTCTCGATCCGGAGCGTTTGATGCGCCGGCTCGATGTCGCCGCCATCATGCGCCATCCGCTCGATTGCGATGCGATCGCTCGGCGCGGGCGGGAGTTGGTCGATGCGGCGACGGTCGAACGCGCCGCGTTGTTCGCGCCGTCTCGGAGCGCTTTTGGGGCGATCGCCGCGCGGTCGTGACGTCGCGCCGCATTGTCCGCGCCAGGCGCTTGGAGACTGTCGGGTCGGGGTGACGACGGCGAACGCCGACATCCTCTCTCAGATGGCGCTTGGATCACGGACCTTGAGCATGCCGCTGATTTTGCGGGCTCTCAGAGCAAAGCCTTGGCCTCAATTTCTGCACGCCGCGCCGCTGACGGCGGCGCTTATGCTTGTCGGCGCGGCCGCGAGCGCAGGCGGGTTTCCGGGCGCGGCGCAGGCGGATCCCGCGCTCGGCGCGCCGCTTTCGCGGGATGCGGCGGCGTCGGTTGAAGCGGCGAAAGAGCCCGCAGGCGCGGCCGCCGCCGAGCCGAGCGCCGCCGCGGTCTCGACGTCGCTCTTGGCGCTCTGGGCCGCCGCGGCGACGCTTGCCGCCGGCGTGTTCGCGACCGGCTGGGCGCGAAGCGGCGCGCCGCCGCAAGAGATCGAGCCGGAACCGATCGCGCCAAAAGCGCCGCCAGAGCCCGACCCTCAAGCGCAGGGAGCGCCGGACGATCTCGCGGCGCTGCTCGCGCTCGGCCGCCTCTCAGCCGGCGTCGCGCATGATGTGAACAACACCCTCGCGACGATCCAATATGCGGTCGAGCTCGCCGCGACGAACGAGGGCGCTGAGGCGCGGCGGTTTCACGACATCGCGCTCGCCGCGGTTGCGCGGGGCGCCGGGTTGACCGGGCGGCTGGTTGATCTCGCCAAGCGCGGACCGGAAGCGGCTGAGGCGCGACCGGTCGGCGAGACGTTTGAGATCGTCGCTGCGGTGATGCGGCCCTTGCTCGACGAAGATGTCGTCTTGCGGGTCGAGGCGCCGCATGTCGCTTGCATCGCCGGGTGCGATCAAGGGCGGCTCGAGAACGCGCTGGTGAACCTGATCCTGAACAGCCGCGACGCGATCCGCGCGGCCGGCGGGCGCGGCGCCGTCACTTTGCGCGCGCGTTCCGCTCAATCGGTCGAGGGCGCGCCGCGGGTGATCATCGAGGTCGCCGACGACGGGCCTGGCCTCGATGAAGCGACGCGGCGGCGCACGCTGCTTCTGGCCAGCGGCGCGCCGGCGGAAGAGGTCGCCGCCCTGAATGAGGCGGGGCCGGGGCTGGGCCTCACCACGATCGCGGATTTCGTGCATGAGGCGGGCGGCGCGCTCGAGATCGCGGCCTCCAAGACAGGCTCGATCGTCAGTTTGCATCTGCCAAGCATCGCCGCCGCCGCGCCGATCGAAGCGCGAGCTGCGTCGGATGGCGCCGGCGCGGGATCGATCAAAGGCGCGCGCGTCCTTCTCCTTGAAGATGACGAGCCGGTGCGCGCCATGATGGCGGCGACGCTGAGCGGCCTCGGCTGCGCGGTCGTCGTTGCGCGCGCAGGGCCGGAGGCGCTCGCCGCGGCGCGGGCGGAGGCGGCGGCGGGGCGGCGGTGCGATGCGGCGGTGATCGACGTGGCGACGCCGGGCGGTCTTGATGGGTTTGAGGTCGCGCAGCGGCTGCGCCGTCTTTGGCCCGAACTCGCGGCGGTGTTCGTCAGCGGTCACGCCGGCGCGGCGGAGGCGGCGGCCGATGCCGGGGAACGCGGCGCGCCTCTGCTCGCCAAGCCGAGCGACGCCGCGGCCTTGCGGGGCGCCGTGGCGCGCGCGCTCGCGGCGTCGAAACAACCAATTGAGTCCGCCGCCGCCGAGCGGGTTTAGAGCGTGTCATGTTGAAGTAGGCGCATATCCGCAATGGGCGAGGTAGCGGC
>JBCBCG010000074.1:0-18713 GCA_038530925.1 Pseudomonadota bacterium
AGCCGTCGGCGCGGTCTTCCTCGGCGGCGCGCGCTTGGTCATCGCGCGCCGCCGATGAAGACCGCGCCGCGCCTGCGTTGGTTGAGACACTGTCAAGCGAGAACGCAAAGCGGTGACCTCTCCCGCATGGCCGCAGCGCCGCGCCGCGCCAGCGCAGGCATGGTAGCCCATCGGACGCTGTCGCGAAGTCGTCTTTTCAAGGGAAGTCGTCCGGCGCCGACTTGGGGGGTGGGGGCGATAGGGAGCCGACGCCGGACTTGCGCGAGGGATGCGCAATGAAGAGATTGTTACTGTAGTCGAGACTTGCAAGTGGCAATTTCAACGTACGGGCGACATTCTCGCCACAAACTCGCGCCTTCACGGCGAATTGATCGCTTGCATTCCAAGCGCGACGCGCGATCATCGCAGCGATGTCGAATTCAATTATCCCAATAAATCCGCGATTAGGCCAGGTCGGCGGCGCCGGCGGCGGCGAGATCCGCGCGGCTGGCGCAGCGCCTCAGCTGGTCTCGTTCCACCGAACCGAGCTTGGACCGATCCTGTCGATTTACGGCCGGATGGTCGCCGCGGGCCAATGGCGGGATTACGCCATAGACCATTTGCGCGAGGTCGCGGTGGTTTCGGTGTTCCGCCGGGCGTCCGAAGCGCCGCTCTACCGAATCGAAAAGCGGCCGAAACTGGCGCAGCGCCAAGGCGCCTATGCGGTGCTGACGGGCGAGGGCCGCGTTTTGAAGCGCGGGCGCGAGCTGACTAGCGTGCTGCGTGTGTTCGACGCCAAGCTCATGCGCGTTGTGGATCGAGACTAACGCCGTGATCCGGCCCGTCGCCGCGCGCATGGCGCTGCGCATGCGAACTGGCGCTGCGCATGCGAATCGGCGCTGCGCATGCGAACCGGCGCTGCGCATGCGAACCGGCGCTGCGCATGCGAACCGGCGCTGCGCATGCGAACCGGCGCTGCGCATGAAAGAGGGAGACAGCGAGTATGGTCTCAGGCGCAGGAGCCGCGTCCGGGGCGGCGCTCCTCAGCGTCTTGGCGCAAGTCGGCGCCGGCGGCGCGATCGGAGCGATGGCGCGGCATCTCTTGGTGCGCGCCGCCGCGCCGCTCAGCCACAGCCTCGGCGCCAATGTGGGGGTGACGCTCGCCAATCTGTTCGGCGGCTTCGCGATCGGCGTCGCTTTTCTGCTCTTCGCCCGCTTCGGCCTTCTGGAGCGATGGGGCCCGTTCTTCATCACCGGCGTGCTCGGCGGCTTCACCACCTTCTCCGCCTTCTCTTGGGACGCTCTGAGCCTGCTGCAGGAAGAGCGTCTCCTGCTCGCATTCGCTTATGTCGCCGCCAATGTGGTCGGCGCCATCGGCGCGGCGGCGCTGGGCGCGGCGGCGGCGCGCTGGTGGCTGGGAGGCTGAGCGGACAGTCATGAGCGGCGTGCAAAAGGTCGAAGTGAGCGAAGACGAAGCCGATCAGCGGCTCGATCGCTGGTTCAAGCGCCGCTTTCCCGGCGTCGGCCATGGTCGGCTGGAGCGGATGCTGCGAAAAGGCGAGATCCGCATCGACGGCGCCCGCGCCAAAGCCTCCGACCGCGTGCAAGCCGGCCAGAGCATTCGGATCCCCCCCTTGCCCGATCCTGGCGGAGAGGCCGCCGCGGCGCAGCGGCGCGCGGCGAGCAAGCCGGCGGCGGTGGATCCAGCGGACGCGGCGTGGCTGCGCGGCCTGATCCTGCATCAAGACGATCACGTGATCGCGCTCGACAAGCCGCCGGGCCTGCCGGTGCAAGGCGGATCGGGCCAGACGCGCCATCTCGACGGGCTGCTCGACGCGCTGCGGTTCGATCGGGCGGAGCGGCCGCGGCTGACGCATCGGCTGGATAAGGACACCTCGGGCGTTCTGATTCTCGGGCGCGACCGGCGCGCCGCGGCCGCGCTCGCACGAGCGTTCCACTCCCGCGCGAGCCGCAAGATCTATTGGGCCGCCGTCGCCGGCGCGCCGAAACCGCGCCGGGGCGCGATCCGCTATGGGCTTGTCAAAGCGGCGGGCCACGGGCCGCAAGGCGCGGGCGAGAAGATGCTGTGCGTGCCGCCGGACGCCGTTCGGGAGACGGACGGCGCGAAATCGGCGCTGACGGAGTTCGCCACGCTCGAGGCGCTTGGCGACCGAGCGGCCTGGGTGGCGCTTCGGCCGGTGACAGGCCGCACGCATCAGCTTCGCGCTCATATGGCGGCGCTGGGATGCCCGATCGTCGGCGATGGGAAATACGCGCCCGGCCCGCGCGACCCCTTCGGCGCCGAGCGCTCGCCCTATCTCGGCGGCGAGATCAGCCGGAAGCTTCATCTGCATGCGCGCCGTCTCAGCCTGCCGCATCCCGCAGGCGGCGTTCTCACCGTGACCGCGCCGTTGCCGGAGCATATGCGCCGCAGTTGGGCCGCGCTCGGCTGGCGCGAAGTCCTCGCCGCGGCCGAGGAAGACCCGTTCCCAAGCTAACGCGCCAGCGCCCTGTAACCGGTGTTCAACGCGCATCGCGCGTCAGACGAGCGGCGGCGGCGCGCTACTCTTAAAAAGAGTGCCTTTTGCACAGGGCGCGCTATTTTGTCGCGCGACGTTAATTGTCACGCGCGCGATTCGCTGCGGATTTTCTTTCGCAACGGATTTTTGGAGACAACGCAATGTAATAGCTCGGAGGGCCGCGATGACGACCACCAGCGAGTTCTTGAGTTTCGTATTGGCCGCCGTGATCGGCTTGGGTTTTTTCGCAGGACTGTCGGAGGCTGCCGCCGGCCTTTTGGTCCGCATGTGGTGCATTAGCGGCGCGATGGTGCTGCTGGCGCTGGTCGACCAAGGCGGGCGCGGCCTCAGCAGCGGCGACAAGCGCTTGCTCTGGCGAGATTTCTTTGGAATGTCCGCGAAGGCGGCGGCCATCGGTCTGATGCTCGCCTGCGTCACCGCGGCGATCGCGGCCGTGGCGTTCGGATCGGCTGAGCTGACGGCGTGATCCGCCAGGACGCCGCGGCCGGCGTCGGGAGGGGATCACGGTGAGCGGCGGATCGGGAGTTGGCGGTTGGGGCGGCGCGCCGCGGCGGTTCTACGAAACCGCCGCCATTGGGCCAGGCGCGACGCCGAAGCTGTTCATCGTCTTGCTTGACGGCAAGCCGCTACGCTGCCCAAGCGGCGCGGCCTTCGCGGCCCCGCGCGCCGTGGCCGAGGCGGCGGCTGCGGAATGGAGCGCGGTCGGCGAGCGCGTCGATCCGGGCGCCATGCCGGTCACCCGCGCCGTGAACACGGCCATCGACCAAGTCGCCCCCCAGCGCGAAGCCGTCATTGACGAGATCGCCGGCTATGGCGCGAGCGATCTCGTTTGTTACCGCGCCACGGAGCCCAAAGCGTTGGCGGAGCGCGAGGCCGCGGCCTGGGACCCAATGCTCGCTTGGGCCGAAAGCGCCTTCGGCGCGAAGCTCCGCATCGGCGCGGGGATCACGCCGGTCGCCCAATCCGCCGACGCGCTCGCAGCGCTCCGCGCGGCGACGGCGGCGCGCTCCGATCTCGGCCTCACCGCGCTCAGCGCCCTGACCAGCCTCACAGGCTCGCTGATCCTCGGCCTCGCCGCCGCGGCGCAGGCCATCGAGGCCGAAGCGGCGTGGGACGCCTCGCGCATCGAAGAGACCTTTCAGCAAGAGCGTTGGGGCCGCGACGCGGAAGCGGAAGCGGCGGCGGCGGCGCGCCGCGAGGGCTTCATGGCCGCGGCGCGCCTGGCGAGACTGCTCGATGAAAGCCCGGTGAGGATAACTGGAAGCCCGTGATCCGCGCCATCGCACGACCTGAGAGCGCAGCGGCGTTTCGACGAAACCTCATTGCGTTCTATGGCGCGGCGCTGCGCAGGCGGCGAAGCCAGCCGAAAGTCTCCTCCGCAGGCTGGCCGCCCGGCCGATACTCCGCGCCGACGCCGCCGCGATAGCCGATCGCCTGCAAATGCGCGAAGACATGGGTGTAGTCGAGTTCCCCATGATCCGGCGCGCCGCGCCCAGGCGCCGCAGCGATCTGGATATGGCCGATCATCGGCTGCAGAGCCGTCAGCTTGTTGGTGACGTCGCCTTCGGTCAGCTGCGCGTGATAGCAGTCGAACATCAGCTTCACATTCGGCGCGGCGAGCCGCTCGAGGATCGCTTCAGCCTGAGCCGTCGTCCGCAGGAAATAGCCAGGCGCGTCATAGCGGTTGAGGGGCTCGATGAGGATCAGCCGCGATCCGGCGCGGGCGCTGGCGTAGCCGAGCGCCTCAAGAAAGGCCTCTCGCGCCGCCGCGCCCTCAGCGCCATCGCGCAGCGCGTTTCCGGCCATCACATGCACCGCCATGGCGCCCGTCTCCTCGGCGTAAGCCAACGCCTCGTCGATCGCCGCCCGCGCCTGCGCCGCTTGTCCCGCCAGAGCGCTCAACCCGAACGCGCCCGCCGCCACGTCGCCCCGGCTGGTGTTGAGCGCCAGCAGCGGCAAGCCGGTCTCCGCCAGGGCGGCGCGCACCTCCTCCGCCGGCGTCTCATAAGGCCAGTGGCACTCCACAGCATCGAAGCCGGCCGCCTTCGCCGCGCGGATCCCGTCCGGCAACGGCAGATGCGGCCACAGAAAATCAACGCTCGCTGAAATGCGCATCGGCGCTCCCCTATTCACCGCGTCGAGCGCTGGAACGCCTCGCCGCTCCAGCTCATGGCGCCAGCGCGTCCCGTCGCGACCTCGCGCCACGCCGCGATCTCCTCTCGGCGGAGCAGGCCCGATTGGGTGTCGACATAGCCGATCACGCTGGCTGCGTTGATCGCCGCGGCGTCGAGCGCCTCCGCCACCGATCCGCTCTCCGTTAGCCAAGCCGCGAAGGTCGCAGCGAAAGCGTCGCCCGCGCCCGCTGTGCCCACCACGCGCGCCGTCTCCGCCGGCCGATAGAGCAGCGCGCCGCCTCCGCTGGCGTACGCGCCGTTCTTGCCGTCGGTGATCAGCACATGGCCGACGCCGAGCCCGTGGATCGCGCTGATGAAGGCGCTCAGCGACATCTCGAAGCCGCCGGCGGAAAAACCGCTCTGCGCCAGATCCGGCGCCGCGACGCCATCCACCGGCCCAAGCGCCGCGCCCCCCTCGCCGACGCGGTCCACGAGCTGCGGCACCAGCGACGCCGCCTCGACGCGGTTGACCGAAAGAATGTCGATCCCGCCGAGAGCCTCGAAAAACGCCGCCGACCGCCGCGTTAGCTGGCGAATGCCGGGATTGGTGGCGACCCGTGCGCCCGCCGCGCGGCCCATTCGCACCAGCGCGGGAAAGCATTCGGCCGCCTCATTGCTGAGACTCGAGATGTAGACGAGATCCGCAGCCAGCATATCCGGCTTCAGCTCTTCGGGCCGCAGCAAGGTGTTCGCGCCGCGAAAGGTGAAGATCGCGGCGTCGCGGTCATGCGCGGCGATCATCATGGACGAGCCCGTCGCGGCCTCCGCGTCGCGCGTCACCCAGCGGGTCGAGACGCCTTCATCGCTCAGCCGCCGCAGGATCGCATCGGCCCGGGCGTCCTGACCAAGCTTGAGCACCGTCGCGACATCGAAGCCCAGCCGCGCCATCGCCACTGCGGTGTTCACGCCGCCGCCGCCGCAATGCTGCGAGATTTCGCGCGCTTCGATTTTGCGGCCCTGCTCGATCAGCAGGTAAGAGCTGTCGGAGTTGCGCAGCGACATGCGCTCGATGCGGTCGTCATCGATGATGCCGATCGCATCCACCATCGCGCCGCCGATCGTGACCGCTTTCATCTCACTCTCCCTGCAGGACGCGCGAGACGGCGCCCGCGTGATCTAGCGCCGAGCCGCGCTGCGGGGCAATGCGAGAGAGATGCGAGCCCGGCGCTTACGCCGCCTGCGCGCGCGCCACCGCCGCCGCGGCGGCTTGAACCGCGCGCTCGGTCAGCGCGAGATCCTCCTCATTCAGCGCCAGGCATGGGTAGAGCTTCGACGGCGATTTAAAGACGCCATGAGCGCGCAGCGCCGCGTTATAGGCCTCGCCGCGATCAGGCCGTTGATGCTTGGTGGTCCGGTAATCGGCGCAGACCGCCTCGGTGAAGAAGATATCGAACAGCGTCGGATCGCCGACGATCTGATGCGCCGCGCCGACCGCGTTCAGCGCCGCGCTCTGCATCCGCTGCAGCCGCTCGCCGGTCGCACGCAGCCGCTCATAGACGCCTTCGCGGCGGAGGATCTCCATCGTCTTCAGCCCCGCCGCGGCCGCGACCGGCGCGCCGGAGAGCGTGCCGAGCTGCATCAACCAGCCCTCCGCGCCGACGCGCGCTTTGTCGAAATGCGCCATGATCTCCGCGCGCCCGCCCGTCGCCGCCAGCGCGAAGCCGCCGCCGATGATCTTGCCGAGCGTGCAGAGATCCGGCGTCACGCCATAGCGCTCCTGCGCGCCGCCATAAGCGAGCCGGAAGCCGGTGACGATCTCATCGAAAATCAAGAGCGCGCCATGCGCGTCGCAGAGCCGGCGCAGGCCCTCCAGAAAGGCCGGCGCCGCCGGGATCACGCGCTGCAGCGGCTCGACGATGATCGCGGCGACGTCGTCATGCTCGGCCAAGAGAGAGGCGACGGCCTCGAGATCGTTGAAAGGCGCGATCAGCATCTGGTCGGCCACCGCGCTGGGGATGCCGGCGCTGTCGGGCAGGGCTTGCGGGAAATTCACCTCGCGGGCCGGCGCCAGGCTCATTTGCGCCTCCGCGCTCATGCCGTGATAGCCGCCCTCGAATTTCAGGATCTTGTCCTTGCCGGTGTAGGCGCGCGCGAGCCGCATCGCATACATATCCGCCTCGCCGCCAGAGGCGACGAAGCGCACCTGCTCGCAGCACGGACAAGCCTCGACGATCGCTTCGGCGAGCTCGATCCCTTTTGCGTTGGTGGCGAAGAAGGTCATGCCGCGCGGCAACTGCGCCAGCACCGCCTCCATCACCTCCGGATGGCCATGGCCGAGCAGCATCGGGCCGGAGCCGATCAAGTAGTCGACATATTCGCGGCCATCTTCGTCCCAGACACGCGCGCCTTCGCCGCGGGCGATGATGATGTTGGGATCGAAATTGCCGAACCCGCCGCCGGGCAGAACCTCCCGCGCGCGGGCGATCCATTCATCCTGGGTGCGGATCTTCTGGGGGTGAGCCGTTTGGGCGTGAAGCTCTTTGCTTTGGGGCTGTTCCATAGGGTCAATCCAAAATGAGATCGGGCGCGCCGAGGAGGTCGAGATCCGGCGTGACGCCGAGGCCTGGGCTCTCCGGCGGCGCGATCCGCCCGTCTTTGCGCGTCGGCCCCTCGGGCGCGAGGCGCGGCGCGGCGTAGCCGGAGAGATCGCAGACATTGAGCACGCGCTTGGGATCCGTCGCCGCGGCCAGATGCAGCGCCGCCGCCATGCAGATGTCGCCGCCCCAAGTGTCCTCAATGCACATCATCGTTCCAAGATGCAGGCAAAGATCGCGCGCGCGGCGCAGCGCCGAAAGCCCGCCGAACTTCGACAGCTTCAGCGCCACCACATCCATGCAGCCGCGCTCCGCCCCTTCCAAAAGCGTCGGGATGTCATGGGCGTTCTCATCGAGCTTCATCGGCAAACCGGTGGCGCGGCGCACCTGGGCGCATTCTGCGATCGTCTCGCAGGGCTGCTCGAGCATCACATCGAGATGGGCGACGGCGCGCCCCACACGCGACGCGTCGAGCATGGTCGAGCCGCAGTTCCAATCACCATAGAGCACCGAACCAGGGCCTACCGCCTCGCGCACCGCGATCAGCCGCTCCACATCCGTGGTCCAGCCGCCTGAAGCGCCGAGTTTGGCCTGAAACTGGGTCATGCCGAGAGATTGCGCCTCGCGCGCGATCCGCGCCATCTCTTCTGGCTCGACGCTGGTGATGGAGTGGTAGAGCGGCAGCGTCTCGGCGCGCCGCCCGCCCATCAGCGCATAGACCGGCAATCCCGCCGCCTGGCCGGTGATGTCCCAGAGCGCGATGTCGAGCGCTGATTTGGCGTAGCGATGATCCGGCAGATAAGCGTCCGCCGCCGCGATCAGCGCTTCGGCGCCCAGCGGATCGCCGCCCAAGATCACCGGCGCGAGCTCCTCCAGCGCCGGCCCCACGCCGCGCGCATAAGCGGGCAGATAATGCGGGATCGGGCACACCTCGCCCCAACCGATCAAGCCAGTGCTGGTCTCCACCGCGATCACCGTCGTCTCGACGGTGGCGCAGCGTTTGGCGGCGGCCATGTGGTAGGTCGTGTGGCTGGTGAGCGGCACGCGCCACAGGCGGAGGCGGCGGATCTTCATGATGCGCTCCCATCGCTCGCGACCGGCGCGCCGAGGCTCTCGAAATCGGCGCGCACGCCGAGGCCCGGCGCATCCGAAGCGTAAAGCCGCCCGCCGCGCGCGATCGGTCCGCCAAGACCCGTGGACCGTGTGTTGTAATTCATCAAATCAGTGGTGTTCTGCAGATAATCCGCCGGCGTCGAGGCGGCGAAATGCGCCACCGCCGCGCTGCAGGTCTCACCGCCCCAAATGTCTTCGCCGACCACGGGAATGCGGTGATCGACCAGATAATCGCGCACGCGCCGGGCTTTGGAGAGGCCGCCGAGATTGGAGATCTTCAGGCGGCGGATCTCCGCGCCGCGATCCGCGACGATCCGCTCGGCCGCGGCGAGATCGGTGACGCATTCATCGAGCTTCATCGGCTGCTCGGCGACGCGCCGCACCTGCTGGCGTTCCTCGTAGGTGCGGCAGGGCTGCTCGAGAATGAAGTCATGCGCCTTCGTCGCGCGCGCCACGCGGATCGCGTCATCGACGCGCCAGCCTTGATTGGCGTCCGCCATGGCGAGCTCGCCCGGCTGCAGCAAGGTCGTCGCCGTCTCGATCCGCTCTCCCGCGCCCCAGGCGTAGGCGCCGCCGATATAAGGCAACTCGGCGCGGAAGAGACGGATGCAGGTGATCTTCATGGCGTCACCACGATCGCGCCGACATGCTCTTTGGCGATGAAGGCCGCTTGGGCCTCGCGCAGCTGCTCGAGCGGATAGCTCGCCGCCAACACAGGCTGGATCGCGCCCTGTTCGATCATGCCGACGAGCCGCGGCATGACCGCCGGATCGATCACGGTGGAGCCTGTGAAGGTCAGATCGCGCAGATAAAAAGTGCGCAGATCCAGCGTCACCATCGGGCCGGCGATCGCGCCAGAGCAGGTGTAGCGCCCGCCGCGCGCCAAAGCGTCGATCAGCTGCGGCCAAAGCGGGCCGCCCACCACATCGGCGACGACCGTCACGGTCTCGCCGGCCAGCGCGGCGCGGAGATCCGCCGGCGCGCGCGGCAACACGCGATCCGCGCCGAGCGCCCTGACCGCATCGTGCTTGGGTTCGGAGGCGAGCGCGACGACCCGCGCGCCGCGAAGCTTGGCGAGCTGCACCAGCGCGCCGCCGACGCCGCCGGACGCGCCGGGCGCGAGCACCGTATCCGCGTCGGTCACGCGCGCGCGGGTCAGCATGCCCTCCGCCGTCGAATACGAACAAGAGAAGGTCGCCAGCTCCGCATCAGACAGCGTGGAGCGGATCGCCAGCGCGTTCACGCTCGGCAGCGTCGTGTATTCCGCAAAGCCGCCATCGCGCTCCGAGCCGAAATAGCCGACCTTGGCGATGTTGAGCGGATCGGTGGGATCGCGCAGCCAATTGTCGGTGATCACGCGCTCGCCAAGCCGCGCCTCCGGCACGCCGGCGCCCACCGCCACAATCTCTCCGCAGGCGTCGGCGCCCTGAATGCGCGGGAAGCTGATCGGCGCGCCGCCCCAAGTCGGGTCGGCCTCGTCCACCTCAGCGAAAGCGCCGCCGGTGGTCGCTTCCGTCACGCTCTTCGAGTACCAGCCCGATCGCGTGTTGACGTCCGTGTTGTTCAGCCCGCAGGCGCCGACCCGCACCAGCACCTCGCCCGCGCCCGGCTCCGGACGCGGCCAGTCCTCATGCAGCGCCATCTGCTCCAAGCCGCCATGGCCCATCGTCACCATCGCACGCATGGTTTTGGCGCGCATGGTCTGCGATGCGGCGGAGGACGCCGCCGGGCTCACTCCGCCGCCTCCGGATGCGCGTCGACCCGCGGCAGCAAGCTCTGCGGATCGTAAGCCGGCTCGCTCAGCACCCGCGCTTTGCGCGGCGCGCCGGCGATCATCACCGTCAGCGCCGTTCCCGGCGCCGCGGCGCGCGGCTGCACATAGGCGAAAGCCAGGATCTCGCCGACGCTGTGCCCATAGGCGACCGACGCCGTCGAGCCGACCAGCTCATCGCCCAACAAAACCGCCTCGCCGCCATGCCCATCCGTGTCGCCATCCGGCTCGATGGCGAGATAGGCACAGACCCAACGGAGCGCTTCGGGCTCGGTCACCGCGAGCGTCGCCTCTTTGCCGAGATACGCTTTGTCGGTCCGCGCGAAGCGCATCACATCAGCCTCCGGCAGCGTCACCTCGTTCGTCAGCTCGCCTGCGCCTTTGAAGCCCTTCTCCATCCGCATCACATTCATGGCGAAGGAGCCGTAATCGACCATGTCGAAGGGCGCGCCCGCCGCGGAAAGCGCGGCGTAGACATCCGCGCAGGCCCCGTTCGGCATATGCAGCTCCCAGCCGAGCTCGCCCGCATAAGACATGCGAAGCGCCCAGAGCCTATGGCCGGCGACGCTGATCTCCTGCGCGCTCAACCAACGGAAGGAGGCGTTGTCGAGCGCCGCGTCCGTCACGGCGAACAGCACCTCGCGCGCCCGCGGCCCGTTCAGCGCCAAAGCGGACCACTCCGCGGAAACCGCGCGGATCCGCACCTCTTCCGCACCGCGGTGCTGCGTGAGGTGATCGACCAGCCTCTGCTCAAAGAACGCAGCGCAAACAAGATAATAGCGATCTTTCGCCATGCGCAGGATCGTCGTCTCCAGCTCGATCCGGCCGCTCCGGTTCAGCATATGCGTCAGCGCGATCGCGCCGTCCTTCCGCGGCAGGCGGTTCGCCGTCAGCCGGTCGAGCAGCGCCGCAGCGCCCGGGCCTTCCACCAGCACCTTGGCGAAGGTGGTCACATCCATGATCCCGACGCGCTCGCGCACCGCCTTCACTTCCGCGCCGACGATGTCGTGCACCACGTTGCGGCGGAAGGCGTAGTGATCCTGCTGCGCGACGCCGTCTTTGGCGAACCAGCGCGGCCGCTCGAAGCCGAACACCTCCTCGAACACCGCGCCCTTGGCTTTCAGCGCCTCATAAAGCGGCGACGGTTTGATCGGCCGACCGGCGAGACGATTGAAATGCGGGAACGGGATCTCGTGGCGAAGAACGTAATCCTCCTTCGCTTTGACGATCTGCCAGTCTTTCGTCGCGTAATCGCCGAAACGGCGCGGATCATACTCCCGCATCGAGATGTCGGCGGCGCCATGAACCATCCAGCGAGCCAGCTCGCGGGAGAGGCCAGGGCCCCAGCCGATTCCGATCTGCACGCCGCAACAGCACCAATAATTCGGCGCGCCCGCCACCGGCCCGATCAGAGGGTTGCCGTCGGGCGGATGACTGATCGCGCCATGCACTTCGCGCTGGATGCCGCGCTCAGCGAAAACCGGCATCCGGTTCAGCGCTTCCTCAAGCCACGGCATGATCCGGTCGTAATCCGCGTCGAACAGCTCGTTCTCCGCGCCCCAGGGGCAATGATCCTCCCACACCGTGTTCGGGTTTTCTTTCTCGTAGATCCCGATCAGGCCGCGCTTTTGCTCCATCCGGATATAGCCGGAGACTTTGCGGTCGTCGCGGATCACCGGCAGCTCGCACGTCAGATCCTGGAACTCCGGCACCGGCTCGGTGACGAAGTAGTGATGCGTCATCGAGGTCATCGGCAACTGCAGCCCAGACCATTCGCCCATCTGCCGCGCATATGTGCCGCCGGCGTTGACCACATGCTCGCAGGTGATCGCGCCTTGTTCGGTCTCCACGATCCACTCGCCGCTCTCGGCGCGCGTCACATTCGTCGCGCGGCAGCGGCGGATGATCCGCGCGCCTTTCGCCCGCGCGCCCGCCGCCATCGCCATCGTCACGTTCGTTGGATCCACATGGCCGTCATTCGGCGTGTGCAACGCGCCGAGCACGCCTTCAAGGTTGTAGAAGGGATGCATCTCGGCGACGCGCGCCGGCCCGACCAGCTCCATCTCAAAGCCGAGGCTCCGGCCGACCGAGAGGGTCTGGCGCAGCCAGTCCATTTCATCCTCGGTATAAGCGAGGCGGAACGAACCGCAGCCATGCCAGGTCACCGCCTGACCGGTCTCCGCCTCGAGCGCGCCGGCGTAGAGGCCGATGTTGTAATCGACGCATTTGCCAAGGCTGAAGCTCGAGGTCGACTGGGTGATCTGCCCGGCTGCATGCCAGGTGCTGCCGCTGGTCAGCTCGGCTTTCTCCAGCAGCACCGTCTCTGCGCCCCAGCCCTCATGCGCCAAGTGATAGGCGAGGCCGACGCCCATCACGCCGCCTCCGATGATGACGACGCGGGCGTGTGACGGAAGCGAAGGCGCCATTGCGATACCTGCTCAAGAGCGAAAAACGCGGTGATTTCCTCTCGACAGCGCTAAGCGATCAAATGTACCATAGTCAACCATGGATGATACAAGCGTACCAAACAACAGCGCCGACAGCGCGGCGCCCACGGATACGGACGGCGTGCTGGAGCGCCTGGCGCAGGAGTGGGAGACCCTCACGCCGGAGGCGCAGAAGGCGGCGCGCTACGTGCTGGAGAACCCGCTCGATGTGGGCGTCTCCACCGTGCGGGAGATCGCAGAGGCGGCGAATGTGAAACCGAACACCGTGGTGCGCATGGCGCGCCAGGCGGGCTTTGAGGGGTATGATGACTTCCGAGCGCCGTTCCGCGAGGCGATCCGCCAAAACGCCGTGAGCTTTCCGGATCGCGCGCGCTGGCTGCAGGACATCGCCAAATCGGGCGAGCTCGGCGGGCTCTACGCCGATATGGTGGGCGCGGCGATCCGCAACTTGGAAGAGACTTTCGCAGGCGTCACCGCCGAGGCGCTGCAAGCGGCGGCCGAGGCGATCTGGAACGGCCGCGAGATCTTCATCCTCGGTCAAGGCGTGAACAACGCCAATGCGCGCAACTTCGCTTATCTCGCCTCGACCGGCATGACGCGCTTTCACGCCATCCCGCGCCCGGGCTCCACCGCGGTCGACGATCTCGCCTGGGCGACCGAGCAGGACACGCTGATCGCGATGACCTGCCGGCCCTATCGCACCGATGTGATCGACGGCGTCCGGGTCGCCCAAGAGCAGGGCGTCACCGTCATCGCGCTCTCAGACAGCCCGGCGAGCCCGATCATCCTGGCCGCCGATCACGGTTTCGTCGTCGCCGCCGACACGCCGCAGTTCTTTCCGTCCTCCGTCTCCACCATCGCTCTCTTGGAGACGCTGCTCAGCTTCGTCATCTCGATCGCCAGCGACGACATCGTCGAGCGGGTCGAACGTTTCCATCGCCGCCGCTTTGATCTCGGCATTTATTCGGAGGCGCCCGAATGAACGCACCACCGCCAGAACCAATCCGCTCGCTTGACGCGCGATATTATACGGATCCTGCGATCTTCGCTGCGGAGCTGACAGGGCATTTCGCCAAGACCTGGCATTTCGCCGGCCATGGCTCGCAATTGCAGGAGGCTGGCGACTATTTCAGCTTCGAGCTCTTCGGTGAGAGCCTTTTTTGCATCAAAGGCCGCGACGGCGTCATCCGCACCTTCTACAATGTCTGCCAGCACCGCGCGCATCAGCTCGTCAGCGGCGAAGGCGCGACACGGGTGATCGTCTGCCCATACCACGCCTGGACATACGAGCTGACCGGCGCGCTGCGGGCCGGGCCGAACCTCAAGGCCGTCAAAGGCTTCGACAAAAAATCCGTACGGCTTCGAGAGGTGCGGACCGAGCTTTTCCTCGGCTTCATCTTCGTCAATCTCGATCCGGACGCGGCGCCGATGGAGACTTGGTTTCCCAACGCGCAGGCGGAACTTGAGAGTTTCGTGCCGCATTGGCGGGATCTCAAACCGCTCGAATGGATCGATATTCAAGAACAGTGTAATTGGAAGGTTTCGGTTGAGAATTACTCCGAGTGCTATCATTGCACGCTCAACCACCCCTCGTTTTCCGCAGGCGTGATCGACCCACAAAGCTACGACATTCAGCCGCAAGGCTATTGCTTGAGGCACACGACAGAGTGCAATGCGCTCGATCAAATGACCTACGACATCAATTCAGGCTTCGAAAATAACACGAAATACTCGTCCTGGTTTCTCTGGCCGATGTTCTCGTTTCAGGTTTATCCAGGCAATCTTTTGAATACCTATCATTGGCGTCCGGTCGATGCGGAGAACGTCGTGGTTTGGCGCGGCTGGTATTCCGTCGGCGGCATGGACAACGAGACGGTGCGGCGCATGGCGCAGCAAGATCGCGCGACGACGGTGGAAGAGGATATTCTGCTCGTCGAAAGCGTTCAGCGGGGCCTCCGCTCACGCGGCTACACGCCCGGCCCGCTGGTGGTCGATCCCAAATGCGGGGTGAACTCCGAGCATTCGATCATGCATCTGCAGCGCTGGATGCGGGAGGCGGTGGATGGCTGAGGCTCAGGCGCCGGAGATCCCCGCCTATTGGCGCAACTATATCGACGGCGCTTGGGTCGATGGCGGCGCCGGGCGGATCGAAGTGGTCGACCCAGGGGCGGGCGCGGCGCTGGCCGAGCACGCCTGCGCCGACGCCGCCGATGTCGACCGCGCGGTGCGGGCGGCCCAGCGCGTCCATCGCTCCGGCGCGCTCGCAGATCTGCGCCCGGTCGATCGCGGGCGCATGGTTCAAGCGATGGGCCGCTATCTCCTGGAGCACATCGACCAGATCGCGCCGGTGCTGACGCGGGAACAGGGCAAGCCGCTCTGGGAGGCGCGGCTCGAGGTCGAAGGCGCGGCGCGCTATTTCGAGTATTACGGCAATCAAGCGGAGACGGTGGAGGGCCGGTCCATCCCGCTCGGCGCCGGGTATTTCGACTTCACTCTGTATGAGCCTTACGGTGTTTCGGCCCAGATCATTCCCTGGAATTACCCGATCGAGATGACGGCGCGTTCGCTCTCCGCCGCGCTCGCCGTCGGCTGCGCCTGCGTTGTGAAGACGCCGGAGCTGACGCCCCTCAGCAACGCCTGGATCGCCCGCGCCGCGGAGGCCGCAGGCCTGCCCGCCGGCGCCGTGAATGTGATCTGCGGCCTTGGAAAAGACGCGGGCGCTGCGCTCACCGCGCATTCCGAAGTGAACCAGATCGTCTTCACCGGCTCGGTGGCGACCGGGATGTCCATCGCTTCGGCCGCCGCGCGAAACATTGTTCCCTGCGTCTTGGAGCTCGGCGGCAAATCCGCGGCGATCGTCCATGCCGACGCCGATCTCGACGCCTTTGAAAGCGATGTGCGCTGGGGCGTCTATTTCAACGCGGGCCAAGTGTGCTCCGCCATGAGCCGCGTGATCGCGCATCGGTCGATCCATGACGAGCTGGTCGAGCGGATGGTCGCCGTCGCCCAGAGCCTCAGCGTGGCGCCAGGGGTCGAGGCGCCGGATTTCGGCGCGAATATGGGCGCGATGGTCTCTGAATCGCAGCGCGACCGCGCGGCGGATATGGTGTCTCACGCCGTGTCGGACGGCGCGACCGTCGCCACAGGAGGGCGCAAACTCAACCGACCGGGCGCGTTTCTGGAGCCGACGGTGATCATCGACGCGGCGCCGGACGTCGCGATCGCGCAAGAAGAGATCTTCGGCCCGGTGGTGACGGTGCTGCCTTTCAGCGACGATGACGAGGCGATCCGCATCGCCAACAGCACGCCATATGGCCTCGTCGCTGGCGTCTTCACCCGAGACATCGACCACGCCACCGCCGCCGCAAGGCGCTTGCGCGCCGGACAAGTGTTCGTAAACGAATGGTACGCCGGCGGGGTCGAGACGCCCTTCGGCGGCTATGGCCGCTCAGGCTACGGCCGCGAGAAAGGCCGCGAAGCGCTTTGGAATTACGTCCAGACCAAGAACATCGCGATCAAATTACGAGGGTAGAGCATGAGCGTCTTTGACGAAGATCTGTTCCTGAAGGGCCTCGAACAGCGCAAATCGACGCTCGGCGCGGAGTATGTCGAAAAAAACCTCGCCGCCGCCGATGATTTCACGAAGCCGTTTCAAGAAGCGATGACCGCCTGGTGTTGGGGCTTCGGTTGGGGCGATGATGTGATCGACGCCAAGACGCGCAGCATGATGAACCTCTCCATGATCGGCGCGCTCGGCAAGATGCACGAATGGGAGCTGCACTGCCGCGGCGCCATCAATAACGGCGTCACGAAGGAGGAGATCCGTGCGATCGTTCATGTGATCGCGATTTATTGCGGTGTGCCGCAAGGCCTCGAATGCTTCCGCGCAGCGAAGAAAATTCTGGCCGAGACAGGGATGGCCTAACCGAGTGCTTCGCATCTCGGACTCGACCGCGTTCAAGACGCCGCCGACGCGTCGGCGGCCAGCGCCTTAAGCGCCTTCAACGCCTCTTCCGCGCGGGCTTCAGGCACGAAAAGATGGTCGTGATGGAAGGCTGATACTGGGTTCACGCCCATCTCGAGGCTGGCGAGCTGCGCCGTGATGCGCGCCAGGAAGCCGATCGCATCTAAGCTCGAATGCACGTTGAGGGTGATCAGACGGCAGCGGAAGGCGAGCTCCAGCCCGAGCGCCAGCGCCGCGCGCTCCGGTAGGATCAGAGTGACGCCCTCGGGCTCGGCGAACAGCATCAACGCCGCGCACACCGCCTCCCGAGGCTCAAACGTCGCCAGATCGGCGCCCGGAGCGGTCGCGAACACATAGACGCCGTCCGACAAAACCGGATCCATCCCCGCGAGCAGAGCCTCAAGATCCGTCTCACCCGTCATCGGAGCCTCCGCCCCGGCGCCGCGCCGAGCAGCGCCGCTACTCCACCGTCACCGACTTTGCGAGGTTGCGCGGCTGATCCACATCCGTGCCGCGCTCCAGCGCGCCGTGATAAGCGAGGAGTTGGATCGGCAAGGCGTAGAGGATCGGCGCCACGATCGGATCGATCTTCGGCATCACGATGGTGCGCCAGACGCCCTCGCCCGCTTGGCGCGCGCCGTCTTCATCCGTGATCAGCACGATGCGCCCGCCGCGCGCCATCACCTCTTGCATGTTGGAGATCGTTTTCTCGAACAGAGCGTCGCGCGGCGCCAGCACCACCACAGGAGCGCCATCGGCGATCAGAGCGATCGGCCCGTGCTTCAGCTCGCCCGCGGCGAAACCCTCCGCATGCAAATAGCTGATTTCCTTGAGCTTCAAAGCGCCCTCAAGCGCCAGCGGATACATTGGACCGCGTCCGAGATAGAGCACGTCGCGGCTTCGCGCGACCTCCGAAGCGATGGCGGCGATATCCGCTTCGCGCTCCAGCGCCCGGTCCATCGCTTTGGGAACCGCCCGCAGCACTTGGGCCAGCATCGCCTCGCTCTCAGCGCTCAACGCGCCTTTCTCGCGGCCCATCAGCGCCGCCAGCGCCATCAGCGCCATCATTTGGCAGGTGAACGCCTTCGTCGACGCGACGCCGATCTCGGGACCGGCCAGGATCGGCAAGGCGAGATCGCTCTCCCGCGCGATCGAAGACGTGCCGACGTTCACCACCGAAATCACGCTTTGCCCCGCGTTCCGGCAATGACGCAGCGCGGCCAGCGTGTCCGCCGTCTCGCCGGATTGCGAGATGAACAGCGCCGCCTGGCGTGGATCCATCGGCGCGTCGCGGTAGCGGAACTCAGAGGCGATGTCGATATCAACCGGCGTGCGGGCCAAGCTCTCGAACCAATAGCGCGAGACCGCGCCGGCGTAGAAGGCGGTGCCGCAACCGACGATGCTGAGGCGGTCGATCGCTGCGAGATCGATCTCGCCGATCGGCGCCGCGAAGCGATCCTCGCCTGCGGCGGTGTAGGCTTCGATCACCGTGCGCGCGGCCCGCGGCTGCTCGTGGATCTCTTTCGCCATGAAGTGACGATGCTCGCCCTTGTCGATCGTCACAGTATTCGCCGGAACGCGCACGATCTCGCGATGCGCCGGCGCGCCCTCCAGATCGAACAGCTGCACGCCGGTGCGCGTGATCGCCGCGCAGTCGCCTTCCTCAAGATAAAGGATCTGCTCGGTGAGCGGCGCGAGCGCGATCGCGTCAGAGCCCACATACATCGCGCCGTCGCCATAGCCGACCGCCAATGGCGCGCCCTTGCGCGCCGCGATCAAAAGATCATCGGCGCCGCGGAACAGTACGCAAATCGCGAAGGCGCCCTCGAGCCGCTTCATCGCCGCGAACACCGCGTCGAACGGCGCAAGCCCCTGCTCCATCTTCAGCGTGATGAGCGCGACGATGGTCTCAGTGTCGGTCTCGGTGGTGAAGACGTAGCCTTTCTCCGAGAGTTTGTCGCGCAGCTCCCGGAAATTCTCGATGATCCCATTATGAACCACTGCGACGCGATCGCTGGCGTGGGGATGAGCGTTGGTCTCGGTCGGCGCGCCATGGGTGGCCCAGCGGGTGTGGCCGATGCCCATCGCGCCGGGCGCTGGGTTCTTGTTCAGCGTCTCCGCTAGCGCATGCAGCTTGCCGACGGCGCGGCGGCGGACGATCTCGCCCTGATGCAGCGTGGCGATCCCGGCG
>JBCBCG010000075.1:0-18638 GCA_038530925.1 Pseudomonadota bacterium
CGCCGCGGCGACGGTCTCGCCGGTGGATCGAGGCCTGGATCGGGCGGAGATCCTGGCTCTTCACCGAGCGCGGCGATGATGGGCGCGAGGTGCTGCTCGGCGAGGCGCGCCAAGCGCGCGAGGCGGCGCGCGGCGCCTTCGACGGCGCCTGGGGCGCGCTCGCCATAAGCGCCGCCGGCGCGGCCGCGGATGCGATGATCGAGCTGACCGGCCGCCCGCCGCGCCGCTGAACCGAAGCGTCCGCCGGGCGCGGTCACCCGTTCGGGTCGATCGGCAGGGCGGTCTCGTGCTTCATCTCCTCCATCGAGAGAAGAGAGGTGACGTTGTAGATCGTCACGTCACTGATCAGCCGGCGGTAGAAGCCGTCAAACGCCTGCGGGCTGGCGACGCGGATTTTCAAAATATAGTCGATCTCGCCGGCCAGCCGATGCGCCTCCAATATCTCCGGATGGCGCGCCACCGCCGCTTGGAAGCGTTCGAGCCAATCGGTCTCATGCGCGTTGATCCGCACCAGCATGAAGAAGCAGACGCCGAGCCCCACGGCCGCGGGATCGACGATCGCCACCGGCCCGCGGATGGTTCCCTCCTCGCGCATGCGCTTGATGCGGTTCCAGACCGGCGTTTTGGAGGAGCCGACCTCTTTGGCGATCTCTTCAAGCGATCGGCTCGCATCCTGCTGCAGCGCGATCAGGATTCGTTTGTCGAGCGCGTCCATCACTCCCTCGGATCGCTTCCTGGATTCCGCGGCGCGGCGCGGAGGATTTTTCGTATTTCACGTAATGGAATGTGCGTCTTCCTTAATCACATCAAAAACGCTCAAATTGCTGTCATGCGCGCCGATATCGGGCCAACCCATCCGCCGCGGCGCCGAACCGATGCGCCGCGGAGCCGCTATCGGAGCCTGCGCGATATGACAACTCAAGGCGATCGGCCCGCCCCGCCTCATCCCGCCGCCCCCGCGCTCGCCGAGGCGGCCGCGGCGTTGGATCTCCAACTGACGCCGCTCAGCGCCGAAGCGCGCATCGCCGCGGCGTTGAGCGGCGCCGTTCCAGGCCCTGTGGCGCTGGTTTCGTCCTTCGGCGCCGACGCGGCGGTGCTGTTGCACATGGTCGCGCAGATCGACCGCGCGACGCCGGTGCTGTTTCTCGACACGCAGATGCTGTTCGCAGAGACGCTCTCTTATCAGCATCGGCTGGCGGCGCTGCTCGGGCTTACGGATGTGCGGCGCCTGACGCCGGATCCCGAAGCGCTCGCGCTCGAGGATCCGGAGGGCGATCTCCACCAGCGCGGCGCCGACGCCTGCTGCGCGCTCCGCAAAACCGAGCCGCTGGCGCGCGCGCTCGCGCCGTTCGGCGCCTCGATCACCGGGCGCAAACGCCACCAAGCGGCGACGCGCGCGCGGATGGCGGTGGCGGAGACTGACCACGGCGGGCGGCTGAAGCTCAATCCGCTCGCCGATTGGACCGCGGCGCAGCTCTCCGCGTATCGGCTGAAGGCTGGGCTTCCAGCGCATCCGCTGGTGGCGCGCGGTTATCCCTCGATCGGCTGCGCGCCTTGCACGACACCTGTGCGCGAGGGCGAGGACCCGCGCGCCGGGCGCTGGCGCGGCTCGGAGAAAACCGAATGCGGCATCCATTTCCTGAACGGTCGCTTGCAACGCGGCGAGTGACGCGCGCCGCATCTGGTCAGCGGCTCGCGGAGATCTCCATCATGCGGCGGCAGAGCGTGATCGAGGCTTCGAGATCATCCTCGAAGCGCGTCGAAAGCTCCAGATTCGCCACCACCGGCTGGGCGTAAGGCAACGCTGCGATCGCCTCCCAATCGAGCGCGCCCCAGCCGGGCGGCAAATGCAGATCGCCCATGCCGAAATTCACGCCCTCGCCGTAGGTGTAGGGCCGAAAACTCTCAGGCTTGCCGAAGCTGTCATGGATATGCAGATGCCCGGCATAAGGCGCGAGCGCCGCGAGTTCGGCCATGAGATCGAAGCCGCGCGCGCCGGCGTTGATCGCCGCATGGCTGAAATCGATCGTGGCGCGAATGAAGCGATGATCGACGACGCGGATCTGCTCGGCGAGCTCCGCCGGCGATAAGAAGAAACTCTCTTTGTCGCTGAAGATGTTCTCGACGCAGAGCATAACGCCGCACGCCTCCGCATGCGGCGCGATCTCCGCAAGCGCTTCGCGCTCCATCTTGTAGACGCGTTCGCGCTCAGCGGCGTCGTTCCAGGGCGCCGGCCCGCTATGGTGCACTTGCGCCGTGGCGCCGATCTCGCCGGACAGCTCCAGCGTGGCGCGGCAGACGGCGACTTGCGTCTCCAGCTCGCGCCGCACCGTGAAGCGCGAGGCGATCGGCCCGTGCACGGTGTATTTGAAAGGATGCGCCGCGCAGATCCGCTTCAGCTCCTTCAGCCGCGCCGGCAAGATCCGCTCATTGGCGATGATGTCGAAAGCGCCGAGCGAGAGTTCGACATACTCCGCGCCCAGAGCGGCGAAGCGATCGAGGCAGGCGGGAAGATCCTTCAGACGATACGCGAAATCGCCCGTGGTGAGGCCGACGGCGGCGATGGTCATGGGCGCGCTCCTGCGTTTCAGAGCGGCGACGCAGCCGCGCGCCGCCGCGCCGCGAGCTATAACGGGCGGCGGCGGCGCGGTCGATGCAGGATCGCAAAGCGCCTCGAGCGCGTCGCTCTAGAGACGTGGATCGACCGGTTCGGATTCAAGCGCCAGCACCGCCAGCGCGCATTCATGGATCTTCGCCAGGGGCTGGCGCTCGATGAAGCGGTGCAGGCCTTCAAGGCCGAGCTTGAACTCGCGTTCGGCCAGCGAGGATTTGCGTCCCAGCGCCCGCTTCCGCAGCCGGTCGATGTTGCGCGGCATATCGTAGTCAGGGCCATAGATGATTCGCAAATAATCGCGCCCGCGCACTTTCACCGCCGGCTGGATCAGCTTGCGGCCGTCGCGCAGGAAGAACGCCTTTGGTTTCAGCACGAAGCCCTCGCCGCCGGAGGCGGTGTGCTCCAGCCACCAGGCTTCGATCTCCGCGCGGGCCGCCGCGTCGCTCGCGCTGAAGCGGCGCCAGCCGGTGGGGCGGATGATCGGCTCCGCCTCGGCCAGCCGCGCGGCGATCGCCATATGCCACTCATGCGGTTTGTCCGCGAAGACGGCCCCTTCGGCCGCGAGCAGGTGGAACGGCGCGACGCGCAGCGCCTCGGCGCCCTCGGCCGGCCAGCAATAGCCGTCGATGGTCGCGCCCATCGCCGCGGCGTTCGCCTGCTGCCGCGCGGCCAGGGCTTTGAGCGCCTCCGTCTCCGGCGCGGCCGGCGCGCCGCGGAGCGCTTCGGCGAGCGCCTCGGCGGAGGCGCGCGCGGCGGCGACGGTCGGGCGGTATTGCCGCGCCAGAAGATCTTCGGCCTTCGCAGACCAGGGCATCAGCTCCGCATCGAGCAGCGCCCAGTCCGAACCAAGCTCGTCCCAAAGCCCGCTGGCGCCCAGCGCCGCGGCGATGCGCGCGATGACCTCCGCCTCCAGCGCCTCTTCCTTGAAGAAGGGCCGGCCCGTGCGCGTGTAGACGACGCCGCTTTTGCCGTCCTCGACACCGAAGCGCGCCCGCGCAGCGCCGGCGTCTCGCGCGGCGATGATCAGCGCGCGCGAGCCCATGTGCTTTTCCTCGGCGACCAGATCCTCGACGCCTTGTTTGGCGTAATAGTCGATCGCCTGGGCCGGATGCTCCAGAAACGGACCGTCCGGCGCGGTCGGGCATGCGGCCATGGTCGGCGGCAGATGGATCAGCCAGCGCGGATCGATCGCGAAGCGGCTCATCACCTCAAGCGCGGCGAGCGCGTTCTCCTCTGGAATGGTCAACATCCCGCCGAACCGCGTCTCGATCCGCAGCTTGGCCGCGTAATCGTCGAAATAGAGCAGGCGGTCATGATCCTGCTGCGCGGTGAGAGCGTCCGCCTCGTCTTCGAGCGGCCGCGCCGGCTCGGCGTATCGACGCTGCGCAGGAACCGAGACCATCTCTCGTTCCGGCCAGCGCAGCGCGGTGAGCGCGCCGCCGAAGACGCAGCCAGTGTCGACGCAGAGCGTGTTGTTGAGCCAGTCCGCTTTGGCGACGGGCGTATGCCCATGCACCACCGCCGCGCGGCCGCGATAATCCCGCGCCCAATTCAGCCGCACCGGCAGGCCGAAGCTGTCCACCTCGCCCGTGGTCTCGCCGAACATCGCGAAGCTGCGCACGGCGCTGGAGCCGCGGCCATGCATCTCCTCCTTCAACCCCGCATGCGCGATGACGAGATCGCCTCCCGCAAGCCATTGATGCGAGATGAGCCCGGACACGAACTCTTTGACCGCGGTCCGAAACGCCTCCGACCGCGCTTCGAGCTCGGCGACCGTGAGGTCGAGCCCATGGGTCAGCGTGACCTTCGCGCCGCGCAGCCAGCGGCCGAGTTTGAAGTCGTGATTGCCGATCACGCAGCGCGCCGAGCCTTCCGCGCTCATGCCCATCACCAGCCGCAGGCAATCGACGTTGCGCGGGCCGCGATCGCAGAGATCGCCGACGAAAAAGGCGATGCGGCCGTCCGGATGGCGCGCGCCGATCAGCGTCTCCGCCGCTGGATCGAAGGCGTCGATCTCATAGCCGAGCGCGGTGAGAAGCGCGGTCACCTCCTCGAAACAGCCATGCACATCGCCGATGATGTCGAACGGTCCGGCATCGCCGCGCCGATCGTTCCAGAGCGGCTCTCGCGTGATCTCAACCGCGTCCATCTCCTCTGGGCTGCGCATCACATGCACCTGGCGGAAGCCTTCTTTCTCCAGACCGCGCAGGGATTTGCGGAGGAGTTGGGCGTGTTTGCGCACCACATGCGCGCCGAAGTCGCGGTTCGGCCGGCCCGCGTTGCGCTCGTGGCAAAGCTCGGGATCGATGTTCAGCGCCAACGCCACGGGCAGCGCGTGATGCTCGCGCGCGAGGCGGAGCAGCATGGCGCGATCCTCCTTCCGCACGGAGGTCGCGTCGATCACCGTGAGCCGACGGCGCTTCAGGCGCACGCCCGCCATGTGTCGGAGCAACGCGAAGGCGTCCGTCGTCGCGGATTGGTCGGTCTCGTCATCCGACACGAAGGCGCGGCACCAATCGGAGGAGACGATCTCCGTCTCGCGGAAATGCTTGCGGGCGAAGGTGGATTTGCCGGAGCCGCTGGCGCCGATCAGAACGACCAGAGCGAAATCGGGGATGGTGATCTTCATGGCGGCTCGCCTTGAGAAGGGCGCGGATCGCTCCGGCGCCGCGCGTTACGCGGCGTCTTTCGCAGGGGCGTCCGCAGCGTCGGTCACGGGAGGTTTCGCACCGTCTTGGCGCGAGAAAACAGCCATCTGCGACGGCGCGCCATGGGTTTCGTCCTCCGGCCCAAGGGGATGGCGCTCGACGCTGTAGCCGGTCTCCGCGGCGACGCCGTCGCTCCAGGCGGCGAACTCCGCGCGGGTCCATTCGAACCGGTGGTCGGCGTGGCGGAAACGGCCGGCGGGCAGCGTTTCAAACAAAGCGTTATACTCGCGGTTGGGCGTCGTGACGATCACATGGCGCGGCCGCGCATCGGCGAAGAGCGACAGCGTCAGCGCAGAGAGCCGCGGCGGATCGATATGCTCGATCACCTCCACCAGGCAGGCGAGATCAAAGCCGCGCCAGCGCCGGTCGCCATAGGTGAGGCTGCCGAGCCGCAGCGAGAGCCGTTCGCGAAGCGCCTCGCCGGCCTGATCGAGCCGCAGCCGCCGCGCCGCGCGGGCGAGCGACACCGTCGAAGGATCGACGCCGACGATGCGGCTGACGCCTTCGGCGCGTTTGAGCTTGTCGAGGAGCCGGCCTTCGCCGCAGCCGAGATCGAGCACGCTACTGACGCCGAGATCCTTCACCAGCTGCAGCACGGTTTGCAGCCGCAGCTCATGCAGCCGCATCGGCGCCTCGATCGCCCGCTCCCGCGCCGGCGCGCTTAGTCTGGCGCCGTCTTCGCCACGCTCTTCTTCGCCACCTACTTCTTCGGCCGCCTCTTCGGTGTCCTCATCGGCGACCTGCTCTTCCGGCGTTGTCAGGCGTTCCAGCGCGTCGTTGATCAGCGTCTTGCGATGCTTGAGCGCGCGCGCGGCGATGAGGTCTTTCGCCGGATGATAGGCCAGCCAGCGCTCGCCCTTGCTGAGCAGGTTTTCAACTTCGTCTTGGTCGATCCAATAATGCTTGGCGTTGTCGAGCACGGGCGTCAGCACATAGAGATGGCTGAGAAGATCGGCCAGACGCACAGATCCTGTCAGCCTGATATCGAACAGCCGCCGCATCTTGGCGCCGTCCGGCGTCGCGGCCGCATCGTCGAGCCGCCGCGCCTCGACCGTGTAACCGAGCGGCGCGAAGAGCGCCTCGATCATCGCCTGATCGCCGGCCACAGCCAACGGCGTGATCCGCGCCGCGAGCGGCAAGGCGCGATCCGCCAGCGCCTCACGATCCTTCGATTTGCCCGCTAGCGACTGGGCGAAGGATTTGGCCAAAGCCACCGACAGAAAAGAGCTGGCGGCATAAGCGCGGTCGTTCACATATTGCGCCAGCGGCCCGTCGCCCTTGGCGCCCTTGCCGCGCACCAAAGCGATCGGATCGACGTCGAGATGCAGCACCGCCGTCGCCCGCGCCTCGGTCGCTTCGGAAAAGAAAACCGTCGCAACACCCGCGCTCGTCTCCCGCTGATGCGCCCGGCCCGGATGCTTATGCAGCAGAAACCCCAAATCCGTGGCGGGATAATCCCGCCCGGCCTCCAGCGTCAGCTCGATTTGCATCGCGTTCTGCGCTCCTCGTGGTCACAACGGGCCTTGCTGCGTGCAAACGGGCCTTGCTGCGTGCAAAGGCGCGTTCGGAGGCCGCCGCGTCCGCCTCATCGCTCCCGTCCTTCTGTCGCGCCGAGATACGGCGAACGGAGGCGGATGCGCTCCCTGGATCAGCGGACGCTCACTGCGACGCGGGCGGCGCGCGGGTCTCGGCGAGCCTCTCAGGCGGCGCGTCGCCGGCGATCTCGAGCACCATTTTGCGCCGCACGGCGTCGAAGAAGCTCTCGGGCCCGTCGGCCGTGACGACGAAGGCGCCGGGCCCGCCGATGATCTGCTCCTCGAACGCGGCTTCGAGATCGTAGGAGACCGGCCGGCCCGAGCAGGCGCGGCAGAGCACGGCGAGGCCGTTGATTTCGATCTCGGCGTCCAAAACCGCCGCGCGCGCGGTGGAGATGTCGGGGCCGCCCCAGTTGTTCGCGCTGTCGGCTGAGAAGTCGATGACGCGGCGATCGCCTTTGAAGGCGTTGGTGAGAATCTGGTCCTTCCCGAAGAGCAGCGCCGCGCCGATCGCGTTGCGGCCATAGGCTTTGCGCGGCGCGCTCAGCAGCTCCGCCGCGAAGGCTTCCGCCGCCGCGCGCCCATCGATCACGCGCCAGTTCGTGACAAGATCCTGCGATCCCACCTCGCCCCATTCGACATACGCGACGGCGATGCGCTGGCGTCGGCCGGCGGCGATCGCCTCGATCACCGACGGATCGGTGATCGCTTCAGCGTAGCCTTGACGCTGAAACGCGATCTCCGCCGCGTCGATCGAGTTGCTGGCGTCCGCCAGCAGCACCAATTCGACATCGACCCGCGCGCCGCCATGCGCCGCCGCCTCGCCGCCGGCGAGGCCAAAGACGGCCAGCGCCGCGAGGAAGGGCGCGATCACAAGACATCGTCGCATGCGCATGATCTCCGTTGGCGGCGTCAGCCCTCCATCGCCTCCAGCTCGCCGATCATGCCGTCGATCACGCTGAGGCCCTTCTGCCAGAAGGCGGGGTCCGAGGCGTCGAGGCCGAAGGGCGCGAGCAGCTCCTTATGCCGCTTCGAGCCGCCGGCGCGCAGCATGTCGAAATACATCGCTTGGAAGCTGGCGTCGCCGGCCTTCGCCCGCTCCTCATAGACGGCGTAAAGCGCGTTCACGAGGCCGTCGCCGAAGGCGTAAGCGTAGACGTAGAACGGCGAATGGATGAAATGCGGGATGTAGGCCCAAAAGTTCTTGTAGCCGTCGTTGAATTCGAAGGCTGGCCCGAGGCTTTCGCCCTGAACGCCCATCCAGATCTCGCCAAGCGCCGCGGGCGTCAGCTCGCCCTCGCGCCGCGCGCGGTGGACGCGCAGCTCAAACTCGTAGAACGCGATCTGCCGGACCACGGTGTTGATCATATCCTCAACCTTGCCGGCGAGGAGAGATTTACGCTTCGCCGGCGTCTCGGCCGCGGCGAGGAGCCGCTTGAAGGTGAGCATCTCGCCGAAGACCGACGCCGTCTCCGCCAAGGTCAGCGGCGTGCTGGAGAGCAGCTCGCCTTGCTCGGCCGCGAGCACCTGATGCACGCCATGGCCAAGTTCGTGCGCCAGGGTCATCACATCGCGGGTTTTGCCGAGATAATTCAGCATCACAAAGGGATGCGCGGAGACAACCGTCGGATGCGCGAAGGCGCCGGGCGATTTGCCCTGGCGCGAGGGCGCGTCGATCCAGCCTTTGTCGAAGAAGCGGCCGGCGATCTCCGCCATCTCCGGCGCGAACTCCGCGTAGGCGGCCGTCACCGTCTCACGCGCTTCGGCCCAAGGGATCTTGCGGTCGTCGGTCTCGGGCAGCGGCGCGTTGCGGTCCCAAGTCTGCAGCTTGTCGAGGCCGAGCCATTTGGCCTTGAGCGCGTAATAGCGATGGGAGATCCGCGGATAGGCCGCCACCACCGCGTCGCGCAGCGCCTCGACCACTTCAGGCTCCACCTGATTGGCCAGATGGCGCCCCGCCTCTGGGCTTGGAAGCTTGCGCCAGCGATCCTCGATCTCTTTTTCTTTGGCGAGCGTGTTGGTGATGCGCGTGAAGAGTTTGATGTTCGCCGCGAACACCTCCGACAGCGCGGCCGAAGCCGCGGCTCGGCGCTCACGCTTGGCGTCGTTCAGCGCGGTCAGCGTCTGCTCCAGCGTCAGCGTCTCCGCCGCGCCGCCGTCGCCTTTCACAGTGAAACTGAGCCCGGCCATGGTCTCATCGAACAGCCGGTTCCAGGCCGAGCCGCCCACTACGGATTGGTCATGCAAAAAGCGCTCAAGCTCGTCGGAGAGCTGATAAGGCCGCGAAGCGCGGATCTTGTCGAAGAACGGGCGATAGCGCGCCAGCGCGGCGTCGGCGCCGAACCACGCCTCCAGCGTCGCGTCTTCGAGCCGGTTGATCTCGAGGCTGAAGAAGACCATCGGCGCGGAGATTTCGGTGACGCGGTTATGCGCGTCGCCGAGCGCCTTGGCGCGGCTCTCATCCATCACATTCTGGGCGTTGCGCAGACCGACATAGGACATGACGCGGCCGATGCGCTCGGAGATCGCTTCGTATGTCTCGATCGCTTTCAGCATGCCGGCGGCGTCGAGCCCAGCGAGTTTTCCCTCATAAAGCGCGGCGAAGGCGGCGGCCTCCGCTTCGGCCGCGGCGAGATCCGCGTCGATCGCGGGTTCGGCCGGCGCGGCGTAAAGGCCTGAGAAATCCCACACCGGCATGGCGCCGAGCGGGCCGGCGTCCTCTGCTCCGCCCGCCGCGTCGGGCAGTTCGCGAAGCGGCGCGGGGCGAGGCGGAAAAAGCGAGGCGGCGGCGCGTGTCATCGATCGTCTCCTGAGCGGCGGTTCGGCGGCGCATGGGCGCGGCCAGCACCGCGAAAGCCGGGCCTGGCGCGAGCCGGCGCGGCGCAACTGAGACCCTTCGATATAGAGGGCCGCCGCCCTGCTGACGAGCCTTGGCTGACGAGCCTTGGGTGACGAGCCTGTGTGAACACCACTTGGCGCACGGCCGTCCCGCGGCGCGCGGATCAAGTCTCGGTGTCTTGATCCGGATCCGCGTTCGGATCGAACGGCTCGTCGCGCTTGCGGCGGATGATGATGTCGCCGTTCGGCAGGATCTCCGGCGCTTCATAGCGCGGCACGTCCTCCATCATATCGGCGAAGCGCTGCACCAGCGGGCCGACCGCGGCGAAGAGGTCCTGCAGCGCCTCGCGCGCCTCATTGGAGAACTCCTGTTCGAGGAAGCGGTCGAGCGGTTGGCTGCGCGGCTCCTCCTCATCGGCCTGCGCCGGCGGCGCGGCGAGCGTAAGCGCGGCGACGAGGCTCGAAGCGAGCGCGAGCCGGTTGCGACGGCGGTGCGGGCGCCTTGTTGGCGATGAATTCTGGGAAGACGACATTTGACATCCCTCTTGACGTGGTTCGGGACTAGGTCCGGCGCGGCGTTTTTCAGCGCCGCTGCTGCGAGGGCGCACGCGATCACGGCTTTCGGGCGCCAAGGTGGCGATCGCGGCGTAAGGGCGCGTTCGCGGAAC
The DNA here is from genome assembly GCA_038530925.1 of Pseudomonadota bacterium. Classification (GTDB taxonomy): domain Bacteria; phylum Pseudomonadota; class Alphaproteobacteria; order Rhodobacterales; family Rhodobacteraceae; genus JALEGB01. The sequence continues at coordinate 10,364 of JBCBCG010000075.1, forward strand.
GCGCCGCTCAGCCGCGTCTTGGGCGCCGCAGCGTCCGCCGCATCCCGGCCGCGCCGCGCGGCGCGGCGGCTCTTTGATGGACGCCGGTGCTGCGCTGCGGCATAAGCCGCGCGAGAGCGCGCTGCGGCCTCGCCCAGATGGGCGATCGCGCCCGGTCGCGACAGGCCCCAAACGCGATGAGACGATCGCAGAGGACGTTCGACTTATGGAATTTCGCAACATCGCGATCATCGCGCATGTCGACCATGGCAAAACCACTCTGGTCGACGAGCTGTTAAAGCAATCCGGCGCCTTCCGCGCCAATCAGGCCGTGGCCGAGCGCGCGATGGACAGCAACGCGCTAGAGCAGGAGCGCGGCATCACCATCTTCGCGAAATGCACCTCCGTCGAGTGGGAGGGCGTGCGCCTCAACATCGTCGACACGCCAGGCCACGCCGATTTCGGCGGCGAGGTGGAGCGCATCCTCTCGATGGTCGACGGCGTCGTGCTGCTGGTGGACGCGGCCGAAGGGCCGATGCCGCAGACGAAATTCGTCACGTCCAAGGCGCTGGCGCTCGGGCTGCGGCCGATCGTTGTGCTGAACAAAGTCGACAAGCCCGAAGCGGAGCCGGACCGCGCGCTTGACGAAGTGTTCGATCTCTTCGCCGGCCTTGGCGCGTCGGATGAGCAGCTTGATTTTCCTTCGCTCTACGCCTCTGGCCGCTCCGGCTGGGCCGATGAGACGCTGGAAGGCCCGCGCGACAGCCTGAAGCCGCTCTTCGACCTCGTGCTGCGCCATGTGCCGGCGCCGGCTCAAGCCGCGCGCGCCGAGGAGCCGTTTCGGATGCTCGCCACCACGTTGCAGGCCGATCCTTTCCTCGGCCGCCTGCTGACCGGCCGGGTCGAGAGCGGCGCGCTCGCCGCCGGCAAGACGCTCAAGGCGCTCGCCCGCGACGGCTCGGAGATCGAGCGCTTCCGCGTCTCCAAAGTGCTCGCCTTCCGCGGCCTGGCGCAGCAGCCGATCGACGCGGCGGAGGCCGGCGACATCGTCGCGCTCGCAGGCATGTCGAAAGCGACCGTGGCGGACAGTCTCGTCGATCTCAGCGTCGCGGCGCCGATGCCGGCGCAGCCGATCGATCCGCCGACCATCACCGTGACGTTCGGCATCAATGACAGCCCGCTCGCCGGGCGCGACGGCGATAAGGTGCAGAGCCGCGTGATCCGCGACCGGCTGATGCGCCAGGCTGAAGGCGATGTGGCGATCGCGGTGGCGGACACGCCGGGCGGCGAGGCGTTCGAGGTCTCAGGCCGCGGCGAGCTGCAGATGGGCGTCTTGATCGAGACCATGCGGCGGGAGGGCTTCGAGCTCTCCATCTCGCGCCCGCGCGTCGTGCTGCGCGAGGCGGAGGGCGAGCGTCTCGAGCCGATCGAGGAATGCACCATCGATGTGGACGAGGAATATTCCGGCGTCGTCGTCGAAAAACTCGCCACACGTAAAGGCGAGATGACCGATATGCGCGCCTCAGGCGGCGGCAAAACGCGCATCGTCGCGCTGGCGCCGTCCCGCGGGCTGATCGGCTATCATGGCGAGTTCCTGACCGACACGCGCGGAACGGGCGTGCTCAACCGCGTCTTCCATTCCTGGGCGGCCTATAAAGGCCCGATCCAGGGACGGCGGCGCGGCGTGCTGATCTCCATGGAGAACGGCGCCGCCGCGCCTTACGCGCTTTGGAACCTTGAGGAGCGCGGCAAGCTGTTCATCACTTCAGGCGAGACCTGTTACGAGGGGATGATCATCGGCGAGCACAGCCGCGACAACGACCTGGAAGTGAACCCGCTCAAAGGCAAGAAGCTCACAAACGTCCGCGCCTCCGGCAAGGACGAAGCGGTGGTTCTGACGCCGCCGACCAAGCTGACGTTAGAGCAGGCGATCGCCTATATCGATGATGACGAGCTTGTCGAGGTCACGCCGAACCACATCCGACTGCGCAAACGCTGGCTCGACCCGCATGAGCGCAAACGCCGCGCGAAGCAGGCGGCGTAGCGCCTTCGCGGCGCAGCGACGTCATGCGGGTTGAGGCGTCGCGCCGGAACAACGCCGCCGTCGCGGCTTTTATGAGCGCAGCGACGGCGCTCTTCGCGATTGAAGACGCGTTCATCAAGACGAAGGCGCAAAGCTATCCGGTCGGCCAAGCCCTCCTCGGCTCCGGCCTCGGCGGCATGATCGCACCGCCCGGCGTTCTTGCGCTCTCAGGTCCAAGAAACACGCCGCGGTGACGCCGCCGACGGACAGGCGGCGCTTGCGCCGAACGGGCGAAGCGTCTCTACCGCATCCCGTAACCGAGACGGTCGAAGAGGAGACCGAGCATGCTGATCGACATCTCTCTGCGCCTCTGGCGCAGATTGCGCGCGGCGCTGACGGCGGCGTTGGTCGCGCTTGCGCCGGGCTGGGCGCTGGCGGAGCCGACGCTGCTCGAGCGCCAGACGGTTCCAGGCTCCGTCATCTCGCTGACGCCGCCGCCCGACTTCACGCCTGCGACGAGCTTCAGCGGGTTCGAAGCGCCGTATGGCGCGTCGATCCTCGTGAACGAACTGCCTGCTGAGGCGGAAAGCGAGCTGTACGCCGGCTTCGCCGATCTCGGCGCGGCCTCAGCGGCGGTCGCGGTGCAAGGCGTCACGCTGGAGCGCGCGGTGGCGCTGCCGGAGGATGGAGCGCTCGCCTCGCTCAAACCGCTTGTTTATCAAGGGAAACAACAAGTTCAGAGCCTGGTCTTCGACAAATGGATCGCGCTCTACGTCGGCGCGAAAGTCGCGATCATCACATATCAAGCGCCTGTGGACGCCGGCCCGAGCGAGGAGACGCTGCGCGCGGTGTTCGCCTCCGTGCGTCTCGCCGCGCCGCTTTCTGTCGAGGAGCAGCTTGCGGCGCTGCCTTATGCGGTCGGCGATGTCGGCGCGCTGACGCTCGACCGGGTGATGCTGAACGGCGCGAGCCTCTACACGCTTGGCGCGCTGACGCCGGGCGAGCCGCTGCCGATCGCGATCATCGCGCCTGCGATCGGTCAAGCGTCCATTCCGGAAGGCCAGCGGGTCAATACCAGCGGCGCTTTGATCCGCAGCGTGGCCGGCTGGAGCGACATCACCACCGATCCGATTACGACGATCGAGCTCAAGGGCGCGCCGGCGACGATTGTGACCGGCTCAGCCTCAGGCCCAGACGGCGCGCCGCTCCGCTTCAAACAGTGGATGCTGTTCGAGGCGGGCGCCAACGCCTATCTCCGGATCGTCGCCAGCGCGCCGGCCGACCAATGGGACGCCGCCGCACCCTCCTTCGAAACATTGGTCGAAGGCCTACGCGTGAAGTGAGGCGAGGCGGCTGCGCGCCTCGCCCTCCGCGCTACCCCTTCGGCTCCGTCGCGGCCAGAATCATGCCTGCGACCCAATAGCTGAAGGGGAGCGCCACCAGAAAGCCCGCTCCCGCGAGCACGCCGAATTTCGACAGCTCGAGGAGTTCCAGCTCCGGCGCGGCCAAGGCGACCGTTACGAACGCGCCGGCGAACACGACCGACGCCATTATGAACACGACAACCGTCATGATCAGGCGCATGACACCTCTCCCATTCAACGCCGCGCATTCGGCGGCGAGTCGAGGGTATGAGCCGGCGCCGGCCGTCACGCGTTGATCTGCGTCAGCTTTTAATGCGTTCGTTTCGATGTGATTGTTTCCGGCTGCGACTCGCGGTATCTTAAAAGAACTTTAACAGAGCGCGCTTGAACCGAGAGGGCGAGGCGCGCCATGGGGAAGGACGCGACGAATGACACTCGGGACGCAAAACTCGACGCTCAGCGCCTCGCTGACGTGGCGCATCGGCGTCGGCAAGCTCATCGGTCTTTTGATCGGCGCCGGCGCGTTCGCGCTGATCGGCGCCTATGCGCCGCAAAGCCCGGAGGCGCTGCGCTGGGGCGCTCTCTTCTGGTTTCTCACGCTCGGCGCCGTGATCGGCATGGCTGGCCTCTACACCGCGCATCCGGTGCTGAGGGTTCCGCTGCCCTGGTGGGTGCGCGCGCCTTTCATCGGCGCCTGGATGCATCTTGTGCTGGGGCTGATCGCCGCGGCGCCGCTCACCGCACTGTCCGGCGCGGCCGCTGGCGCTGAGATGAGCGCCTTCGCCGCGATCCTCTGGTTCGTCGCCATCGGCGCCGTCAGCGCGTTCGTCATCGATGCCGGCGCAACCGCGATCGGCGGATAAGGCCGCGAGATCGCAGCGCTTTAGCGTAGCGCGTCAGCCGGCGTGCGGCTCCTCAGCGCCGACCATTCAACGCGCGCCGAACACGGCGCGCGCCTCCGCTTCGGTTCTGTAGATCAGCGAGACCGAGCAGCCCGCCATGGCGTCGCCCGTTTCCACAAGATTGTCCGACATCATGATCTCGCCCTCGCCAAGGCTGAGGCGGCGGCGCATCACCCAGTCGTTCTTCGCCTCCGGCGCGGTCATCTCTCCGGGCGGCGTGGCGGAGGCGGGAAGGCGCTCGCGCGCTTCCGCGCCGAGACGCTCTTGATAGAAGGCGATCGCGTCGGCGCAGTCGCCATCGCAGAAGCGGTAAGGCGTCGGTCGCATCAGCGTCGTCCTTTCGAAATGCGGCGCACGCGCGCAAGATCGAAGCGCTGCGACTTGGACAGGAGTGAAGCATGACGGATGCGGCCGGGGCGAGAGCCGTTGGAGTGGGCGGCGTGTTCTTTCGGGCGCGGGATCCGGAGGCGCTGGCGCTCTGGTATCGGACGCATCTCGGCGTCGGCGGCGACGCGAACACGGGCGCGCCTTGGCGCCAGGAGGCCGGCTTCACGGTCTTCGCGCCGTTTCCCGCCGACACGGATTACTTCGGCCGCGCGGAGCAAGCCTTCATGATCAATTTCCGCGTCGATGATCTCGACGCGCTTCTCGCCAGGCTCCGCGCCGCAGGGATCGAGGCGGAGACGCGGCCTGATGAATGGGACGGACCACATGGGCGCTTCGCTCGGATCCATGATCCCGAAGGCAATCCGGTGGAGCTGTGGGAGCCGCCGCGCGACGCAGTGTGAGCGCCGCCAATCCCATTGAACATTCAAATTTGTACGACGATCTATTTCACAGTAAGGCGCACCTGACCGCGCCGTGGGCTCGCGTTTCAGCGCGCAGCGCGGGCGGCGCGCCAGGCGGCCTGCGCCGCCATGATAAGGAAGGGATGAAATCCACCATGCTGCGCATCAACGACACCGTTCCCGATTTCGAAGCCGACACCACCGAAGGCCCGATCCGGTTCCATGATTTCATCGGCGAAGGCTGGGTCGTGCTGTTCTCGCATCCGAAAGACTTCACGCCGGTCTGCACCACAGAACTCGGCTATATGGCGAAGATCGCTCCAGAATTCGAAAAGCGCGGCGTCAAGATCCTGGGCATCAGCGTCGATCCGGTGGCGAGCCACCATGAGTGGAAGCAGGATATCGAGGACGTCACCGGCGCGGCGGTCGGCTATCCGATGATCGGCGATCCGGAGCTGAAAGTGGCCAAGCTCTACGGCATGCTGCCGGCCGATGCGGGCGACAGCGCCGAGGGGCGAACGCCGGCGGACAACGCCACCGTGCGCACCGTCTATGTCGTCGGTCCGGATAAGAAGCTGAAGATGCAGCTCACCTATCCGATGACCACGGGGCGCAACTTCGATGAGATCCTGCGCGTGATCGACAGCCTGCAATTGCTCGCGGCGCATAAGGTGGCGACGCCCGCGCAATGGACGCCAGGCGACGACGTGATCCTGACGCCCGCCATCTCGCCTGAAGAGGCGGCGGAGAAGTTTCCAGGCTTCACGCAACCAAAACCCTACATCCGCATCGCCAAACAGCCGGGCTGACGCCGCCGATACGGGCGCCGGCGGCTAGCGGCCTCGCCGCCTCGTCCCTTTGGACGGGGCGCTTTTCGGCGCTGCGTGAAGCGCGCGCTGTCGCGGAACGTCAAAACTCTTTCTATATAGCCGTCTGGAGACGCGCCGCCGCGAGAGGCAGGAGATCACGATGAACGCGCCCACATCCTTCGCCGCGCCGATCGCGGAGCAGATTTGGGACATGAAGTACCGCCTCAAAGGCGAGGTGCCGGGAACGGACGGCCAGCCCGCCGCGCGGGTGCGGGAGGCGAGCGTCGAGCAGACCTGGCGGCGCGTGGCGCGGGCGCTCGCGGCGGCCGAGCCAGAAGAGACGCGGCTGATTTGGGAGAAGCGTTTTCAGCAAGCGCTGGAGGGCTTCCAGTTCCTGCCGGCCGGGCGCGTTATGGCCGGCGCCGGCTCGGGCCGGGCGGTGACGCTGTTCAATTGCTTCGTGATGGGGACGATCCCGGACGAGATGTCCGGCATCTTCGAGATGCTGAAAGAAGCGGCCGTGACCATGCAGCATGGCGGCGGCATCGGGTATGATTTCTCCACCATCCGCCCTGAGGGCGCGCCGGTGGCCGGCGTCGGCGCGGACGCCTCGGGCCCGGTCTCGTTCATGGATGTATGGGACGCGATGTGCCGCACCATTATGTCCGCCGGCGCGCGGCGCGGCGCGATGATGGCGACGCTGCGCTGCGATCATCCGGATATCGAGGCCTTCATCGACGCCAAGGCCGATCCAGCGCGGCTCCGCAATTTCAATCTCAGCGTGCTCGCCACCGACGCCTTCATGGACGCCGTCGCCGCCGGCGCGCCTTGGGCGCTCACCTTCGAAGGCCGCACTTACAAAACGCTGCCCGCCCGCGCGCTTTGGGACAAAATCATGCGCGCGACCTACGACTACGCCGAGCCGGGCGTGATCTTCATCGACCGGATCAATGCTCGCAACAACTTGTGGTATTGCGAGACCATCAGCGCCACAAACCCTTGCGGTGAGCAGCCTTTACCGCCTTACGGCGCCTGTCTTCTGGGATCGATCAATCTGGCGCGCTTGGTGGAGGAGCCGTTTAGCGAGCGCGCGCGGATCGATCCGGATCGCCTCACGCCGCTGGTCGCCGTCGCCGTGCGGATGATGGACAATGTGATCGACGTCTCGCGCTTCGCGCTCGAGGCTCAAGCGCAGGAGGCGCGCGCCAAGCGGAGGATCGGGCTTGGCGTGACAGGTCTCGCCGACGCGCTCGCGATGGCCGGGCTCACCTATGGCGAAGACGACGCAGTGGCGCAAACCGAGCGCTGGCTGAAGATCGTGCAAGGTGCCGCCTATCGCGCCTCGGTCGAGCTGGCGCGGGAGAAAGGCGCGTTCCCGCTCTTTGACGCCGATTGCTATCTCGATGGCGAGACGGTGCGCGCGCTCGATCCGGACATTCGCGCCGGCATCGCCGAGCACGGGATCCGCAACGCGCTGCTGACCTCCATCGCGCCCACGGGCACCATCTCGCTTTACGCCGGCAACGTCTCCTCCGGCGTCGAGCCGATCTTCGCCCATAGCTATCGGCGCAAGGTGCTGATGCCGGATGGGTCGAAGCGCGAGGAAGAAGTGGTGGATTACGCGGTGGCGCGCTGGCGCGAGCAGTTCGGCGCGGAGACGCCCTTGCCGCCGAGCTTCGTGAGCGCGCAAACGCTCAGCCCGGAAGCGCATCTGCGCATGCAAGCCGCGGCGCAGAAATACGTCGACAGCGCAATCTCGAAGACGATCAACATGCCGGAAAGCGTGAGTTTCGAGGCGTTTAAACAGGTCTACCGCCTCGCCTATGAGAGCGGCTGCAAAGGCTGCACGACCTATCGGCCCAACGCGGTGACAGGATCAGTGCTCTCCGCCGCGCCGTCGGATGCGCCCGCGGAAGAGACGGCGACCGAGGCGGCTCCGGCGCACAACGCCGCCGCCGCCGCCGCGGCGACAGAAGCGGATTTGTTCCTCAGCGATCCGCTGAACCGGCCCGAAGCGCTGCCCGGCGCGACTTACAAGCTGAAATGGCCGGGCAGCCCCCATGCGCTCTACATCACGGTGAACGACGTGGTCGTCGGCGACCAACGCCGGCCGTTCGAGTTGTTCGTGAACTCCAAGAACATGGAGCACTACGCCTGGATCGTCGCGCTGACGCGAATGATCTCGGCGGTGTTCCGGCGCGGCGGCGATGTTTCCTTTGTGGTCGAGGAGCTGAAAGCGGTGTTCGACCCGCGCGGCGGCGCCTGGATGCAAGGCGCCTATGTGCCCTCGATCCTGGCGGCGATCGGCGGCGTGATCGAGCGGCATATGATCGAGATCGGCTTTCTCGAACCGGGCGCGGCCCTGCGGATGGATCCGGCCTATGCGGACGCCGCGCCCGTGAAAGGCGCG
>JBCBCG010000076.1:0-18542 GCA_038530925.1 Pseudomonadota bacterium
AGCATGCAGGGTGAATCAGAAAACCGCGCCCTAAGGAATCCCCCCTTGCGATTCCGCTTCAGGATGACCTGCTCTAGCGCCCGCTCTCAGGGCGTTGGGCCGAGGCGGAAGGCCGCTTGCTCCGGCGCGAGGCACATATCAAGCGAGCAGGCCTGGAGCAGCAGCGTCGCGGCGACCGGCGCGTTCGCGCGATTGGCCGTCAGAGCGGCCTCGATGACTGCGACGCCGGAGAGCACGGCGAGCGGCGTCTCCTCGAACGACACCGAGAGCGGTTCCGGCGCGGGATAGCGCGCCGCGCTGATCGCCTCGCCTGTCAAATCGGTGGGCGTCAGGAAGTCGTGCGTCACCCGATGCGCGTTGACATGCCACCCCTCGGCGATGTGGAGCGTCAGACGCAGCGCCGCGCCGGCGCGCCGCGCCTCGGCCCAGACACGCCCTTGTGAAAGCGCGCGGCGCGGCGCGCTGGGCCCGTCGAGCGCGATCGCAACCGCCTCCAGCAGCCCGGGGCGCGCCGGTGCGCTCGGCCCGGCGATGAGGCCCGCCGCGGCATGGAGCGCGCCTTTGGCTTTCCGGTGGAGCTGCAATCCGCCCTCTCGGCGGCGCAGCGCGGCGGCCAGGCGCAGGACAGGCTCCGGATCAGCGCTCTCGCCTCCCCAAAAAGCAGGGGCTGCGGCGCGCGGCGCAAGCGCCGGCGCGACGAAGGCCCAGGCGCGGGCTTCGTGGCGCGCCGGCGCGCCCGGCCGGGCTAAGGCGAGCGCGCCAAGTCCGAACGCCGCGAGATCCGCCGCCGAGGCCGCTTCTCCCGCGCTTGGGTCAAAGCCGCTGCGCCGCTCCCAAATCGCATCGGCCGCGCGCGCGGCCGCGGCGCCCCAGTCGCCGCGATCCAGCGCCGCCGCGCCGTCGGCGAGCGCGGCGATCATCGCGCCGTTCCCGCGCAGCGGCGCGCGCGGATCGGTGGAGGCTCTCGGCGCGGCGCGCGCGATCGCGCCGATGAAAGCGCCGTCCCCCGCGCGCAAATGCTTGAGCGCCGCGTCGAGCACCCGCGTCGCCGCCGCGCGCAGGCGCGCATCGCCAGTCGCCTCCCAACCGGCGAGGAACGCCTTAGCGATCCGGGCCTGCTCGCCAAGGCGCGCGATCTTGAGCGCGGGCGCGCCATCGAGCCGCGGCGCAAGGCGAAAGATGCGCGGCGCTCCGCTTTCGGCTTTCGCCTCCTCGCGCAGCAGCGTCTCAAGCAAGGCGCCGGCGGCGCTCAGCGCGCCTTCATCGCCCTCGCGGCGCCAGCGATCGAGCAGGAAGAGCGCGCCCTCCTCGGGCCGCGCCGCCGCCGCCGCCAGCGCCGGATCGGCGATCCACGGCGCGGCGGCGCGGGCGAGCGCGGCGCGCAGAGCCTCGGGATCCGCCGCTTCCGCGCTTGGCCGCGCCAGCGCCGCGCCGCGCGAGGCGGCCTCCGCCATGGCGCCCAGCGTCGCGCGATCCGCCGCCCAGGCGGTTTCGATCGCCGCAGCGGCTTTGCGCAGGTCAGCGTTGGCGCGCGGCTGCGCCGCGAAGAACGGCGCGCCGTCGGGCCGCGCCCAGAGGATGATGGAGCGCGCGCCCGTCGCGGCGCCGAGCCGCGCCGCCGCCGCTCGATAACGCGCCGCGAGCGCGGGCGGCGCCTCCGGCCCGATCAGCGCGACCACGAACGCCGCGTTGAGCGCGCCGGCGAGATCGGCGTCGCGCAGATCCAAGGTCTCAGCGCTCGATCTTGCGCCGCAGGGCTGGCACGGCGGCGGCGGCAGAACGATCATCAGAGGCGCGCCGCGCAGCGTTGCGGCGCGGCTGGCGGCGCGAGCGCTCGCCGCGTCGTTCAGGCTGCGCCAATCCATTGGATCGCGCCCGCGCGCGCGCAGCCAGGGCGAGGCGGCGAGGATCAATCGGTTCACGGGACCCGGCTCGGCGCGCCCGCCTGCGAGCCGCGCCGCCGCCTCGCGCCACGCGGCCAGCGCCGATGGCGCGGGCGGCGGGGCGCCCGGAGGCGGCGTGATCGCGGGCGCGGCGAGTGGTTTCGGAGCCGATGCGGGATCCGGTGACGCCGCGGCCGTCTGCGCCGCGCTCGCCGCCGCCAGCGCGAGCGCGGCGAGACACGCCCTAAGCGCCGCGCCGCGGCCGCTCCAAGCGCCGCGGCCCGTCGAGGCGCCGCGGCGGTCCTCGCGCCTGCGAAGCCCTTGCGTCATCATCCTGCTCTCTCTTCCTCAATCCGGCGCGCGCTCGGGAGCGCAGCGCCGCTCGCCCGCTCCACTCAACCTACCGCGCCAGCGTCCAAATACGAGGCGCCGCCCGCTCACGATGCGTTGAACGGCGCGGCGCCGGCGCCCAAAGGCCGCCTCTTTCGCCCTCGAAACTCCGCTCAGAAACAGTTTCGAGACGCGATCTTGAACGGCCATGAGGAGGCGCGCGACGATGAACGGACGTCAGGGCATGGATCGGCGCGATGCGCGCCTGCGCGCGGCGGCGCCGATGGCGTTGGCGGCGGTGTTCCTTGTCGTGGCGGGCGGCGTCGCCGCGGCGGCGGATGCGTATCGGTTCACCTGGCTCGGCGCGGACGGCTACCGGATCGAGGGCGCGTTCGCGCTGCGCGAGGGCGCCGGCCAGGCGGTGGCGCGCGGGCGCGATGTGCTTTGCTTCGAGATCCACGGCTTCAAAGGCGAGGCGCCGCTGGGAAGTTGGGGGCTCGGCGCTCTGGAGCCGGACTCCGCCTGGGGGTTCGGCTTCGATCGAAACGCGCGCCGCTTCCTGGTCGGAGGCCTCTCTTACGGGCCTAACGGACAGCAATGGAACATGTTTGGCGACGGGTCGGGCTGCGGCGATGGCGGGTTCGGCTTTAACGCGGGCAGCGCCGGACAGGATGTCTGCGTCGACGATCGGATGCGCGTGGCCTCTCGCATCGCGCCGGCGACGCCTCTCGCCGCCACGCCCGATCCCTCCGCCGAATTCGGGCCCGCGGCCTGTCGCCGCTCCAACTTGGTGTCGTGAGCGCGGCGGACGCGGCCGCGCGCGTCAATCGGCGAACGGCCCATGGGCGAAGGTCTCGATCATGGGCGGCCGGCCGAGCACGTCCGCCAGCTTTCGGCAGGTCGCCTCCCGCACTGTGGGCGCGCCGGCGAGCGCGATGAGCCAGGGCGTCTCCCCCGAGCGCCATTCATCCGCTTCGAGCTGCGGGCGCCGCCCAGACGAGGAGAGGCGCTTCAGGCGGGCGTCGATCGCTCCATCCACCTTCGCCCACACCGCGACGCCCACGGGCGCGAGCGCGCCTTCCGGGCCCGGCCCTTTGGCGATGACGATCTGGTTGAGCCGCGCGGCGGCGGCGAGCAAAGCATGCGCCTCGCGGATCCGCGCGCTCGACCATTCCGCGTCGTTGGCGAACACCAGCATCGCCTCGCCGTAAGCGCGGATCGCGCTCGGGAGATCGAGAGAGCCCGCCGGCGCGCCGGCAGGCGCCGCATGATCGCCCAGCCCCGCCGCGCGCAAGGCCGCGAGGGTCTCGCCTTGGCTCACATCGGCTTGCGCCGCCTCGCCGAGCCGCCGCGCTTGCGGCTCGCTGGAGGCGCGCGCGAAACCGCCCTCTCGTTTGGGTTCGCGAGATCGCCTTTGAAACATGCCCCGACCCTCGATCCCCGAACCGTCACCGCCCGAAACAGGACGGCGCTCGCGCCGCCGTCACCAGACGCTACCGAAATCATGGGTAAAAAAATTAAGGTATTCAACACCTCGCGGCGCTTCCGCCGTGGAAAACCTTCCTGGAGCGGTTGTGTTCGCGGCGCGCGCGCCCCGTTCCGCACCCGTTTGATCGCCGTAGATCTTGTGATGTCTTGGAGAGGCGGCGCGATCTGTGGTATCGCCTCCGCGAAGCGAGCGGTGGGAGCGGGCGCAACGGAGCGAATGATGGAGCAGAACCAAGCGAACGGCGCGGCGCGGGTGACGACGGAGCCGGAGCGCATCGATCCTGACGCGGCGGACCGCGCCGAGCAGGCGGCGCAATCATCGGGCGTGCTTGAACAACCTGAAGTTCTGTCTCTTGAGAAGCACGGAGAGCTCCGCGTCGATCGAGCGGCCAATGTATTCACGTTCGCCAAGAAGATGCACATGGCGCCGATCACGCTTGAGGAGTTCGCGCCAGCCTGCGCCCATTATCCGATCGTCTTCGTTGGCGAGCAAAGATCGCCATGCGTGGTGATGGGCGTCGCGCGCGGCGAGAACGCATTCATCGACGACGCCGGCGCCTTTCCCAAAGGATCCTATGTGCCTGCGTATTTTCGCCAGCACCCGTTCCTGTTCGCCAAGGACTCGAAAGGAGAGCGCAATCTCGTCTTGATCGACGCTGCGTCACGCTCCCTTTCCACCACGACAGGCGAGCCCCTGTTCAATGATGGAAAACCGTCGCAATATTTGACGACGGTCTACACCTTCCTCGCGCAGCTTCAGAATGATTGGGCGCGCACCAAGGAACTGACTGAGTATTTGAAAGAGCATGATCTCTTCGAGACGCGGAGCATCACAGTGCGCGGCGGCGCTCGGAACGAGCCTGTCTCTCAGCCCTTCCGCTTCCTGTCCATCAACGCTGAGAAAATCAACGATATGGACGCCGAAGCGCTGAAAGCGTTGGCTAAACCTGGCTGGCTCCAAGCGATTTACGCGCAGCAAGCCTCTCTCCACGCCTGGCCGCGCCTGCATGTGCGCGCCCGCGGATCCGCATGAGATGAACGGCGCCGCCGGCTCCCAGAACCGGCGGCGAACGCAGGTTCGCACGCAAGACCCGCGTCAGTCCGCTTTCATCGCCGCGATATGCTCCAGCATCGCTGAGAAATCGCGGCCGCCGCCGCCTTCGTCGACAAGGTTCTGGTAGAGCGCGCTCGCGGCTGCGCCGAGCGGCGTCGCCGCGCCGGCGGTCGCCGCCGCTTGTTGACTAAGCCCGAGATCCTTGAGCATCAGCGCCGCTGAAAAGCCTGGTACGTAATTGCGGTCGGCGGGGCTTTCCGGCCCGACGCCGGGCGCCGGACAATAAGTGTTCATCGACCAGCAAGAGCCTGATGAGGTTGCGACCACGTCGAAAAGCCGCGCCCGCTCGAGCCCCAGCGCGTCCCCCAGCGCGAAGGCCTCGCACACCGCGATCATCGAGACGCCGAGGATCATGTTGTTGCAGATCTTCGCCGCCTGCCCGGCGCCCGGCCCGCCACACCGCACCGCCGTCTTTCCCATGATCTCGAACAGCGGCGCCGCCCGCGCGAAGGCCTCCTCAGTCCCGCCAGCCATGAAGGTGAGCGTCCCAGCCTCCGCGCCGCCGACGCCGCCAGAGACCGGCGCGTCGATGGAGAGCATCCCCGTCTTCGCCGCGAGCGCATGCGCTGCGCGCGCGCTCTCCACATCCACGGTGGAGCAATCGAGCAGAAGCGTTCCCGGCGCGGCGGCGCCGAGGATCTCCTCATAAACCGACAGCAGGATCGGCCCGTCCGGCAGCATCGTCACCACCGCCTCGCGCCCCGAAGCGGCCTCCGCCGCGCTCGCCGCGGGCTGCGCGCCGACCGCGCGCGCCCCAGAGACGTCGAACCCCGTCACGACCTGCCCATCCGCGGCGAGATTGCCCGCCATCGGCGCGCCCATCTTGCCGAGCCCAATGAACCCGATCTCCATTGCGGCCTCCCTTCTATCGTGTCGCTCTTCGCGGCTTCTCGCCGCTCATCGCTGCGCCTGGGTCCTGCGATGAGCGGCGAGAAGTCGCGAAGAGCTCACCTCCGATCCCGCTCGCTCAGCAGCGCCCGGCTGATGATCACCTTCATGATCTCGTTCGCGCCTTCCAAGATCTGATGCACGCGCAGATCCCGCACGATCTTCTCGAGCCCATAATCGCGCAGATAGCCGTATCCGCCATGGATTTGCAGCGCGTCATTGGCCACGTCGAAGGCGATGTCCGTCACGAACAGCTTCGCCATGGCGCAGCGCTTCGTCGCGTCCGGCGCGCCGCGAGCGAGCGACCAGGCCGCCTGGCGCAGAAACACCCGCGCCGCCTGGAGCAGCGTCTCCATCTCCGCCAGCTTGAACTGCAGCCCCTGGAACTGATCCAGCGTCTGGCCGAAGGCGCGGCGTTCGCCGGCGTAAGCCAGCGCCTTGTCGAGCGCCGTCTGCGCCGCGCCGAGCGAGCAGGCGGCGATGTTGAGCCGCCCGCCATCAAGGCCCGCCATCGCGTAGGCGAACCCCTCGCCTTCCTCGCCGAGCAGGTTGTCCGCCGGAACGCGGCACGCGTCGAATTGGAGCTGCGCCGTCGGCTGGGCCTTCCAGCCCATCTTCCGCTCCTGCGCGCCGAAGCTGAGGCCCGGCGCGCCCGCCTCGACCAGAAGGGCGGAGATCCCGCGCGGGCCATCGCCGCCGGTCCGGCTCATCACGATGTAGAGATCTGAGAAATCGCCGCCGGAGATGAAGGCTTTGGTTCCGGTGAGCCGCCAGCCTTCCTCATCGCGGTCGGCGCGGGTTCGCAGCGCGGCGGCGTCGGAGCCTGAGCCAGGCTCAGTCAGGCAATAGGAACAGACGGTTTCCAGCGCGCAGAGGCTCGGCAAGCGCTTCGTCTTCATCGCCGCGTCGCCATAGGCGTCGATCATCCCGGCGCACATATTGTGGATCGAGAGGAACGCCGCGACGGACGGGCAGGCCATGGCGAGCGCCTCGAAGATCAGCGCCGCATCGAGCCGGTTGAGGCCCGAGCCGCCGAACTCGGGATCGACATAGACGCCGCCGAGCCCCAGCGCGCCCGCTTCCCGAAGCAGAGCGCGCGGGATCGTCCCGGCGTCTTCCCAATCCAGCGCATGCGGCGCGATGCGCTCAGCGCCGAAGCCCCGCGCCATCTCAAACACCGCTTGCTGTTCTTCAGTGAGCGCGAAATCCACGTAAGCCTCTACCGTCTCATTATGTCTCGCCGCTCGCGGCCAAGCGATCGCCTCATGACACTTCTATTTTTTCAAACCAAATCCCTTTTGCACCAAGGCTTTCAAACAGCTCTTTAAATTCATCAGTGCACAGTGGATCTAATGTTTTGGTGTCGCGCCAAAGTGGGGCAGCTTGTAACGATTCCTTCAGAATCACTCGCTTTGCACCGAGGATATAGAAAAAAGTTCCATCTTTTTTGAAGTTCTGTGCAATGTCTGCTTCTTCAGGATCCCAACTGTTCACCCTTCGACGCAGAGACGTCAAAAGAACTTTTTCTCAATTTTGCTCCAACCAGCTAGGCGATTCCAAATCTCAGGTATTTCAATAAAATCACAGATACTGGAGCCAAGATCATCAATTGCGCTCTTCAGAGCATCACAAAGGGCAGGAGCACTTTTCGCGCTTATAGTTAAGTCACCGATAACATTAGGAATATCAAAGGGTGTGTTTACTATTGCGGCGGATTTATTTACTGCGCTGCGAGTGCAGCTTGAAAAATTAAAGTCTGGCGTGAGCTTTATGTCCCGGGGGTGCTGCCAAGAGTCGCGTGTCAATTCTGTTTCCTTGTCGCTTAAAGGCCTTAACTCGAAGCCAGTTCCAACATTTGGCGAAACATCTGGGGAAATCAAATAGCAATTCATTGATGCTGCGCTCCTTGTTTGCGCGTCGCAGAATGTCGCGTTCGCTCGAGCTCCTCCTGAATTTCATCACGCAGTATCGCTGAGTCGCCAAAGGGTGCGATCGCCTCAACGACAATCGGCGTTTCGCCGGACCGCCATTCCTGAGGCTTCAGACGAAACCGTCCGGAGCGGATACGATCCACAACGTCATCAGCGGCGAGCGCCCAAATCACGCAAGCGATCGGCATCTCGTTCTCTTGGAACATGCGGAATTGCTTCAGCAGCCCCGCCCGCATGGCGAGTCCGTCGAGATCGCTCAGCGATAGGCCCCGATGGCTCGTGGATTGGGTCATAAGCCAGGCGATGCGGGCGGCTCTCCCGTTTATTTCATAGTCGGGATCACGAACTCCGCGCCATCCTTGACGCCCGACGGCCAGCGCGCTGTGACGGTTTTGGTGCGGGTGTAGAAGCGGAAAGCGTCCGGCCCATGCTGGTTGAGGTCGCCGAAGCCCGAGCGCTTCCAGCCGCCGAAGGTGTGATAGGCCAGCGGCACCGGGATCGGCACATTGACCCCGACCATGCCGATGTTGATGCGGCTGGCGAAGTCGCGCGCCGCATCGCCGTCGCGCGTGAAGATGGCGACGCCGTTGCCGTATTCATGCTCCATCGGCAGGCGCAGCGCGTCCTCGTAATCCTTGGCGCGCACCACGCTCAGCACCGGGCCGAAAATCTCGGTGCGGTAGATCTCCATCTCCGGCGTGACGTTGTCGAAGAGGCAGGCGCCCATGAAATTGCCGCCCTCATAGCCTTGCAGGCGGAAGTCGCGGCCATCGACCACCAGGCGCGCGCCTTCTTCGACGCCTTGATCGACAAGGCCGATGATGCGCCGGCGCGCCTCCGCTGTGACGAGCGGTCCGAAATCGACGTCGTCTCCCCCGGTGTAGGGTCCGATCTTGAGCGCCTCGACCTTCGGGATCAGCGTCTTGACCAGCCGATCCGCCGTATCCTCGCCCACCGGCACCGCGACCGAGACCGCCATGCAGCGCTCGCCCGCCGCGCCATAGCCTGCGCCGATCAGCGCGTCCGCGGCTTGCTCGAGATCCGCGTCCGGCAGGATGATCATGTGATTCTTGGCGCCGCCGAAGCATTGGGCGCGTTTGCCCGCGGCGGCGGCGCGCTCATAGATATAGGCGGCGATCGGCGTCGAGCCGACGAAGCCGACCGCCTCAATGTCCGGATGATCGAGGAGCGCGTCCACCGCCTCCTTGTCGCCGTTCACGACATTGAGCACGCCCGGCGGCGCGCCGGCCTCCAGCATCAACTCGGCCAGCAGCATCGGGCAGGACGGATCGCGCTCGGAAGGTTTGAGGATGAAGGCGTTGCCCGCGACCAGCGCCGGGCAGAACTTCCACATCGGGATCATGGCCGGGAAGTTGAACGGCGTGATCCCGGCGACGACGCCGAGGGGCTGGCGCATCGAGAACATGTCGATGCCGGGCCCGGCGCCTTCGGTGAACTCGCCTTTCAGAAGATGCGGCGCGCCGATGCAGAACTCGGCGACCTCAAGCCCGCGGATCACATCGCCTTTGGCGTCCGGCAGGGTCTTGCCATGTTCGCGCGAGATCGCTTCGGCCAGCTGGTCCATATCACGATGGAGCAGCTCGACGAATTTCATCATCACGCGGGCGCGCTTTTGCGGGTTGGTCGCGGCCCAGCCTCGCTGCGCGGCCTTCGCCGCCTCGACCGCCGCGTCGACTTCAGCGCTCGAGGCGAGAGCGACCCGCGCTTGCGCCTCACCGGTGGCCGGGTTGAACACGTCGCTCCGCCGACCCGAACGCCCAGCGACGCGCGCGCCGGCGATGAAATGCCCGATCTCTCCGGTTTCGTCCTGTCCGCTCACCCTCAATCCCTCCCGCATCTCGTTTCCTGGCGTCGCACTCGTTTGCTCACCCTTAGCGCCGCCATCGCGCCAGACAAACCCGCGAGCCCGCGCCTTCACGCCCGCGCCCGCCGCGGTGCGGCGAAGAAGAGTGCCGGTTCCACTCCTAAGTGGGAACAAGGGCGTCGCAAGGCCGCCTTCGAAGCGCCGCGGGCGCCGCCCGCTCGCGAATGGCGGCGGGAGGGTCGATCCCTCCCGCCGCCATTCCTCCCGCGCCGGAGGCGGCGCGACGCGGGTCAGGGGCGCGGTATCTCGCCCATCTCCTTGGGAACGTGATAGCCCTTCCGCACCGCCGGGCGATCGAGCAGCGAGAGGTACCAGCGCTTCACATTCGGAAACTCGCCGAGATCGATGCGCTGCCATTCGAAGCGCGAGACCCATGGCCAAATCGCCATATCCGCGATCGAGTATTCGTCCGCCACGTAATCCCGCCCGGCGAGGCGCTGGTCGAGGACGCCGTAAAGCCGCTGCGTCTCCTCGCCGAAGCGTTTCTCGGCGTAGTCGCTGACGCCCGGGTTGAACTGCAGGAAATGATGCGCCTGGCCGGCCATCGGCCCGAGACCGCCCATTTGCCACATCAGCCATTGCAGCATCGCCGGCCGCGCTCCCTCCGCGCCCAAAAACTGACCGTGCTTCTCCGCCAAATAGAGCAGGATCGCGCCGCTCTCGAACAGGCTGACGCCCGCCTCGCGGTCCACGATCGCCGGGATCTTGTTGTTCGGGCTGATCGCCAGGAAATCGGGCTCGAATTGCGCGCCCTTGCCGATGTCGATCGCGTGAACCTCATAGGGAACGCCCAGCTCTTCGAGCAGGATGGAGACCTTGCGCCCGTTCGGCGTGGTCCAGGTGTATAGATCGATCATCAGCCCCAATCCCTGCGCTGCGCGGCGTGTCCGGTGGGAGAGGGGCGCGTCCGCCGGGCTTGGTCAAGCCCTCTAAGCTCGAAGCGGCGCCGACTGCGCGCCGGTTATGCGCCGCTGCTCGGCGCCGGCGTCGGCTGCGTCTCAAGGCTCTTCAGCTCCGCCGCCGGGTCGCCCAGCGCCGCCGGATCAGGCGAGAGGCCGGCCTCGATCCAGCGCTTGCCGGTCATGTAGGCTTTGGCGTCGTTCATCGCGTCCACCGCCATCAGCCGCGCCGGCGCGCCGCCCGCGCCGCTCTGGAAACTCCAGATCGAGCGCGCGCCCTCCCGCGCCCCCTCCCGCGCGCCTGGCCGCGAGACGATGAGATCCGCAGCGCGCTCGCCGACGCGGAAGAGCCCGGCGATCTGCAGTTTCACATCATATTGATCGGACCAGAACCATGGCTTCGGCGCGTAGAGCGCCGCCTCTCCGGCGATGACGCGGCCGGCGACGGCGCCTTGGTCGATCGCGTTCTGCACGCTCTCAAGCCGGATTGAAGCGCCCTGATGCTCGATGCGCGCCACATCGCCCGCGGCGAGGATGTCGGGATCGGAGGTTCGGCAATCCGCGCCCACCTGGATCCCGCCGCCCATCGCGGGATCGCCGACGGCGAGGCCCGCCTCCGCCGCGATGGCGTCGTTCGGCGCGGCGCCGACACCGATGATCGCGAAATCCGCCGCCAGGCGCCGACCATCGGTGAGAACGCCGCCCGAAACGCGCCCCTCCGCGCCGATCTCCAACCGCTCAAGCGCCGCGCCTTCCAGGAGTTCAACCCCTTCGCCTTCATGCAACGCGCGGAAATAAGAAGCGGTTTCCTCGCAAGCGACCCGCGCCAGGATGCGTGGCTCGCGCTCGATCAGCGTGACCTCAAGGCCGAGTTTGCGGGCGACGGCCGCAGCCTCAAGCCCGATATAGCCGCCGCCGACGATCAGCGCGCGCCGCCCTGCTGCGAACTCCGGCGCCATGTCGTCCACATCGGCGAGCGTGCGCACGGCGTAGACGCCCGCCGCCGCGCCACCCATCCGTTCGGGCAGACGTCTCGCTTGCGAGCCGAGCGTGAGGGCGAGCTTGTCGTAAGGCAGCCGGGCGCCGTCGGCGAGCGCCACCTGGCGCGCCGCGCGGTCGATGGCCACGGCCCGCGCGGCCAGCCGCAGCTCAACCCCGGCCGTGTCGTAAAAGGATCGCGGCCTCAGCCCGAGCCGCTCCACCGTGGTCTCGCCGAGAAGATAGCCTTTGGAGAGCGGCGGGCGCTGATAGGGCGGAACCGGCTCGTCGCCGACCAGCGTGATCGGCCCTTCGAAGCCGGCGGCGCGGGCGCTTTCGATCAGGGATTGCGCCGCCTGCCCGGCGCCCAACACGACAACCCGTTCCGTCATCCGCCTCGCGCCTCCTGGCCGCATCGCGGCCTGCGCCGCGGTCTTCGCCCTCGCCCTCGTCTTGGCAGATCGCCTCGCCACCGTCTTCGCCGATCGCTCCGCCGCCCTTCGAGCGCGGAGGCGTGACATAGCTCAGCCTCGCCCGAAAGACATCCGCCGCCGGCGCCCGCGCCGGAATGCCGCGCGCCGCCCTGGACATCTCTTGGCAAAGGCGGTCAGCCTCCGCGCGCCGCTCTGTTCGATCATTGAGAGAAGGACCGCCCGCCATGCCCCCCGATCCGGCTCCGACGCTCGCCTTCGAGGGCGAGGAATATGTCCGCCGCCTCGCTTCGCTGAGGATGGCGATGGATGAGGCGGGCCTTGATGCGCTTATTCTGAGCGATCCGGCCAATATGCGCTGGCTCACCGGCGCGGCGGCCAGTCCCGTGGACGGGCCGGGCGGGCACGCCGCGGTGCTCGCGACCCTGAGCGGCGCGCCGCTCTGGTGGGGGCCGGAGGCGGCGTTGCCCGCCGCTAAGCGCAGCTGTTGGATGGCGGATGGCGCGCTGCGCGCTTTCGCGGCGCCGGAGCAGGATGGGCCGCACCCGTTCTCGGCGCTCGCGGATCTTCTTCTCGAGTTGAAGCTTGGCCGCGCCCGCATCGGGGTGGAGCTCGACGCGCCGCGCTTCACCGCCGCCGGCGTCGGGGCCCTGTTGGCGCGCTGCGGGAACGCGCAATATCTTGATGCGACCGGGCTGGCGAACGGCGTTCGGCTGGTCAAATCCGCGGCGGAGATCGCTTTGATCCGCGAGGCGGCGGCGCTGTCCGAGGCGGTGCATGGGGCGATCCGCGAAGAGATCCGCCCTGGCGTTTCGTGCGCCGCGCTGACGGCGGAGATCGCGCGGGCGCTTCATTTGGGCTTTGAGGAGTCGGGCGGCGCCGCGCCGGCGGTTCCGGCGTCGTTCGATCCGGCGGCGGAGGCGGTGGCGCCGGGATTGGCGCCGGCTCTGGCGGCGGCGCCGGCCGCGGCGGCGTCGCTTGCGGCGGGCGCGCCGGTGGTGATCGCCATTCCTGCGGCGCAGCTTGGCTATCACGCCTTGGAGATCCGCAGCGCGAGCCTTGGGCCTGTCGAGGCCGAGGCGGCGCGGACCGAAGCGGCCTTGCGCGCGGCGATGGGCGCGGCGCTGGCGGCGGCGGCGCCGGGCGCGCCGGCTGGGCTGATGGCGGAGGCGGGCGAGGCGGCGCTCGCGGCGAAGGGGATCGAAGGCGGGCGCGTGGCGGGGGCGGCGATCGGGCTCGCCGCAGCGCCGGAGTGGCGCGAAGGGAGCCTGGCCGTCGACGCCGGCGCCGGCGCGCCGACGCCGATCGGCGCGACGCTGCATCTATGCGCCGAAGCGCCGACCGAGACCGGGCTTTTGCGGCTCGGCCGCACGATCCTCATGACGGAAGAGGGCGCCGAGCCGCTGTCCGGCGATCCTGAGGCGTTTGAAATATAAGCGTCGCCAAGGCGGCGCGCTGCGCAGCCTTCCCGCGCGCGCAACGGCGCGCGCCCGGGGGTGACGCCGCCGCGCCGCCGCGCTATGTGCGCGCATGTGCGGCGGATCGCCGCGCGCCGCCGCCCAGCAGGGGCCGCGACCGCTTAGGAGCTTCGAGATGATCAAAGAAGGCGACAAGCTGCCGGACGCCACGTTTCAAACGCCCTCGGCCGACGGGCCGCAAGAGGTGACCGTCAGCGGTCTCTTCGCCGGCAAAAGAGCCGTGCTGTTCGGCGTTCCGGGCGCGTTCACGCCGACCTGCCACGCCAACCATCTGCCTGGTTACGTGACCCATCTCGACGCGCTGAAAGCCAAAGGCGTGGATTTCGTCGCATGCGTCGCGGTCAACGACATTTTCGTCGTCAGCGCTTGGGCGGAGGCGACCGGCGCCGGCGGGGCGATCACCATGCTCGCCGACGGCTCAGGCGCCTTCGCCAAGGCGATGGGGCTGGAGCTCGATCTCTCCGCCTTCGGGCTCGGCATGCGCCAGAAGCGCTTCGCGGCGATCATCGAGGATGGCGTGGTCGCCAAGCTGATGATCGAGGATACGCCCGCCACTGCGGACGCCTCGGGCGCGGAAGCGGTTTTGGCGGCGCTGTGACGGCGCGCCGCGCGGCGGCGCCGTCTGGATTTGCGTTCAGAAAGCATTGAGGGTTTTGCGGGAGGTTGAGCCTTAACGCCGCCGACCGCGCGGCGGCGACGCTGCGCTGTCGGCGCGATGCGAGGGGCGTTAAGGTGAGCGCAGTCCAAAAAGCCGAGCAAAATCCGGCGCCGCCGGCCCCGATGGCGGTGAATACGGCGAAGCTTGAAGGATTGCTCGAGACGATCCAGCTCACGGCTTCGACCGGCGCGCAAGAGGCGGGCGGCGGCGCGCGCAAAGCGCTGGCGCCGGTTGACGCGGCGAGAGACGCCGCTCCGGCCGCCGCCGCCCCTCCCGCTTCGATCGGCGGGGCCTTCGACCGGATCCGCGCCGGACTGAAACCGGGCGGCGGCGCCAAAGGCGCGGCCACGGCCCAGCTTGGCGTCGCAGCGCCCATCCCCGTGCCGGCGCCGCCGCGCCCCGCGGTGCTGAGCCGCTTTCGCCGGCGCGTGTCGTCCGGTCTCGGCGCCGCCACCGACGCGGAGGTGTTGCCGCTGGGACGCGAGAGCCGCGTCTCCGGCCCCGCGCCGCAAGGCGAGGCGGCGCCGCCGGGCGCGCCGCAGCGCTCCATCGTGCCGGCGGGCGGGCTCGCCGCGCCGCCCATCCGGCCGCGTTCGGCGCGCGAAGGCCGCGTTTATTTCGACAAGCGCGCCTTTTGCGTGGAGCCGATGGCCGCGCAGGCGATCGTCCACGCTGAGCTCGACGCGCTTTCGCAACTTCATACAGTTGTGCGAAAGCTAGCGGCGGGATTAGCCGATCGGGAGTACGCCATGGGCGGCGACATCTTGGCTGGGCATCGCCAGCCGACGCCGCTGGATTGGCGGGCGGCCAAGGCGCCGAGCCTGGCGGAGTTCGAGGCGATCGCGGCGGAGGCGTTCGACGCGCTGCCCGACGCCTTCAAGCAGCATTGCCAAGGCGTTGCGATTTTGATCCGCGATTATCCGGAACGCGATCAACTCGCCGCGGTGGGGCTGAAGAACGAGCTTGATTTGCTTGGCCTTTACGAAGGTGTGGATTTGACGCAAGCGAGCGGGTTCGACGCGCCGCAGGACTTGACGCGCATTTATCTCTTCCGCCGCCCGCTTCTGGATTATTGGGCCGAGCATGACGAAACGCTTGGCGGGCTCATCACCCATGTTCTGGTGCATGAGATCGGGCATCATTTCGGCCTGTCGGACGCGCAGATGCAGGCGATCGAAGACGCCGCGGGCTGACCTTTCAGTGCGCGGCGGCGCCGCTTAGCCGGCCTGCGGCCGCGGGCCCAGCGCCGCGCGTAGGATCGCCGCGCCGCCCAGCGCGCTGCTCGCCGACAGGACCACGCCCCACGGAATGTCGACGATGGCGATGATCGCCGGCCAATCCTTCAGCGTCGCTAAATTCGTCAGATCGTATGTGGCGTAGCAATAAAACCCGAACAGCCCGCCGATCAGCGCCGCGTCGCGCAGGCGGCCGCGCTCGTCGCTCGGCATCACCGCGAAGATCACCAAGCCCGAGACGTAGATCGCGTAAAAGCCGAAGGCGATGGCGAGGTCCACTTCGAGCCGCGGGCCAAGCGCGTCGCGGTAAAAATCGCGGGCGATCACGCCGAGCCAGAGCAGATCGATCACCAGAAACACGGCGAACGTGGCGAAATAGGCGACGATCCAGCGCATCGGCGGCTCTCCTCTCTTCGCGGGGCTGAGGCGCGCCGCTTTGGCCTAAGGTGCTGCGTCGGCGCGGCGCGTCCAGCGCGAGGGCGAGAGCGCGCGGAACGCCGGGATGGGAGGGCCGATGGGCAAGTTTCAGGCGGCGGCGGCCGCGGTGGTGTTGTTGCTGGCGGCCGGGTTCGCCTGGTGGTTCGTCGAGGCGTCGCGGCTTGAGACGGCGGTGGCGGAGCGGGCGGAGGCTTTGCGCGCTGAGGGGTGGGACGCCGGCTTTGAGGCGGCGTCGGTGGTCGGCGCGCCGGCGCGGCTGGATTTGACGCTCAGGCAGCCGCGGCTCGGCGCCCAGGGCTGGCGCTGGGATAGCGCCGCGATCCTGGCGCGCGGGTTGATCTACCGGCCGGATTTCCTGTCGCTCTCAGCGCCGGGCCGGCACCGGTTCGAGACGCCGTTCGGCGCGGTGTCGCTCAGCGCCCGGCAGGCGGAAGCGAGCCTAGTTTTCGGCGATGTCTACCGGGCGGAGGCGCTGGCGCGCTTCAGCATGGCGCTGGAAGGGCTGACGGGAACAGCGCCCGGCGGCGGCGCGTTCGAAATCGAGGCGCTCTCGGCGTATCTGCGCCCACCGGCGCAGCGCTTGGTCGGCGCGCGGCGGCTTTATGTGAAGATCGATGGCGCCGCCCTGCCGGGCGCGCCGCCGCTCGATCTCGAGATCGATGGCCGGGCCTTATTCGATCGGAGCCTTGCGAGCGACGCGGAGGGCGCGCCTGAGATCACGGGCCTGGCGCTGCGGCCCGGCGTGACGCTGAGCTGGCCGGGCGCCGCGTCGGGCGGGCTTCGGCTGGCGGGCGAGGCGACGCGCCCGACCGGCGCGGCGCCGTTCGCGGGATGGAGCGGAACCTTCGCCTTTGAGAGCGACGAAGCGGAGGCGGCCATCGCGCGGCTCGAGGCGATCGGCGCCTTGCGCTCTCAGCCCGCCGCGGCGCTGCGGGCGCGCATCTCCGCCGCGGGGCGGCTTGCGGGCGTTCTGAAAATCGACGGCGCGCGCGCGGAGGTGCTGGATCTCGGGCCCGAGCCCATCGCGCTCTGGCCGATCGCGCCGCGCTGAGCGCGGATCAGGGAGCCTCCGGCCGGCCGAGCTGCTCTTCAAGAAAGCGCGCCGCCGGGCCGTCCGCCGCCAGCGGCGAGAGGAAGGGGCGCCCGAGCTGCAACGTTTCAAGCCGCGCCGCAGGCGCGGCGCGGAGGATGCGGGCGGCGGCGGCGCGCAGGCAAAGGGGCGCGCGCTCCGAGTAAATCACCAGCATCGGCGCGGTGATCCGTTGGTAATCTTCAAACAAGAGCGCGCCCGGCGCGCGAAACGAGAGCGCGCGCATCTCAGCCTCGGCGCGCGGCGCGCAGGCGCCGAGATAGGCGCGCGCCTCCTCGGTTAGGGTTTCGACCGCGCCTTCGCCGCCCCAGAACTCGGCCATGCGCCGTGAGGCCGCCGCCGCGTCGCCGAAACCGATCATGGCGAGCACGCCGAGCGCGAGGTCATGCGCCTCCATGCGCCGCGGATCCTGCGCTTGCTCAAGCAGCGCGAAGGCCGCCGGTTCGATCAAAGTGAGGCTGTCGACCCGGTCGGGAAACCGCAGCGCCGCGCGCACCGCGCCCTCCGCGCCGAAGCCAGAGGCGATCAGATGCAGCCGCGGCGCGGCGTCGCGCGCGATCTCGGCCAGCGCGGCGGCGTCATGGGCGAAGATCGGGTTCTCATCCTCCGGCGGCGGATCGCTGCGACCATAGCCCGGCAGATCCGGCGCGATCACCGCCACGCGCGCGGCGAGCGATTGCGCGAGCGGCGTCCAGCGTCCGCCATGGGCGCCCCAGCCATGCGCCGCGATCAGCGCCGCTTCCGCGTTGTCCGGGCCGAAGCGACGCGCGACGATGCGCTTGCCGCGCACGGTGATCTCATGGTCCCGCGGCGGCGCGGTGGTGATCGGCCCGCGCGGCCCGTCGAGCGCGGCGCCGTCCCAGGCGAGCCGATCCGCTTCCGGCCCTTCGGGCGGCAGGGTGAGCGGCGCCGCGGTGGAGGGCGCGCGCTCCTTCGGCGGACGCAAGGCGCGGAGGATGGGAATGGTGAGGCCCGGCCCGCCGGCGCGCGCCTTTTTCTTCTTCTTCGGTTTGGCCGGGACGGGCGCCGCGCTCATCGGATCGGCTCCTCCGCCGCGTCGCGCAGATGCCCGTCAAGATCGTCGAGCCGGTCTTGGCCCCAAAACCGCTCCTCGCCGAAGATGTAGAAGGGCGAGCCGAACACGCCCGCATCGATCGCCTCCCGCGTGCTCGCCTCGTAAAGCGCGGCGCTGATCGCGGCGCATGGCTGGGGCGCAAACGCTTCGGGATCCACCCCGCCCCGGCGGAGCGCCGCCTCGACCACGGTCGGATCGCCGAGATCGCCGCCATCGGCCCAAACCGCGCGCAAGAGCGAATGGGCGGCGGGCCCGACGCTGAGCCCGGCCGCCTGCGCGGCGAGAAGCGCGGTCGCGGCTAGGCCCGCGTCCACCGGGTAATGCGGCGGCTCGAGGATCAGCGGCGCGCGCGCGGCGTGGGCGCGGCGGCGCAGATCTTGGAGACGATAGGCGCGCCGCGCCGGATGGCGCTGGGCCACAGGCAGCCCGCCGGTCGCGGCGAAGACGGTGGGCGCGTCGAACGGGCGGTAGGCGACGGCGACGCCTCGCGCGGCGGCGATCTCTTCGAGCCTCAGCCCGGCGAGATAGGCGTAAGGCGACATCAAACTGAAAAAATATCGAACCTGCATCGCTTCGAACTCCCGCCGCTCGCCGCCGGCGCGGCGGGGCGCTTTGGCGCGCGCCGCCGCATGCGCGGGGCGCGCTAGCGCCGCTCCTTGCGCGCCGTCGCCGCTGCGCCGCTCGGCTCCGGCACGTTTTAAGTGTGGCTGCGGGCGAAAGCGGCGCGCGGTGCGGGAGCCG